>JAFYRK010000030.1 GCA_017559545.1 Bacteroidales bacterium
CATACTTCGGACGCACGAAACAGTTGAATTTGCGGTTATACATATCCGTCAGTGTGTCCTTGAACGACTGAGGCTGTTCCTCCAACCATTCGGTAAAGCCGTTTCGTATCTCATCAATCTTGCTGTTGGCAAGCTGTATGCCCTCGGCATCACGTACCTTGATGTCATTGCCGTTGTCGTCCTTTCCGATACTCTTCATCATATCGGGACAAGTATTGTGCAAGGCGTGTTTCAAGAGGTTCATACCGTCATAACTGCGGTAGTAACCCTGCACGGCAAACTCCTTCCAAATTTTCAGGTTCTTATGTCCGCATTTTACGGAATACTCGTCCAGACTCTCTGAGTAGGCGATGTTGATATCCGTATCGTAGAGCTTGCTCATATAGGCGGAATAGACTCCCGTAGGTATCCATCGTTCCCCGAAGTTGAAGTCCAGTTCCTCAAAGGTAATCTTCTGCGGTGCGGACTCCTTGAGTGCGGCAAGCGATTCCTTTACCCGTTCATCCTCATCGTTGTGTTGCATCCATCTTTCTATGCGTTCCGCCTTTTCAATCACATTGCCTGCAATGAAACGGTCGGCAATCTCATAGTTCTGCACCAACGGATTGTAGTAGATACGACCGGACAAGGCTGTTAGCAGTTCCTCTTCCGTTCCGTCCGTCAAACCACGCATATAGCCGATATTTACACCACCGTACTTGTTCAGCGAAGCGGATAAAGCCTCTTCGGGTGTCTCCACATGGGTTACATTATCCACGGCAAACGCCACGGGACGCTCGAAGATGTCAGCCTTCACGAACTTGCCTTCCTCGCTTCGCTCCAATGAAAGGATGTCACGTCCGGTAGCATCCATCATTATCAGTTTCACATTCTGTCGGCTGTTCAGATTGCCGTAACGGGCTACATATTCATCGTAATACTTGTTCAGGTAGCCACGTTGCGGAGCATTTTCCTCGTGGTTCTCCGTTTCATAGGTGTATAAACGTTCATACGCATCACGGAGTGATACATACAGTTGGGCTTTCTCCCGTTGCACTCCCGAAAGGTCAAGCGGATGGAACATCGCTCCGTAGGTAGTCACATCTTTCAGATAGCCAGGATTATAGAGGGTATCAACCACCAAAGAGCCGTCACGATGGTGTGGCTCCAGCGGACGGTCAAACTCTCTCGGCTGCATCAGTTCTTCCTTTTTCCGCCTTTTCTCTTCCTCGCTTTCCATATCGGGGAACAGCGACATTGTACCGTCTTGAGATACGGCAACGGGGATTTCAACGGTGTCAGTAACCTCATCCGTAACCTTTTCTGTTGGTGTCGGTGTTTCCGTTCTTACGTCAACGGCAGGTACTTCCATCTGTTTTTTCTCCGCTTCCCAACGAGCCTGAGCCTTTGCCCGAAGTTCCTTGCGTTGTTCGGGTGTCAAGTCCATCATCATCTCGTAGAATCCGTTGATGGGCGGATTGTCCTCCCAATTGATGGTAGCATAGATGTCATCGGGGGCTGCTTCTTTGGGGGCATTCTCCGCTTTTGGCTCTGCCTTTGACTCTTGAACAGGAGGCTTTTCTACCTTTTGGGGTTCTTCTTTGGTAGTGGGAGGAACATCAAATAGGCTTGGCTGTATAGGTTTGCTCTTGCCTTTCTTTCCACCTTTGGCACTCTTGATTTTCTGCCCGGTTTCAGCCGCTCTTCGTTCCTCTTCGGTGAAGTTGAAAAGGTCATATAGGCTCATGACGGGAGCATTCGATGAGATTACTCCCGAATCAGTATCAATAATCTTCTTCCTTTCAGTTGGCTGCTCAACGGGTTTAGGTTGCTCAACGGCTGATTGCTGAGTTACCTTTGGTGCCTCCACTTTCTGATTTTCCACCTTAACAGGCTCACTCTTTACCGTTTGTACAGTAGCCGAAACATAGCGTCCCATATCCATACGGTTACGGAAGTCCTCGCTGAGCATACTACGCAAATCATCGGCTATGCCCCGTACACCTCCTTCGTGATGGTACA
>JAFYRK010000004.1 GCA_017559545.1 Bacteroidales bacterium
CGTCACTGATGGGATACTACGAAAAGTATCATTGCAGATAAGGAACCGCCGTATGCGGACCCGCATGTACGGTGGTGTGAGAGGTCGGAAAACAAAAGTAGGAGGAAAACCTACTTTTGTTTTCCTCCTACTCGATTTTTTTCCAGAATTGGCGTTTGTTGGCCAGGAAACTCAGAAAATAGTCTTATCTAACGAATATACCCGTTTTAACTAGAAAAGATGGATCTATATGGAATAGTCAGAGAACTTATTTAACAAATTCTGATGTTTTAGGAGTTAGATCAATTTATGGTCCACCATTTTATAATGTAGAACAATATAGGCTAGTTGATAATAGGATGTATATTTTTATTCAGATAAGTAATGTACACAATCTGTTACAAATGATATCAATAGATTGGTTCTTTTGAAGCGGATTGAGGAGGCTCGGGTAGATGGTGTAGTGACTAAGAAGTTATAGTTTGCCTAATTCTAATTATTATCAAGAGTATCAATTAGGAAATGAAACGAGATTTCATGAAGTAAGATATGTTGTGGCGCTGTGATATAGGAAAATTACTATTATCTGTTATAAGTTTATTGTTGGTTGGTTGTAGTGAAATAAAATACAATTCAAGCCAACAATATTATGAAATGATAATTGCATCAGATGGGTGTGTAGTAACAAATTGGGGAGAGAATATCTTTACCCCTGTTTATCTAGTAAAACTAACTCCAGATGATGTGGAGTGGAAGAAGTATTCTATTTATTCGTTTGAGAATTTTAACTATACAAGAGGTTTTGAATACAAGATAAGAGTAAAAGAAATTGAGAACGAGTTATGTGGAATTCAAGATTCTGATAGAATTACATTTTACGTAACAGATATATTAGAAAAAAAAGTAACGAATTCTAAAGGAATACCTGAAAGTATGGTGTATTTAACAGAAAAAATCGTGGCATCTGAAACTGGTATTCCAAACAATGAATTGTTGCAATATTATATTTGGAAAGATACTTATCAACCTTCTTCATGGTATTATTGGACCCCGATACAAACAGTAGAAGGATTTGATTATCAGTGTGGTTTTGAATATAGGATTCTGGTAGAAATTTCTGCAAATCTGGATGATAACTTGAAAATAACAAGTTATTCATATAAACTAAAGGAGATTATAGATAGAACTCATACCTCATCCATTGGATTAGATGAGGTAAAATATATAATACCCTATTAAATCAAGTAACCTAAGCTAATACAGAGTTAAGCCAGAATGTAAGTATGCGTGATTCGTCTTCTCCCTCTGATTTATAGAAGTGGAAAGGGGAAGCGCACACGGAGAGTATAGCCTCCCATTGCCTTCAGGTGTGAAGAACCAGGCATGGCCATCTATGAGAAGAACAATAACGTATTCTTTCCGGAGGACTACGTAGTGGATTACGAGGATGACGACATCTACTATCTCATGGAGAATGAGGCATTACAGAGCCTGTCAGACTTCTTCGGAATCGACTTCAAGGATATGGATGAAGCGATGATTCTTGTACGTGAAAACAACGACAACGATGACGGCCGGGTATGGGTCAATCGCTATCAGCTAGTAGATTAATAATATTTGCTAAATTTGTGAATAACTTATAAAGTACAAGATTATGTCGCTTGCTGATCGCCCGTTTATAATAATTGATTTGAATTCAGGTCGATATCTTGAAAAAAATGTCGGGCATGAAATTTATAATCTAGTTCCCAATCCTATTGATAATAGGTATTACGGATATTGCCCGCCTTACGGCAATCTAGATATTCGCTCTTTAGGTGTTAAACCTAACAAACATGGCTATGTAGACGGAGTCCTTGTTGTGTATGTCCAAAAGATTTCTGGATCGTGCGATAGAGAGGTGGTGGCATTTACTGAAAATGCTAGAGTATATGCTACTCCACAATTAGGAGAAAAGTTGAAACGAATAGTAACAGTTGGGGAAAGAGTAGAATATTGCAAATATGTAGTAGAGTCAGATACCCTGAATTTATTAGATGGATATCCTAGATTCATTATCAGAATTCGTGAATATAACACCTATATGTTTAGGATGCAGCGTGTTTATAAGGGGAAGTATCCAGCTCTAGATAAGAAACTCATAGAATATCTGGATGAATATTTATCCTTTAAGACTACTGATGATGACCTTTCATTTCAGGGGCAAGTACAATGCGCGGAAGATATTGGCTCTTTCGATAACGTGTTTAATTCAGAACCTAGTTATACAACGACAGGAAGTGCTATGCAAGTAAGCAAGTCTGCTCGTGTGTCAAAATTCGCATTGAGGAAGGCTGATTATAAATGTGAAGCAGATAAGTATCATAATACGTTCAGTACACCTAAAGGAGTTCAATATATGGAGGGCCACCATCTAATACCTTGTACAACATCAAATGCTGTGGCTTTTTACGAAAGATTCTGTGTAAATATAGACTGTCCTGAAAATATAGTATGTCTATGTCCAACTTGTCATAGAAAAATTCATTTTGGCTCTGACGTAGAAAAGAAGAGAATAATATCTCAATTGTATTTATTGAGACAGGATGAATTCAAACGTATAGGCATAGAGATATCACTCGATGAACTATATGGTATTTATGGACTTTTGTAATATTGTTTTTAGCAAGTGAAAGATTCATTTTCAAAAATCCTCCTTGCAGACGCTTCTATAAGTGGGAACTGAAAGATTGGATTTCCCTTTTGTAAGATTCTACTTATCTTTGCTCTTGCAAAATTTACATATAATGAAGATTATAAACGACACATATAAGGACTCTGTCAGATATGTAGTGGCCCAGACTGAGGGTGTTTGCTCGCAGGCGATTGAACTGCTTGTTGAAGGTGATGTTATTCTTGACGCCGCCTTCCATGGCGGATGCAGCGGCAACCTCAAGGGAATAGCCGCACTGTGCAAGGGACAGAAGATTTCTGATGTACAGCAGAGGCTTCAAGGTATCACTTGCGGTCCTAAGAGTACCTCATGCCCAGATCAGTTTGCACAGCTGCTTGGATCCCTTCAGTAGAATAATTCGAAGTTATTGATAAAAAAGTCAGCCAAAATGGGCAAATTGCTTCATTTTGGCTGACTTTTTAGAATGTAAGCATCTTGCATCGATACTTGTATGAGACGATATACTGTTTCTTGAGTTCTTCAGACAGGAAGGATTTCTCAATCAAGCGAATCGCCTTAGGGTCAGGTTCCTGAAACATCTTCAGTTCCTGCTTGATGACCCTGTCATTCAGTCCTATCCTTCTGCCGAATTCGACAAAGTCTTCGTAGCCGATGTTATGAGTGTCGGCTTTATTCATTCCTTCCTTGAACAGTCCGTTTTTGAGAGCAAAGATCTGTGGCTCACGAAGCTGAAGAGAAGTGTTGACAAGGTCATATGCAGGACTGAGACGATATTCTCCATCCTTCTCGATAAGCGAGAAGTTCTTCAGGTGAGCATCGTCATTCAAAGTCACGAAGTTGAATAGTATGATTCTATAGAATCGCCTTATATCAATCAAGGCTGCCTTCACATATTTGTGGATCAACTCCGCACATTCTTCATAGCTGGACTTGTCATACTTGAATAGCCTGCCTCCATTGTCCTTGCTCCAGCCAAGGAGTGCGGCGAAGTCCTCCTGCTTGTACTTGCCGCCAGGATATACATCGAAACGGCGTGTGATGTATGCAGCTTTACCATCCTCGAAGAAGCAGAGTGCGTTAGATGCAGTCTCTATTCCATAGACCTGTGATGCAATCTGCATTGTCACATGTTCGTTAGCAGCACAATAATCTTTATTGATGATTTGATAACCTATAGGACGTGGCTTGAGGATGTATGTCCCTTGTTCACCATCGCGGGTGTACCTCAGATTGTTGTCATCTCCCACTATGACTGAGAACTTAGACTGAGCTCCGGAAAGAGAGATGCGTCCGATGTTCTGTATTGGCTCGTCAGAGGTGTTCGAGTCATCCTCCGGACTTAATCCTGGGAATATGTGTGAAACCTGCCTGCTATCGAAGAGGACTTTAGTGGCTGCAGGTGAGTATGTGTCATAACCATCCATCAAGGTGGATGGACATATGGTCAATATCTTCATATTTCAATTGGTCTTACTGTTATTGCTCCGATAGTGTCTGTCTGACAGGTAGCCAGAAGAATGCCGAAGTCGTCTTCGGGGTCGATCCTCAAAAGCTGTGACTGAACCATGCGGTTTTCTCCTTCGGAAAGCATGTTCGCAAAGGCAGGGAATAGATGAGGGGATGTGTATGGCTCGCTCTGCAGTGGAAGAGTAAGACTGACCGGTTGTGCGTCCTCTCCAAGAAGATACGCCCTGTCATATATAAACGAAAACTCACGGCTATCACTCTCCGTAAGTATGCCGCACCTTATACCGTGCAGATAGATTTCACATTGTCTCATAGTATTACGGTCAATTTAAGTCCGAGGACGTTGCATATGGACAGATAGGTGGAAATTTTCGGATCGCCCTGACCGCGCTCCGCCGCTACAACTGTATTGATGCTGATGCCGGCAAGGTCAGCCAGTTCTTGCTGAGTGATCTTCAAGGCTTTTCTTCGTTCCTTAATCTGTGCTCCTAAAGTCTTCATATTCCCAATGTGTTGGTAATTTTAAGCAAAACTAATGCTAATAAATGAAAAATGCAAGAAAATCACAATGTATTGTGAATTATGCTTAATTTGATGTCTGACAGGTGTTGATGTTAGAATAAATCCCAATGCGCTGGGAATTATATAGGTGGTCTGATGTTGAAAAAAGATTTACCTGTTATGTGTGAGGATACTTAAATCCCTCTTTCCTTGCAGGCGGTATCGCAGGATTTACAGACCAGCAGATAGCGCCTCTGTTTGTCTATGCCCTGGAGATGTCAAATGTAATCCTTCCGAAGACTTTTGTAGAAATTCTGAAAAAATAGCTGAATCGCAGTAACAATATGGCTCTTGATCCAGTATCTATTAATAGGGGTATCCCCTATGAGTAGATGCCGGTTTTAATTTTTAAATACAGGTCAAGATGCAGACGAAAGACAAAGAATCAATGAAGCAGCAGCTTCAAGAGCTTGAAGCAAAGCTGGATGAAGCTTCAATGGAGTATCGGGAACTCAAGGAAAAGGTCAAGGCGTGCACTGACGAGGACAGTGACGAGGCTTTTGAATTGGGACTCGCCGAATTCAACCTCTCTAACTATATGATTATGCTTGATGATAGGATCAGCATGATCCGTAGTCAGATTGAGGAAGAGAAATAAATTTTCAGCTCCCTTTTGTTATATAAATGTGTGAGAATTTCAATGCCGGACACAAGTGCCACATTTTAGCAGTAGCGGTTTATTTATTTGCAATATCAAAAAGTGTAGACGATGGAAAACAACAGCAAGAAAGTTAAAAGAACAGTGCTCTCTTCTATGGAAGAGGTTATCAGCTTGGCAAGGAAATACAGCCTTGAGCCAGAGTTCTATGAGAAGGCAGCCGCAGCCCTGAAGCATATATCAAAAACACTAAACTTGACAAAGGACGAGGCTATGCTGCTTTCGTTCTTCATCGAGATGAGTTCGCGTAGCCGCATATGGATCAGTGGCATTGCAGAAATGATCAATGTCTCCAATATCCGCATGATAACAATGCTTAATGTAGCTGACGGCCTTATAGAAAAAGGCTTTGTTACAAGTCATGCCAGTGGCAAGGATGAGAGGTATTATAGCGTTCCCACTAATGTTGTCAACAGCATCAGGCAGAATCTTCCGGTTACTCCAGTGAAGATGACAGACCTTACTGTGGATGAGTTTTTCGATCGTCTGGGTGAGATCTTCGAGGATGACGATATACTTTTCCATGAGCGCGTTGAGATGCTTGAGAATCTGGTGGAATCGAATATGCATCTTCCATACTGCAAGACTATAGAAAAATATAATCTCTCCAGTGTGGATTATCTCCTTGTGAATGTGTTCGCTTCAAGACTCATCAATGAGGATGATGATATCATCGGCACCCATAACTGGGAGGACTATATGATTTCTAAGAGTCAGGTGCGTCGAGTGCTCAGGTCCCTGAAGAATGGAACATCCCAGTTGATCAAGGATGGCATCTTTGAGACAAAGGTGGATGAAGGTATGCGTGACCCTAATTACTATCACCTGACTGATGCTGCAAAAGAGGCATTATTCCCCGACATCGAGCTCGTCGAGTCCACTGAAGCTGACGATAAGCATTTGACATCGTACACTACGTTTTCGCCGAAGCATCTTTTCTATGCTCCGCACATCCAGTCGCAGATAGACCGTCTGGCTGAACTTCTTCAGCAGGATCAGTTCAAGAATGTCACTGACCGTCTGAGCGAAAACGGCATGCGAAAGGGTTTTGCATGTCTCTTCTACGGCTCTCCTGGAACAGGAAAGACCGAGACAGTCAATCAGCTCGCGAGGATGACTGGACGCGACGTGCTGATGGTGGACGTGAGCCAGATAAAGAGCTGCTGGGTTGGCGAGAGCGAGAAGAACATCAAGGCGACGTTTGACCGCTACCGCAAGTACGTCAAGGAGAAGGAAGTCGCACCTATCCTCCTTTTCAATGAGGCGGATGCCGTCCTTGGTATCCGTCAGGAAGGAGCACAGAGGGCTGTCGACAAGATGGAGAACTCCATCCAGAACATCATCCTTCAGGAGATGGAGACCCTTGAGGGAATCATGATTGCGACGACCAACCTTACATGCAACCTGGACAAGGCTTTCGAGCGCCGATTCATATACAAGATAGAGTTCGAGCGCCCTACACTTGAGGCAAAGCAGCAGATATGGAAGGCAATGATTCCGTCGCTGTCAGATGCTTTCGCTCACTCCCTTGCAAAGGAATTCGACCTCAGCGGCGGTCAGATTGAGAATGTGGCCCGAAAGCGTACTGTAGAGCTTATCCTTTCCGGTGAGGAACCGTCTGAGGAGAAGATAAGAGAGTACTGCATGGGAGAGATGGTCAACTCTAAGCAGGATAAGCGAGTAAAGATTGGATTTTAAGGGAACGACATGACACTGTTAGATAAGGTACATGGCTTTTCGGAATCAGGAGGATTATTCTTGAAAAGCCGTTGACTCTCCTGGGTCAGGACTGTGGCAAGGTACTGGACAAGATCAATGCTTCCAGAGATTTCAGCTGATAGGAGTCTTTATCCAGCCTGACAGTTTCTTCAGGGTGTTCTCGAATTCCTTGTTGTAGGTCATGGATGATTTGACCTCAAGGGCAGTGATCTTGCCCTCCTCCTTGATGAGCACGTCCACCTCGTTCATGTTGGAATCCCTGTAGAAGAATACTCCTCCCTCCTTGTCGGCATTCATTCTGTGCTTGACAGCCTCCATCACCACGAAATTCTCGAATATGTTGCCGCGCATCTTATCTCTGGATAGCTGCTTCGGACTCTCTATGTCAAGCAGGTAGCATGCCAGTCCCGTGTGATGAACAGAAGTTCAATTCGATCTATGAGAGAGTCAGAAGCGTGCCCAAGGAGGCAAAGAAGGAGATCACCCTTAGTTTTAATTATGCAAGCTTAGAGGCAAGCCAAGCCGCATCGATCTTTTCGAAACCTTCAGCAGGACGGATCTGAGGGTTGCGCTCGAGGATGCCGGCACAGTCCTGATATACGTTCCATCCTATATTCACTCCGAGCATCTGGCTGTCGAGTCCATACATGAATGTAAGTATGCGTGATTCGTCTTCTCCCTCTGATTTATAGAAGTGGAATGTAGCTGCCATGAACTCGTCCTTCTGCTCTGCGGAAACGCTTTTCTGGAGCATTTCCAGCTTGGTGACATACTTGCACATCTCAAGAACGATATCGTCAAGACCAGCCTCATTAACAAGCACCTTTTCCATCAGCGATCCCATATCGTTTACACGGCGGAGAGTATAGCCTCCCATTGCCTTGGTGTGCATTGTGATGGCCTGCATCTGTGTTTCAGAGATTTCTCCGGCAGGAAGAAGCCATACCATGAGCTTTGCGGCAGGATCGTGGTATAGGGTCTCATACTTGGCAAGGTTGACCTGACCGCAGTGAGGGCACTCCCAAAGAAAGAGTGAGCCATCCTTTACCTTTTCCTTGAGTTCAGGGTTTTCTGATATGTTGATGCTTCTGTAGACTGTTACTTTGGTCTGCTGGCCGCATTTGCTGCATGGTGCCAGTGCTTCGTTGATGATTGACATAATTAGAATGATACGTTAAATATTGGTCCTACGAACCATTTGTTCATTGATATTCCATTGTTTGCGAGTCTGTCCCAGGCAGAGCCGCCGTTCCATGAGAACGTTACTCCGACTGAACATGGCCACTCAAGTGTTACTATGGCATGGAGGTCTGCCGTAAGATCCAATCCTGCTGACCACAGACCCTTCTTGCCTATGAATGTGTAGTCGAAATGAGGATAGGTAACAAGTCTCTTGATGGCGAGCCAGTTACCTCCGAGGGTGACATCTCCTATATAAATAGGAACAGCATAGTCTGCACTCACCTTTACAAGGTTCTTATTGTATAGCGACAAGTGGCTGCCGAGTCCGGCACTGCTGTTTAATCCCCTTGGAAGGACACTTACAAGCTGCTGGCTGAAAGGTGAATTGTCGCGAAGCTTTCTCTGCCACATGGCTGTGAACTTGAATCCCTGAGTCTTAGTGAATCCAGGCACATATCCGTATGTATAAAGATATCCCATAGGGGAGAATACCTTATACGCATCAAGACGTGACGAGGCGCCGATCTCTGCTCCGATACCCCAGCGTGGGTATACCTGCGAATTGGCTGTATTGAGCATTGTGTATCCTCTTACCGATGCTGTTGCCTGCTGCAGAAACTTATACTTTCCTTCCTGGTATCCTGCGAAAGACATGTTTCCGTCCGAAACCTCTGCGAGAATGATACCTGTATTGAATACGTCGTTTGTTATCGAATATGACAGCTTAGGAATGAATCCTCTGTTCCATCCTCCCGATGTCAGGTTGAACGGCACATACATGCTCACGCTTCCGTTGAAAGATGGTACATCAAGTTCGTATGATTCCACCCTGAATATGCTTCCGCTTTTCATTTCAGCATAAGTATAGAACTGCCTTGCGCTCCTGTCGTTGAAGTCTACTGAGAATTGGAAGATAGGGTAGAGTCCGGAATAAGTGAACTTGAAATGCCCCGAATGTCTCCATTTCGAAGGGTTATAGGAGTCTTTATGTGCAGAGTATCCTACCTCTCCTCTGGCTGTAGCAAGGTGGTTCTGCATTACTCCCGAAACTCCGAGCGAGATAGTCTGCCACAGCGGGTCGAACGACAGATTGTTCATGATGTTGTCTACGCTGACGTATGCCGGGAACCATGTGTGCAGGTTGAATATATGAGGAACCTTACGATAGCGCTTAGGTTTCGAAACGACAACGTCCTCTTCCTTAAGAGTAACAGCGTCAGCATATCCCTGTGTGCGGGCCAATGACTTTTCCTGCTCGGTTATCTTCTCTGCGACAGGGTATCTATACAAGCTGTCAAATCTTACTTTCCTATCAAAAAGCGAGTCTGCAGGCGTGCGGAACAGGTGTTTACCCTTTATGGTCTGTGAAGAGTAGTAAAGATACTTTCCATCTTCACTATACTGGAAATCGTAGGCTCCGTAGCGTGTGGAAGTCCTTTGACGGAGTTCTCCTGATGAAGGATCAAAATGATATAGTTCATGGACTCCTGTCCTGTCGCTTGCGAAGATCAGTTCGTCACCGTAAGTTCCGAAGTCCTTTATCATCAGAGGTTGAGGTCCAATAACCTTGTGTATTGTGCCCTCATGTATATCTGCAGCGTAGATGCCGTAACCGTTTTCTGAAATAGCGGTCATATATACAGTGTTTCTCATCCATGCCGTCTCAACAAGCTGCAACGAGTCAGGTGCCGCTATACTGATTTCAGTATGTCCGTCTTCTCCATCAAGAATATCCAATGATGAGTGACCATCGACGTGATATCTTACAACGGCTGTCTTTCCGGAAGACATTGACGGATTATAAAGCAGCTGATCATTGCGTACAGTGCGTGTCTTGTCGTTTGAATCAATATATCTGACTGCGGATCCGGACTTCAGACTCCATCTTGCATCAGGAATATTCTCACTCCAATAGATTCTGTCAGCACCGGCATCATATCGGAGTCCGCTGGCCCCATATGCGAAGCTGCGTATCCTGTGTTCCGTCCCAGTGCTGTCAATCCTCACAAGTGTCGGTGCATCCGTATGACCTTGCTTTACTGTATAAAGATCCTTTCCTACGATAAGATTTCCTGAATAGTCTGTGTACCATGATGTTTCCGGAAGTACTCTTTCCGAATGAATATATGGCGCTCTTCTGTCAGCATCGTTTTTCCATATATCATACATGGTACCGCTGACATCCTTCCACATGTCTCCCCATTTCTTTCCAGTCACATTTTTGCAGACATCGTAGAGACAACCGACCTTTATCGGATGTGCCGCTGACAGATGCAGTGCTTCGCTGACGAATTGAGGGTAATCATAGACATATCTGAAGCCTCCGAGGGTCATGTATCCGAGAGCGTAATATGTAGGGGAATAATTTTTCTGCGAGACAAATCTCCACTGGAACCATTCCCTATCGTCACCCTGGTCGAATGCAACCCAGAAATAATTCAGGAAATCTGCCGTACGACCTCTTCCGGAAGGAGTGAGAGCTGTTTCTGCAACGACAGCGTCTCCTTCGCACTTGGCTGTACCGGGGTAAAGCAGAAAGGTTACTATGTTCCATCCTTCGCCAATGAACCACTTGCCTGGTTTCTGCTTTTCGGTCAGTCCGAACTGCATCTGGGTTACGTGGCGGGATTCATGGACAGAGAGCATTGTGCTCCATGGGAAAGGTTCCGGATCATATGCGGAAGGTATGGTGAACATGTCCATGCGCTTGGGAGCCCATGCAACAGATCCGTTTGCATCGTTATATGCGTGTATGACAACCGGCATTATCTTGCCGTCCCCCTGACCGGTAACATAGCCGGATGAACGGGAAACAGGAATCTTGAATCTTTCGAGTTTTCGTGCGTATGTGAACGCGAGAGAATCCGCTCCCTGAGGATATATGACCCTGTAGCTTTCGGTATCTATGAAATTCCACCTGAGTCTTCCAGGATCGTCTCCGGTCACATAGAATTGTGCCGAAGCGTATGCCGGAATCAGTGTGGCAATAAGAAGTAATATTCTTTTTATAAAGTTCATCGCGCAAATCTAATATTTTTTTATATTTTTGTGCCTGATTGGCCCTATTAAGTTTGAGCAAATAAAACAACTATAAATTTATATGACAACACTTCTAAACGTGCTTTCCGTACTCGGAGGACTTGCTATGTTCCTCTACGGTATGGCACTTATGAGCGAAGGTCTCCAGAAATCTGCCGGTGACCGACTCAGGGCTTTCATGGCCAAGATGACATCCAATGCATTCAAGCGTGTACTTACCGGAACAGTTGTGACTTGCCTCGTGCAGTCTTCTTCTGCAACAACAATCATGGTGGTGAGCTTCGTGAATGCCGGTCTGCTTACTCTCGGAAACGCTATCGGTGTCATCATGGGAGCAAACATCGGAACTACACTTACAGCGTGGATCACATCTCTCGGATTCTCCGTAAACATTGCACTCTTCGCTGTCCCTATGATGGGAATAGGTTTCGTGCTTCATTCATCGAAGAAGGCCACAATGAAGAACATCGGCCAGTTCCTGATGGGATTCGCTGTGATGTATGTAGGTCTTACTTTCATGAAGGACTGCTCTAACGCTGTTCTCGGACAGTATCAGACCGGAATGATGAATTTCTTCGGAAGCATCAATGGATTCGGATTCGGATCTATCCTTCTCTTCCTCATAGCAGGTGCGGTGCTTACAATCGTCCTTCAGGCTTCAAGCGCAACAATGGCAATTACAATGCTCCTTGCGGCTTCTGGTCTTATCGACTTCAAGCTTGCAGTTGCGATGGTGCTTGGAGAAAATATCGGAACAACGATCACAGCAAATATCGCAGCTGCCGTAGCTAATACATCAGCAAAGAGAGCGGCACGTGCCCATACAATTTTCAACATTGTCGGAGTAATCTGGGTTCTTGCAGTATTCGGACCTATCGTGAAGCTTATCTGCGTTATTATGGAAGGTCTCGATTTCTATAACCCTATGGCAGCAAGCTCGCATCTTGCTGCGATTGCAACAGGTGCTGAGACAGCTGATGCTGAGATGGTGGAGATGTACAAGAACTCGCTTCTTTATGGTATAGCAATGCTCCATACACTCTTCAATGTAACAAATACTCTTGTCCTTATCTGGTTCACTCCTCTTATCGAGAAGGCTGTTGTATGGCTTGTGAAGGAGCCTAAGGGTGAGACAGAGGTATATAGACTCAAGTATATTTCAGGAGGTCCTCTCCATACAGCGGAACTTTCTCTCCAGGAGGCTAAGCTTGAGCTCGTCCACTTTGCAGAGATCTGCCGTAACGGTTTTAACTACGTACGTGAGGCTATCAATGAGCAAGATCAGGCCAGGTTTGACGAACTTAACGATAAGTTGATCAAGTACGAGGAAATCACTGACAGGATTGAGTACGAGATCGCTACATATCTCAATGAGGTATCGAAGAACGAACTCAGCCAGGAGTCTTCGGATAAGGTCAAGGCTATGTACAAGATTATCGGTGAGATGGAGTCTCTCGGTGATTCAGGCGAGTCTATCGGACGTATCCTTAAGAGAAAAGAAGCTCACGGAAAGGTATTTGACAAGACTATCCTTGATCGTCTCAACAAGATGTGCGAGCTTATCGCCAAGGCTTATGACGTGATGATAGAGAACCTCAAGAATGAGAATCTTAAGGATATCTCAAATGCACACAACTGTGAGTACAACATCAACGAGTGTCGCAACCACCTTCGCGAGGAGCACATCGTCAATATCGAGAGCGACAGCTACAACTATCTTACAGGTGTGTATTATATGGACGTTCTCGCTGAGCTTGAGAAGATAGGCGACTTCCTTATCAACGTCTCTCAGGCTGTTGTCGGAAAATATGAGTATGAGAATTAATCTTACACTTATATTGGCAGTTCTGCTCATGGTGGCAGGATGCAAGGAAAAGAAGGCAGAGCAATTTCAGGCTCTGCCTTTTCCTGATGTGCAGGTGCCGAGCATGATAAACGGACAGCAGGAAGCATTGGAATACATGGCGGTCAACTATTGGAACGGCATGACTGCTCTTTCCAGAAACTATCCATCTGATTCGGTGCTGGTCAGCGGAGTGCGCAGAGGAGACATTGAGCAGAAATTTGCAGACTGGACTTCCATAATGGATTATGCAGGCCATGGTATATGGTCCAAGGCTGTTGGCAACCTTTATGACAGGGCACTGGCTTGTGAGAAGAAAGATACTTCGTCGCAGGTGTTCGATACTTTTGTGGAACTGTTCCAGAAATATTATTATGATCCCAATTCTCCTGTGAGGAATGAGGATGTGTATTATCATTTCGTGCAGCGTTATGCTTCTTTTGAGGGGCTTTCTGATGTTGTGAGGGGTAAGTATGAACGTGAAGCGCGTCTTTGCGCTCTGAATATGGTCGGCACCAAGGCTGCTGACTTCAGGTTTGCTGACAGGAGAGGAAGGATGACGAATCTGTATGATATTAAAGCTGAGATGACGCTCCTGTTCTTCAGTAATCCGGGATGTGAGGCATGTATGCAGATCATAAATGTATTGCGCGATGAACCTGTTATAGCCTCTCAGGTTGCTGATGGCAGACTTGCAGTTGTGAATGTGTATATCGATGAGGATATTCAGGCATGGAGGTCATACATGCCTATATATCCAGAAGAGTGGTATAATGGTTTCGATCCGGACCTGATCATCAGAAACGATCTTTTATATAATGTAAGGGCTATACCTTCTCTATATCTTCTTGATGCAGAAAAAAGGGTCATCTTGAAAGATGCCCCTGAAAATAAGGTGTTTTCTATCCTTGCTTCTATAGAGTGATTTACGAATGAAGCTTTCTGAACTGGTATGGTGTCATATCAGTGATGATCTTGAACCATCTTGAGAAGTTATAGCTTTGAGGAATTCCTACCCTTGCTCCCACTTCTTCAATTGAGAGTTTCTCTTTAGAAGCGAGAATGAGCTTGCTTTCTTCAATGCGAAGTCTGTTCAGCCATACCTGGAATGTCATGTTGTGGTGTTTGTTCAGATATACAGACAGGTAGCTCTGGTTTGTTCCTATCTGCATCGCTACATCCTTTATATTGAGGTCAGGCTTACAGAACAGTTTAGCCTCAATCCATTTATCTACCTTAGGACCGAGTTTTTCGCTCAGGTCCTTTGTTTTTTGTGTTGCTTGAATTTCCTCCTCTTCCAGTTTTAGCAGACTGATATTCTGCGCTCTGATTGCTTCGATTTTCTTTGGCATGAAATCCAATACCCTATATACTATGTAGGCATATATGACCGGTATGGTAAGATAATAGCTCACCAGGATAGGAGTAGTGTGGATATAGAACGATATTATGGTTGCACCGGACATAAACAGTGACAGGAAGATAAGGTTCCTTATCCATTTGATGTCTGGTCCTTCATCATAGTAATTATCAAGTTCCTTCTGGCATTTGCGATATTCATTGAAGCATATCGCAAACATTCTTAGACATTTGATGCCAAATACGAATCCGAAGAGGATTGTCATCGCTTTCTGTGATTCCGGGAATGCAATTCCGATGAATCCACATGCAAGCATCACTGCAGCCGGAATCAATCCGTCGATAAAGAAACTCTTGTATTTGTAACGTGGAACTTCCATCAGGAACAGCAGGCACCCGTATGTTGACCAAGAGTGGATGAGGGTAAACGTCACGAGGAGCCAGAATTCCACATAAGATGCGATGTTTCTTCCTATAAAGATCCTGATTATGCAGTACGCAGCGATGGCACATAGGCCTGTACCTAATGCCAATCGAGATTTTTTATAGTACTCTATGCCTTTTTCTTTTGGTATTGAAAGGACAAGGGTAGTGAGACCGAATATGCCGAATATCAATGCGTATCCGAACTCGAATAACAGGTATGTCAGATTGTCCATACTGAAGTCTCTAAATAACCCCACAAAGGTATAAAAAACTATTTTTATTAGTTGTATCTGCGTTAATTTTATGTATATGCAAAAAAATGCCGGTCATATAAACGTTAATTTTTGCCTCTGAATATTGTGTTTACATTAAAAAGTGCGTCTTCAAAAACAAATATTGTGTTCACGTGTAAACATCTCTGCAAAATTTGTCCTGACCTATGACAGAATATAATTTTGCTATCGCTGAACGTACCAAGACACAGGTTCTCCTGTTGTTTCCCCCTATTACCCCTTATTATATTAAGGCAAGAAGTTCAGCGGTTTTGAAGTAATTTACTAACAAGATTTGCTGATGAGACGCTATCTAACACTTGCAGTTCTTTTTATTCTGGCATTTGCTGGAAGTGCTTCCGCGCAGAAGGTGGCAGTGAAGACCAATGCTCTGTATTGGGCTACTACGACACCTAACGTCGGATTGGAGTTTGCGGTAGCTCCGCGCTGGACAGTCGATTTCGCAGGCGGATATAATCCCTGGACTTTTAATAATGAGAAAAACATCAAGGCTAAGCATTTCCTTGTAACTCCGGAGATCAGATATTGGTTCTGCGAGGCTTTCCAGGGACATTATATAGGACTAAACGGCAACTACACCCAGTTTAATGTAAGCGGAAATCCTGGACGATATCAGGGATGGGCGGCAGGAGCCGGACTCAATTACGGCTATGCTTTCCCGATAAGCCGCAGATGGAATATGGAGTTCACAGCCGGACTGGGATTGTGGTACACGGAATACGACAGGTTCGAGAGCCGCAAGTGCGGTCTATTCCAGGTGCATGTATCAAGATATGCGGTTGCTCCGACAAATCTAGGTATTTCATTCATCTACATGATAAAATAAGGAGAGGATAGATATGAAGAAAGTTATAGCATTGGCGATGTTCATCTTTGCGGTTTCTGCAACAATGAGCGCCCAGACAAGGATCTCAAACGAGTCTATGACCCATGACGGAAGTGTCGTCACCGTTTCCTTCGATGTGGATACTGATGTAAAGGATCTGCCGGCAAACAGGAAGGAGGCCATCATGCCTTATATATATAATGGTAAAGATACGCTCTACCTCGATGTAATGGAGATTTATGGAAAAGGAAGATATAAGAGAGAGCGTCAGGTCAATCATATAAACGGAGATAAGACTTGGGAACTTGGAGAAAATCAGGTGATGAAGGGAGAGGTTTACAACTACTCGTCGCAGGTTCCTCTCAAGAGATGGATGAAATCAGCAAACCTCGGTATCAGAAGACAGCTTGTCGGATGTGCATGTGAGAAGGAGTTCGAGGATCAGATGCTGGCAAACGATGTAGCCTTGTTCCAGGAACCTCAGCTTCCGGCAAGAAGAATCCCGGCATATACTCTCGTAGACGCGACGAAAGAATGGGACTTCGGTCAGGATCAGTTGGAAATAGCATTTAAAGTGTCCAGGATCGAGATTGATTCGACAGTCTTTGAAAATGAGGAGACATTTGGAAAGATACTCGCAGCGGTCGATAAGATTCATTCTGATCCGAATTATAAGATTGACAAGATTGAGGTTGCAGGTTACGCATCTCCGGAAGGTCGCCCGGGATTCAATAACTGGCTCGGTTACCACAGAGCAAAGGCTCTGATCGACTATATCATTGAGCATCGTCCTGAATATAATCTCACAATGGACAATTTCAGAATTGTTAATGGAGACGAGAACTGGGAAGGACTTAAGTGGGCTATCGAAAAATATGACTTTGAACACAAGGCCAAAGTGCTTCAGATCATCAATGACGAGACCGTTCCGACAGAACTCAAGAAGGACAAGATCAAGTGGATTGACCACGGAAAGACATGGAAGTTCATGCTTGATGAGTTCTATCCTCGCCTCAGATGCGCAAGATATCTGGCGGTCTACTACGATTCGGCTGACGATCATGCTGTTGAAATAATCAATCAGGCAAATGCACTTATCCGTGAAGGAAGATACCAGGAGGCTCATGATAATCTTAGGAAAGTGAAGGATGATGCAAGAGCATTTAACTCAATAGGAGTTGCGCTGATGATGCAGGGAACTTTTGAAGAAGCGATGCCATGGTTTGAAAAGGCTCTTGAATATGACCACCATGAGGCTCAGAGCAATATAGATGCAATAAACGCTGAGTACAGATACGAAGAAGAACAGAAGACAGCGTTGGAAGAATACCTGAAGAAATTTGAATAAACCTTATAAAAAATAACATTATGAAACTTACTAAATTGATGTTGTCTGCTTCCGTAGCAGCTTTGGCGCTTGTTGCATGTAACAAGCAGGATACTGCACCTGAGACACTTAAGCGCCTTAAGACAGTTGAAATCTCTCTTGAGAACGTGGCTCTTACAAAGGGTCTGGCTGGGCCGAAGATCGAGGCTGGTGATGCCGTTATCCTTAACGATTTCAAGATTTTCCTTACCGATGATTCTGGTAATGAGTACACAGCTAAGATAGCTGACGGTTCTGCTGATGCACAGACTTACTGGAGCACAGTTGACCTTTCCTCAGGAGCTATCAAGGCTACTTTCCACTATGTTGACCCTAACTGTACAAAGGTGGTTGCTGTAGGTAACCTTGGTGATGACCTCACATTTGCCGAGTATGAGGCACTTGCAAACATTAAGATAGACGATCAGCAGGAGCAGGACAAACTGGTTCTTTATGATATCAAGGAACTTGAAAAGGCAACCGGTCAGCATACTGACACAAATGTCAATGGAACAACTTACGTATCAGACGTATATAAGGCTGACCTCGTACTTGCTCCACGTGTTTCACGCTTTGAGGTTGACGGTTTCACCGTGAAGTTCAATACTGAGCCTAAGTATCAGACAATCAAGATAACTCAGCTTGCATTCCAGAATTATTATCCTGAGACTTCAGTAGTGACAGGAACCGAGTCTGGAACCCTCGTAAATCATATCGCTGATCTTGATGACCAGTCAGAGACTTATACTTGGCTTGACACACCTGAGGCAGGAACTACTCCTTGGTACAGAGATTATTTCGATCTTACTATTACTCCAGCCGCTCCTACTCAGGATACACCTGATCCTCTTGCATACCACATATTCTCATGTTCGGAGGCTCCTGTGATGGTAATCAAGCTTCTTGCTGACGGACAGCCTGCATACCTCTACTCAAAGGGATTCTACAAGACAGACGGAACAGAGGTTACGGAGTTTGAAGAGGGTAAGATCTACCGTATGAGCGCAAAGGGCGAAGTTGAGAACGACGGTTCTATTCCTATCAAAGAGGACGATATCGACCCTATGGACAGATGCCTTGAGATCACAGTTGACGTAGTAGACTGGGCAGTAGAGCTTGTTTATCCAGAATTCTAAATCAATTTCAGCAGAAGCTGACTTTTTAAAACAACATCAATAAATAATGAAGGGGCTTGGCCCTGGAAGACCGGCCCCTTCAATATTTATTCAAAAACATACAGATTATGAAACTTAACTCAATAGCTTTAACCCTTCTGGTTGCCGGAGTCCTCTCCACATCCTGCATTAAGGAGGATCATAGCCAGTGTCATAATGTCTACCAGCTTGCCTTCAGTTATATGGGCGATGGTGATACTGAGATCTTCCCAGAGAAGATTGACCGCGTGCACATGTATGTTTTTGATGAGAACAGCAACTGCGTGGTGTCCGAGCTGATTTCTGATGCAGACATCCAGGCACGCGTAACCACTCTTCCGCCTCTTGAGCCGGGAGATTATAAGATAGTATGTGTAGGAAATGCTTACGAGACAGAAGTGGAGGGTCTGTCATCGGGCAATCTTGATCAGGTCGTATTTGCAGCAGAGGATTATGTGGCAGGTAGGACAGTTTCAGGTAACGATCCGCTCTATTGGTCTTCAACTGATTATACGATTGCACCTTATGATGAATATAAATCTATTGAGACCAGGACAACTTACTTTGCCAGTTCGCACTTTGACATCGTTGTTGAGGTCGTAGGTGCGCCGGCCCTGACCAAGGCCTCAGGCTACCCATCGATAGAACTTGTTGGAGTATCGCCTCAGACAGATTTTACAAACAAGGCCAAAGGACAGGCAACAACTTACGTGATGCAGGCCGTTCATGACGGAGTTACTACACTCTCGGCAAGCGCCAACATCATGAGACATTCAAACCATGACGAGGTATATCTCAGGCTTGTCGGAACGGGGGGAGCTTCATTGATAGAAGTGAACTTCGCCCAGCACATTGCAAAATACAGCATTGATGTAACAAAGCATGAATGTGTAATTCCGTTCAAGATAGAATACCAGCCTTCGACCATCACGGTATCGGTTCCTTCATGGTTCATTGTAAACGTAACACCAGACTTTTAATAATCACCACATATGCAGAAATCAAATAACATAATACTGATAGCCGCTACATTTCTGGCAGCCGTCCTGATGTCGGTAAGCTGCCTGGAAAAGGATGATCCCGCTATTGACATGCAGAATGTGATGATAGAGCTCAGCGTGTCGGCCGAAGGTATGACAAAGGCGACTCCAACAGCTTCAGAATCTGCAGTGAATTCTCTTCGCATCTACGCTTTCGCAGGCGAAAGACTTGCAGGATATGCGATAAGAGGAAAGGTCACTGATGGCGAACCATTCTACATGGACCTTGAACTTCCTGCATCCGGCACTCATGAAGTGGATTTTTATGTAGTTGCGAATGAGGCTCAGATGGCATACCAGAACGGAGTCGTGGGACTATCGGAGAATATGACCCGCAGCCAGCTTGAGGCTATCAAGTTTACAGGACTTACCTCAGGAAGTGCTCTTCCGATGTATTGCATCCAGAAGGAGGATATCAATGTATCTGAGATTTCAGCAATCTCGAATACAGAGGCAGGTCATGAAGGACATTTCATACTCACCAAGAAGGTAGAGCTTGACCTTTCCCGTTCTCTTGCAAAGATTTCCCTTTATGCCGCAAAGACAGAAGGTGCTTCAACTACACCTCAGATTCTTGATGCCAGGATCCTTGCAGCAGGAACAAGAACTTACAGTTACCTCTTCCCACAGTTACCAGAGACCTTGAGTTCTGTTGCACCTCGTCCTAATGACCGTACAATCCATTCATCAGCTGTAGATATCAATGCAGAAGTTGAAAAGGGAAGCAATGAGGCGAAGGTTGCGTCAAATTATGATCTGGTTCTTGCAGACGCTTATCTGCCGGAAGTGAACAGCGAGGATGTGGTGCTGAGAGTTGAATATGCTATGAGTGCTGGAGGTGAGATCCGAACAGGATTCGTCTATATGCCTCAGATCAAAAGAAACACTCATTACAAGGTATGTATCCTCATCAGTTCGGAAGGTCAGCTGATAATAAATTACGAGGTGCTTCCTTGGGAAGATAATGTGATAAGCGATATACATTTTGATTATCCTACACACTCTTATCTGAGAGAATCCATCCCTACCACGGAGTCAGACCTTGCGGCAAAGCCATCGCAGCAGGCTCAGATGTCAGAGGCACAACCCTTTGAGGGATACTTCCAGCTGACATACCCGACAAATGATGCGTGGACACCGACGCTGATGGGACCTCAGGCAGGAAATTGCGAGGTAAAGGTCTATCAGATCGACGGACTGGTTCAGAATGAGGTACCGGAAGTTCAGTGGCCGATCAATGCTTCGGACAAATGGTATAAGATCAAGGTTACTCCGGATCCTATGAAGGTCGATCCCGGTGAAGAAGTGAAGCTGGCGATCACATACAAGGCAGCCGGTTTTGAAACAATCGAATACATGCTCATCAATGGAAGTTACCAGGAATACTACTGGCCTTACAACGGAGCTTCACAGCAGGATGCCAACTACGTGATAATAACAATGGTAAACTAAACGGATATGAAACGAATCATAAATACAATATTGATCTCAGCAATGGCGGCGCTGTCCTTCTCTTGTCAGATGAAGGATGAGATGAGTTTGTCGATGAATGAGAGCATTGTTCTGGATCTTTCGTCTGGTCTTACCAAGGCTGCCCACACATCGACAGAGGCTTTTGTCAATCATGTTGATGTATTCATCTTCGAAGCTATCTCAGGCGCTCCGGCATCCGGCAAGCATTATGGAAGATACATTGTGAATAACGCAGCGAGTCTGACTCTTGATGCCAAGAGAAGCGATTTCGACCAGTCAAAGAAATATTTTGTTTACCTTATAGCCAACAGTATGGTCGAGGAGTCTGAGTTTGCACAATATATAGAGCATAACACTCTTCTCAACAAGATCCAGGAGGATAGGAATCTGCACATCACAGGACTCAATGTAGAGAATGCTCCGAAGTATTTTCTTATGGATGCGTTAGCGAAGGATAATGGTGGCAGTTCTCCTG
The DNA here is from genome assembly GCA_017559545.1 of Bacteroidales bacterium. GTDB lineage: Bacteria > Bacteroidota > Bacteroidia > Bacteroidales > UBA932 > Cryptobacteroides. Next base: position 21,535 of record JAFYRK010000004.1, read on the forward strand.
TACAGCTGAACAATGGCAACTCTGCTGACGATACAGTCCTTTCCGCTCAGCTCAGACGTGCTGCTGCAAAGGTTGTCATCAATATTGAGGCAGGAGAGAGAGTCGAGTTCATGCCTTATACCATTGCAGTCGGCTCGGAGGGTGGTCTGTACTATATCCGCAACCTTCCTTATCAGACATATCTTCTTGCAGAGGCGAAAGCTGCCGAGGACATCACTGCTGAGGTAAGAAATACAACTAAGAGCGACAGTGAGTATTTCACATGGAGACCGGAGACAGACAGGAAGAACGTATCTCTCACTACTTATGTGTACCCTCACAGCTGGAGCAATACCAGTATCCTGGAAGAGGAGACATGTGTGGTAATGAATCTTCCTTTGAACTATACAGATGATCAGGGAAATGTACATGTATATCATAACAGCTGGTACAAGATCCCGATGACTGACGACAAGAAGTTTGAGAGAAACAACTATTATGAGGTGAACATCAATCTCAACCGTCCTGGAGCTATTGCTGAGTCGACACCGGTTGATGTAGAGGGAATATATTACGCAGTTGCGGATTGGACTCCGGTAACTGTAAATGTCGGTGGAGAGACAAGACCTGATTACCTTCAGCTCAGCACGGATCATGTGGATATCTATAATCAGAATTCGGACGCCACATCATTGAGTTTCACATCATCGACTCCGATCCCGGCAGACGGCATAACTCTTCTTGAGGCATATTACTACAATTACCTTGACCAGAGAGTGAACCTGCAGACCAACGACCCTTACAGAATATATAGTCAGATCGAGGCGACAGCCCAGCAGAATGTTCTGAACGGTGGAATAACCATCAACTCTCCGTTTTATTCTGCTACTCAGGAGTATCACAGCAATGCGATCCGTTATCTGAAGTTCAGGGTGCAGAACTCTTCAGGTCAGACAGCGGAATTTACAGTCGCACAGTATCCTACTCTCTATATCACCAACGAACTGGGTGCTTATTCCTACAGGTCTGACTTCGGTGGAACGACATACGAGCAGAGAGGAGATCCTAACTATTCTGCAGTGAACTGGAGCTCAGGTTCATGGTCATACGCCCAGCAGGGTTCCATCAACAGCTACTTCTTCGCTTCAAAGTTTGTGAATGGAAATGCGAACTCATCAGGAAACTACGATATCGAAGTCTACTATTGGCCAACCAGTGGAAATCGCCGCACGGTGACAGACGGAACATTCAACAATCCTCGTATGTATCACGTGCATGTAACGGCAACATCAGCCGATTATATCGTGGCAAGACCGAGATTGGATGAAAACGGTTTCACTGAGAGCAGTCCGGAGAATACCAAACTGGTATCGCCGTCATTCATGATCGCATCCCAGCTTGGAGCTACAAACATCCCTGGGGGATACGGAGGCGGATTCGGAGGATCATCAATCAGGGAACTTCCGGGAGGAATCGACCAGGCAAAGCGCCATTGTGAATTATATGTGGAGGTCGGTGCTGACGGACAGGTGTATGACGATTGGAGACTCCCTACTGCAGCAGAGATCGATATCATCATCAAGCACCAGCACGCAAGTGATGCAATGGCAGAGGTGCTTTCGGGATCAAGATACTACTGCGCATACAATATAGAGAATGGCCAGCCTATCCATACCAAGTCAAGTGAAGGCGGTAACAGTGGTTCTTGCCACGTACGCTGCATCCGTGATGCATATTAGAATTTAGCTGAACGAACAAAATAGAGTAGAACCAACAAACGATAACACGATGAAACGATATATCAACATAGCCCTCTCGATCCTCGTAGGCTTCAGCCTTATGTCTTGCGTTGAGGACCTTGTAGGACCGGACACAAATGTGTCTCCGGAAGGATATATGACCATAAATTTTGTTGTGCAGGTACCTGATATGAACCAGGTGCAGACCAAAGCCGTCGATCCTGACGGAGGCGGAGTGCAGCAGATGACAGTATTCTGTTTTGATGATAACGGCCTTTTCATCACTACGGTAACAGCTGATATAGTTCCTGATACAACCAATCCGTCATTGTCGGGTAGTCTTGAAGTGACAGTACCGGACCACACTGTGACAATGCAGCTCGTAGGAAACCAGAACCTTACATATTTCCGTGAGGATAATTACAGAGGTATGTCAGAGGTGGATGTGATGGCTTCATTGGAGGCATCTGCCGGCCGTATGATTTACTGGGCACGAAAGACTGTCGATGAGCTCAAGGCGCACAATTCGACCACCAACCCAGTGCTCCTTCTCAGGAACCAGGCGAAGATCACTCTCAGTGTAGAGGGAGGATCAGGATTCGTGCAGAAGGGATGGATAGTTGTGAATTCTAATGCATTCGGTACGGTGGCTCCTTATTGTCCTGAGCACGGATTTGAGGCTCCTCATTACATAGACAGACCGTTTGTGACTCTTCCGGAGAACACCACAAAGCTTGGAGACTTCCTGGATGTTAGAACAAATGAGGAAGAATATATTTTCGAGACAGAGAATACAGTTGATTCTCCAATCGACTTTATCGTGAAAGGCTCTCAGAATGACGGTGAGGATCTGTATTATAGAATATCAATCATTGACCAGGATGGCGAGTATCTGCCTGTTTTGAGAAACCATCACTATACAGTGAACATCACAGGTCCGCTTTATTATGGACAGCCTACTTTTGCAGAGGCGCTTGAAGCTCCGGCTACAAACAATGTATGGGTATCGGTTTCAGATGAGATCAACACTCTTACAGACGGAGTGAACACGCTTTCTGTCGACAAGACATATGTCGTGATCGGTGAGGATGAGTTCAGGAGCCCTAATGAATACTACTTGTATTACACACTTACTGCATCAGGTTCCGGAGCTTCAAGTGCAGCTGAGGTATCTTGGGTCGAGGGAAATAATGTTGCGATGTCAGCATTTACGCACACCTATGACGCCGCAACCGGACGAGGAGCCATCTGTGTTGAACTCAATCAGATGGGTGAACTTCAGAAGCGTGAGGGTACTCTTCTTGTGAAATCTGGTCGTCTGACCAGAAAGATCAAGGTCATCACTGTAAAGGAGCAGAAGTTTGAGCCGGCATGGATCACTACGAATGTTTATGGAAAGGAATCAGGAGAAAACGTCACAATGATGTTTACCATACCTGAGGAATGCCCGGCAGAGCTTTTTCCTATGGATGTGCTTATTTCAGTGAATGATATGGATATCCGTAACGCTTCCGGCATGGTCCTTCCGATCATCAGAGCCGACGACGAACGATATGGAGAAGATAATGGAATCGGCTATAAGTATGTCCTGACAGTAACCGAGCCGGGAATCCAGCGAGTATACCTTAAGACTATTCTGGATCATACGGAGGAAAATGAAAAGACTGTTGTCCTGACTGTTGAGGCCCCTCACTTTGCAAGCCTTTCCAAGACGGCAACATTCCAGGATGCGATTGAGGCACGAATCCTCATCCACAATCTGAAGTCCTACGTAGCAAGAACTCCGGCCGATGAGTATATCTATTATTACCTTGTGCCACAGAAGATAAATGCTCCTGTAGAGTTCGAGTCTCACCTTGGAGAGGTTGTCGCTTCTGCAGCAGAGGCTGATGTGACGCTTACAAATCCAAATGGAGAAGCAACACACTTCAAATATATATCACCGAATCAGGACTTCTCCACCACTGATGGAGATGGTTACAATGTAGATGAGTTCCTGCTCTATTCTCAGAATCTTGAGCACAATCACGACCATACCGGAACATTCTTCTTTGACTTCTATAAGAATCTTGATCCGGCAAACTGGTCAGCATCGGGAGGACGAGTATTGGGATTCTTCAGAAACTCAAACTCTACCCCTGGAGGCGGTGCTACATATCATCTTAAAACTATGAAGCCGAAGGCCGATGAGGTTATACGTATAGCATCAAATCCGTATGGATTCCCTTCTGTAACTACTGGAGACTCCGGAGATCTTATCATCATGAATTATGTGGCTCCGGACGGAACATGCACAGGTACGGGTAAATATAAGTCTTGTGTCTTTGAACTTGCAACGCACCATCCGTTCCATTTCGCGGCATCCCTCAGATTCCAGGATGCGAACGTAGGAACAAACGTTCAGGGCGAGAATGAGGAAGTCGTAGACCAGGTCAATATGAGCTATGTCCCAGGCCAGTCAGTCAATCTTGAGTTTGATATCACCAGCTTTACTTCAAATGACGGTACAGAGTCAGTGGATCCATTCGGAACAGCATTCGATATTGAGATTTCAGCTCCGATGCTGGAATTGGATAAGACAAGTCCTTTGTATGATCCGGCTAAGATTTCCAACCCTTCACCAGGAATTTTCATTTATCATGTTGCGGCAGACCGCGATGCCGAAAGGAAAGGAACGCTTGAGGCAAACAAGGATGATATGGCGACAGTAAGCCAGGTGGGAGAAAGGAAGAGCATCCCATTCAAGACAAAGGGAATCGTATCGGCAGGCGAGATCGTCATACGTTCAGACGAATCCAAGGTGGTATTCTATGAGAAGACCTTCAAGATTCAGAACAGCTCGATTGTTGGCAGACTTGCTTATCGTTCGTCATCAGGCGTGGTAGAGATTCCGGCAGGATCATTCGTTCCATTCGAGATGCTTCCTACATACAATCGCATCGGAACGGTGACTATAGGTGCTTCCGGTGAGTTTGAGCTTCGCCTCCGCAGCGAGTATAAATATGACTGGGTTACAGATGACGTGAAATTCCAGTTTACAGACGCAAACGGCGTGATTTATGAGAAGACCTTCGACAGTCTGAGCGCTTTGAGTGCTTCGCTTGAGGGACAGATCATATTGGAGCCTGTCAAGTAGGCCGGACAAATAAAAAGCAGCCATTCTACTCTAAATAACGTTCAGCACAACCACCCCACGGCTGAGTCCTTATGGACGGGGTGGTTGTTTTTGTGCAGTGAAGATAATGTCTCGCATTTTCTGCATGTATGGTGCTGTGTGATTGAAGAACATCTCATATCCGCGGCATAGGGCGTTCAGGCCCTCCAGTCTGCCATCGGCTGCGGTGAATCTGTGCTTCGGACACTCTCCGTTGCATATGCGCACCCACTGGCATTTTAGACATTTCGAAGGCAGGGAATTCCTTTTGTTCAGACCAAAGCGGATCATTTCCATGGAGTTCAGCATTTCTTTCAAGGAGTTTTCCCTTATGTTTCCAAGTCTGAATTCCGGATAAACGAAATGGTCGCACATATAGACATCTCCATTATGTTCTACTACGGCGTTTCCTCCGCATGTTTCCGCGTAGGCGCATGTGCCAGGCTGTGCTCCGCACCATCCTGCCAATGCCGCATCAAAATGCCCTACAAAATATTTTCCTACATCTCCTCTTATCCAAGTATCGAATATATCGCACATGAACTTTCCGAATCCTATGTCTGATACAGACCATGGAGCAACTTCTGCCTCGACTGTGCCAGGAGGCACGATCTTGCCGTCCTTGATATGCTCCACCACCGGCATGAACTGCATATAATGACTGCCGATGCTCTTGAGAAACTCATAAACCTGGACTCCCTTTCCTTCTGAAGCTTTGTTGATGGTGGTCATGGTGTTGAATTCCACACCTGCCCTTTGAAGGATGGAAATACCCCGAAGGACCTTTTCGAGAGTCGGACCACCTTTCCGGTCTTTTCTGTATCTATCATGGATTTCCGCAGGACCATCAATGGAAATTCCGACGAGGAAATTCCCTTCTCTGAAGATATCCGTCCATTCCTTGTCCAACAATATTCCGTTGGTCTGAATAGTATTGTGGATTGCCTTCCCGTCAGCATACTTACGCTCGAACTCCATTGCCTTTCTGAAAAAATCTTTCCCCAGGACAAGCGGCTCACCGCCGTGCCAGTTGAATGTAACATGAGGCACCTCGCATGCTTCGATATATTTTCTGACCACGGTTTCCAGCATTTCCATGCTCATCACAGGCTCTTTACCCTTGTAGATTTCAGCCTTGTCAAGATAGTAGCAGTAGCTGCAGCCAAGATTACATAGCGACCCGGCAGGCTTTATCATCAGGTTGAAAGCCAACGGGCCGACCAGACGTTCTGCATCTGATAACGTAAAGATATCTTTATGATTTTCAATGGCCATGGATATGTAAAATCTGAGATTGGACAAATTTAATATAAATTGCAACAACCTCAGTCCGTACACCACAAGATAATGCCTATCTTCGTGCTGTATATTCGGAATACCATGAAGAGATTTTTGATTATAGCTGTGATCATACAGCTTTCATGCGTAATGCATGCACAGGAAAGGAAGCAGACCGAAGTTGTTTGGATGGATATGGATGGGATAAGCGTTCCTCTTCCTCCGATAGAGCATCCGAGACTTTTCGTGCGCTCGAATGATATACCTGCATTAAAGGAAAAGATGCTGCATTCGGAGGGACAGAAGATTCTCAGGCAACTTCATGATGCATCTGTGCCAAGGACAGCTGAAGAAGAAGCAAAAGAGAAAGATCGAGGATTCAGATATTACGCAAAGATGCGCGGAGTTACTTCGCAGGTTCAGCTTCAGGCTTTGGATTATCTGGTTAACGGAGACAGCCTGCAGGCACGCGCTGCCATAACATCAATGCTGGACACCCTCAGCAAGACAGATTTCGGAACCAAGAACGACCTCTCCCGTGCCAGTGGAACCATGATGATGGTCGGAGGAATGATTTACGATTGGTGCTACGACAAGATGACCGATCAGGAACGTCAGAAATATATTGACGAGTTCATCAGGATAGCAGGGACAATGGAGTGTCACTATCCTCCGAAGAGGACCGAGCCGATTGCCGGCCATTCTTCAGAATGGATGATTCTCAGGGATATGCTTTCATGCGGCATAGCTATATATGACGAATATCCTGACATGTATAATTACGTGATAAAGATGATGTTTCAGGATTATATCCCTGTCCGTAACTTTACATATGCAGGAGGCAACTATCATCAAGGAAGCGGCTATATAACTGTACGATTTACAAATGACTTGAATTCTTTGTGGATTCTGGACAAGATGGGTGCGGGAGCTGTTTACGATCCATCTCAGCAGTATGTTCTTTATGACTTGATCTATCGCAGACGTCCAGATGGGCAGATGTTGCCTGCAGGTGATGTGAATCCGGCCAAGAGGAATAAACCACAGAACTATTCCATGCCGGCTATGCTTGCAGCAAGTTATTACCATGATCCATATATTGCATATGAATATGACCGCAAGCCGAATGTGGAGACCCATATGCTTATGCTGGAGTTGCTGTGGAGAGATTTTGACCTTAAGGGAAAGGCTCCTGATGACCTTCCGTTGACACGATACAGCGGAACACCTTTCGGTTGGATGATAGCAAGAACCGGATGGGGAAAGAACAGCGTGGTTGCCGAAATGAAGATCAATGAGCACTTCTACGGAAATCATCAGCATATGGACGGAGGCTCGTTCCAGATATATTATAGAGGTCCTTTGGCTATTGATTCAGGATCATATCAAGGCTCTTCCGGTGGATATAACAGTCCGCATAACAAGAATTATTTCAAACGTACAATTGCACATAATTCACTTCTGGTTTACGATCCGGACGAGAAATTTGCATGTTGGAATTATGGTGGTGCAGGTAAGACGGAGTTTGCTGCAAACGATGGCGGACAGAGAATGCCAGGTGACCGATGGGATACTTGCCGCAGCTTCGAAGATCTGCTCAGCGAAAGCTATACCGTAGGAAAGACTTTGGCTCATGATTATGGCCCGGATGCACATACACCAGAGTATTCGTATATCAAGGGAGACATAACAGCAGCTTATACTTCCAAGGTTAGCGATGTAAGACGCTCTTTTGTCTTCCTTAATCTCGAACCGGAGGGTAATGCGGACAGGAATCCGGAAGGTGCTGTGACTGAAGTTCCGGCAGTGATGGTTATATATGATCATATTGTGTCTTCTGACCCGTCGTTCAAGAAATTCTGGCTACTTCACTCTATTGAAGAGCCTCAGATAGGAAAGACTGATTTTACTGTGACAAGAACCAGGAACGGTGATAGCGGAAAGCTCCACTGCGATGTGCTTCTTCCTGTAAAGGCGAATGTTGAGAAGGTTGGAGGTCCTGGAAAGGAGTTCTGGGTGTTTGGTGAGAATTATCCGAACGCAGCAACAACTCGTCCAGACCCATGTAACGAAAGAGGAGCATGGAGAATTGAGGTTACACCATCTACGGAGGCTGCCGAGGATTGTTTCCTTAATGTCATCCAGGTGTCAGATAAAGATAGTAACAGTAAACTGCATGTCAAGAGGATAGATGCGGTAAAGGTTGTAGGAATCGAGGTTGCAGACAGACTTGTGATATTCAACAGATCGTCAGCGCAGATGAACGAAGACTTCAGTTTCGAGATTCCGTCAAAGAGTAAAAAGGAATACAGGATTTTGATTACAGATCTCGCTGGTGGAGTCTGGAAGGTATTCACGAACGGCAAACTGCTGAAAACAGTTGAGGTATCAGAGTCTGCAGGAACAATCTATTTCAACGGATCTGCAGGTAAGTATGTAATTACAAGATAAATTTAAAGATATGAAGAAAATAGTATTGCTATTGAGCTGCGTGCTTATATTCGGAGCAAGTTCGTTTGCTGCTCAGAGAGATACAATAAAGGTTCTTGCGATAGGCAATAGTTTTTCAGAGGACGCTGTAGAAGAGCATCTTTCTTTTCTGGCGCAGGCCGAAGGACTTACAGTCGTCATCGGCAACATGTACATCGGTGGCTGCTCGCTTGAACGCCACGTGAACAACCTTAGAGGTAACCTTAAGAAATACAGATACCGTAAATTTGATCCTCAAGGCAATAAGACTGAGATAAGGAACTATACTCTTGAGCAGGTACTTGCGGAAGAGGAATGGGACTTCATCAGCGTTCAACAGGTGAGCTCCCTTTCTGGAAAGCCCGAATCATACAATCCATGGCTCCCTGAACTCGTTGAGTTTGTAAAGGAACGTCAGCCACAGGCAGAACTAATGTTCCATGCAACATGGGCATACGCTCCACATTCGACTCACAAAGGTTTTTCTAACTACGGAAATGATCAGCTCAAGATGTATAATGCAATCATATCTGCAGTATATCAAGAGGCCCCTAAGGTTGGAATCAAGCTCATTATCCCGTCAGGTACAGCTATCCAGAATGCAAGAACCGTTTTAGGTGACGATCTTACAAGAGACGGATTCCATCTCAGTCGTCCTCTCGGCAGATATATAGCTGCATGTACCTGGCTTGAGGCTGTTCTTGGGGCAAATCCTATAGGTAATACATATTATCCTGAAGGATTGACTCCAGAGCAGATCAAATTCGCTCAGAAAGCAGCCCACAAAGCAGTAAGGAAGCCTCGCAAGATAACAAGGCTCTAATTTGGGATAAACCTCAAATGACGTTGACGGTCAGGTCCTGGAGTGGTTTTCAGCCAGTTTTCAAGTAACGCCCTGTGTTCGGCCAGAATCTCTTGATATTTTGACTCGACTGCAAGATTTCGCATCTCGTTCCGGTCGTTTCTCATATCAAACAGCTGTTCGCGGTGTTGTCCCTTGTCATATAATACATATTTATAATCCTTGGTGCGAACCATCCAGCCTAATGTACCGGAAGTCTGATTGAAGTTTGTTTCTGTGATGATATACTCCTGACCTAGCTCTCCTTTCTCTACTACATCTTTGTAGCTTGTTCCAGGTCTTCCGTTTGGAATCTTTGCCCCGGTCCACTCACAGATGCTTGGGAGAAGGTCTGTGCCGTTATTGACAAGTGCGTCTGATACTGTTCCTGCATTGGTTCCGTCAGGAAGACATACAATCATCGGAACACTTGCAACTTCCTCATAGAGTGCTGTCTTCTGGTTCCATTGGTGGGCTCCGTTGCCATCTCCGTGGTCTGAAGTGAAGATTATTATGGTATCATCCCACAGATCCTGCCTTTCCACTTCAGCCAGAATCTTTCCTATCTCTGCATCAACTGCTTCGGTAAGTCTGTAATAAGCATTTCTATACCTTCTCCAGTCGTCTGGCGTGTATGATGTGGTAGGGTAGAGTTTATAGTTCTGCTGTTGCTCGAATCTCAGGACAGATGCATCGTAGGGAGAGACAGCAAAGTTCTCAGGAAGGTTAGGACAGTCTTCAAGACTGCATTGAGGGACGCTTGCATGAGGAGTCTTCTGTCCGCGGGCATATTCGCAGATATTATGCGGATTGATGAACGAGGCTACCAGAAAGAAGGGTTTCTTCCGGTCTCTTTCCTTTAAATAGTCCACACAGGCCTCTGCAAGCCCAATATCACCATTGTCCTTGATGTTGTCGAAACCGAACTCCTCATCCGGAATGCTGAGGGTATTCACATGCCATTTTCCTGCATAAGCACAATCATATCCGGCTTCCTTTACAAGAGAACCGAGCGTGTTGGTTCTGAGAGAATCCACAAGCGGTATCTCGTTCTCTATCATTCCGCTCTGGCTTGGCATATATCCGGTGAACATGGCTGCACGTGACGGACCACTCAAAGGAAAGGCGCAATATGCATTAGTGAATCTGATGCCTTTTTCAGCCAATAAATCCATATTAGGCGTGTGAAGGTCAGGGTTTCCTGCGCAACTCATAGCCTCAGCACCTTGCTGGTCTGTCATTATGTATATGATATTCGGCTTATCCTGTGCCCATGCCATCGCTGGAAGTGCAGCAAGACCGAACAAGAGTGATTTCTTCATGTCTGTAGTCGGTTATAATCCTATCTTTCCACCCAGATCGGTGAACTCCATGCCCACTGCTGATCCTTCTGACGTACACGTATATAGTAGAAATCGGTGTCGTTTTCCGGCTCGCAGTCTTCCATGTAATGCTCAATGCTCCAGCAGCTTTCCGGCATCGCTCTGTTGAAAAGCACGGCCTCGCTGAGCCAGCCTCGCATGAAGTGCGAACGTGAGCCTTCGAGAAGTTCTCCAAGTGTATGGCTGAATGCCTTGCCGTTGAAATCAGACGTGATGACTCCGTCAAGAGGCATTTCCACATCGAGAATCACTGCCTGGGTAGCAGGAGTAACCGTGTTAGGGTTCTTTGTCGTATGCAGGGCCAGCTCTGCGGCTGTGTCGCTTACGCCAAGGATTCTGTTGATATGGGTATGGAATTCGGTTTCGCCTTCCTGAGGAGATGTAAAGGCTGCTCCTCTGAAGCATGGGGTCACGCTTAGGATCCGGCCCTTGTCAATGGATATCTTTCCGTTCCATGCAACATATTTCTCCTCCCGGTTCCATCCATATTCCATCTTTATCTTGCAGCGCACTGTATCACCGGAAGGTATCACAGGGATAAGTGGTCCGTTGAGCCTTGCAATCAATTTATTGTTCTTGACAATATCTACATAGTCTATGCAGCTTTCTCCTGTGACATTAAGATAGATTCGTCTTCTGTCTCCCTTGGTCACATCGCCCATGAAAGCGTCATTCAGACGGAAATCAATGTTGATCTTGTCACCTGTAGCGCAGCAGGTGTGGCGTGAGCGGAGACCTTCCCAGATATTGTCACGGGAAAGACTCTCTGCAAGGACACCTACTCGACCATCTCCGTAACTACCTGGATATCCTGAGTGCTGATCAGTAGAACCCATGATTCCAAACTTGTGACCAAGGCTCAATCCATACTGAATTGTTCCTTCCCATTGGCGTGGTCCCATATCATGCAGGTAATTGATGTCACTCATGTCGCCCTCTGCAAGTCCATGTCTTGAGAGCATCTCTACAAACGGAGTCTGGTCACCTTCGCTGAAGCATTTCCAATTATAGCCTCTGTACCCGGTCTGATATCCCATGTGATGCGGAGTCACGAATACTTTCTGTCCCCTGAACTTTTCTTTCCAGTCTTCTATTGACGAACATTCGACAAGTGGAGCGTCAAGATCATGATGCAAGGCAACGTGGTCACCGTGTTCCATACTGTGAGCCTCATATCCTATGAATGTCAGGAATTCTCCTTCCTTGTTGTATTCCTTGGTCATCTCCTGATACCTTCTGTATCCGCCATCGCGTAGTCTTCTGAAAGCATCGGTGTGATAGTCTATAACCCAACTTAAACGTGGATCGTCTTTTCCTGGAATATCCGGCCACATGGCATGTGGGGTGACGCTGACAAAGTCAAGCTGTCCCTTTGCTGCCTCGAATGCGTCCCTCATGTCACCATGACCGTAAGTCAGGTTGCAGTGGTTGTGGAGATCTCCCCAGAACATCTTCATTCCAGAGGGGCTCGGCATTATTTTTCTGGCTTCTTTGCTTGTAGGTGTGCATGAACCTAGTAGGCTTCCTGAAGCAGCCAGTCCCAACATTGACCATCCTGTAGTCTTTATGAAATCTCTCCTATCCATATATTTATCTATTTTCTTCTGTCAAACTCTCTTCTGTCGCCCTTGAAGAGGACTGTTTCCTTCTCGCAAGGGTCAATGTCCTGATACTCCTGCTGCACCTGCTCGAGCAATGCGTGCATCTGGGCTCGTTTTTCAGCGTATGCGGGGTCGTCATATATATTCTTCATCTCATGAGGATCCGCCTCCATGTCGTACATCTCCCATTGGTCAATGTCGTTGTAGAAATGAATCAGCTTGCAGTCGGCTGTGCGGATGCCGTAATGACGTTTTACAGAGTGTTCTGCAGGATATTCATAATAGTGGTAGTATGCGGCTTCCCTCCAGTCTGAAGGTATGGCGCCCTCGTTTTCAAGGACCTTTCTGAAAGAACGGCCCTGCATGTTTTCCGGTATCTCTACCCCTGCAATATCAAGGAATGTAGGACCGAAATCTATGTTCATGCAGATTGCTTCTGTCCTGCTGCCTGCCTTTATCATCTTCGGATACCTGATGACAAGAGGCATCTTCATACATTCCTCATACATGAATCTTTTGTCGAACCATCCATGTTCGCCTAAGAAGAATCCTTGGTCTGACGTGTATACGATGACAGTATTGTCAAGTTCACCGATCTTTTCCAGGTGTTCCAGAACTTTTCCTATGCTCTCGTCCACACTCATCAACGTGGCGAGGTAGTCGCGCATATACTGCTGGTATTTCCATCTGATCAGTCCGTCGCCCTTCAAAGAACCGCTGCGGTACTCTGCTATGCGGCCTGCGTAGACACTGTCCCATTTATGCTGCACCTCCTCCGGCATGCGTGTATATACGTTGTAAAGCCTGTTGTTGCCAGCCAGAATCTCCTCTCGTGTGAGAAGCTTGAAATCCCACTCCTCTTGCAGGGATCCGGCTATAGACATGTCCTGACTACGTGCCGCTTCACCTCGACCCTTATAGTCGTCAAACAAAGTTTCAGGTTCGGGGAAGGTCGTGTCGTTGAACATTCCTAAATGACGTGGTGCCGGCATCCAGTTGCGGTGCGGGGCCTTGTGGTGGAGCATGAGCATGAACGGCTTTTCATTATGGACATCATCGATGAACTCAAGGGCTTTGTCGGTAATGATATCGGTAACATAACCTTCCTCTTTGATGGAAATGCCGTTTTCCTTGAACTCGGGATTGTAATAATCTCCCTGCTCTTCCTGCCCTGTCAGAATGCTCCAATGATCAAACCCCTGTGGCTCACTTATGAGGTGCCATTTTCCCACTACGCCGGTGGTGTATCCGTTCTGCTGGAGCAGTTTCGGGAATGTGACCTGGTCACCATCAAAGCAGCTCGCATTGTCGGTAAAGCCGTTTTTATGGCCAAGCATACCGGTGAGGATGCAGGCACGCGAAGGTCCCGAAAGAGCATTTGTTGCATAGCAGTTGTCAAATCTGATGCCCTCGTGGGATATTCTGTCCATGTTCGGGGTCTCAACGAGATTCCCTCCATAGCATGACATGGCCTGCGATGTGTGGTCGTCGGTCATGATGAATATTATGTTCGGCTGTTCTTGCACATCGGTTTCTCCACAGGCCGACATGCCGATGGCGGCTAAAGGAAGGACGCAGGTTTTAATATTTCGCATGTTTATAATGTATATTCAAGAATCTTTTTCTTATCCTTGCCCACTTTAACCATCAGCTTAAGGCCGTTCTGATTAAAGTATGGGTCAATGAAGGATGCTGTTATCTTTGTGTTTTCGATAGAACCCTCCCCAGGCATGATGACAGTGATGTATCTGACTGGTTTGTTGTCCATCTTCTTTACATTGAAACTGTAATGAGGCCTCTTGAATTTTTTCATGTACTCTGTAGATACCCATCCATCCATCATCTCAATTGATGTGCCCTCAGGACCAAAGCATCTGAGCTTTACATTGATGCCGTCATCTGCCCTAGTACAGAATTCCAGATTTGTACGGTTGCTGGTGCATTTTCCTCGTGGTAATTGATAATGCAGGTTAACCATACCTTTTGCTGAACCTACAGCTTCGTCAACGATCACAAAGTACTTTCCCTCTACAAAGAAAATACTGCGTCTGTGCTTAAGTTTTTCATAACTCTGGTTTTCTGTAACCAAAATCTGAACATCTCCTTCAGGTTTCCATAAAAGAGTCTTGGAGTCAGTCGTTTCGATGTCGTTGAGGTTAAATGTCAGAGTATTATGTGAAGATGTCTTGCGGAACCAATTGCGCCATTGCATGACTTCTCCTTCTCCGGCATAGACATAGGAACCGGAATCTTGAAAGAGGTTCTTGCCGTTATACCAAAGTTCAAAGGTTCCATTGTCAGGTTGGTTGTGCCAGAATGCAGGAGGACCGGCCTTTACGACCATCTGTGTGGCTTCGTCACCCCAACCGTTTCTGAATACATAAAATCCGCTGTCAGGATATCCTATTGAAAGATTTCCCGGAAGTTCTCCTTCCATGCCTTCTGTAGCCCAATATTTAATGGCCATGTTGTCTGGGAAAAGATTTGACCACTCCTTGAAACTTTTGATCATGTTCTTTTGCTTTACCAGACGTGCGTCGCTGAAGCAAGGATTGGTGTAGTCCGGATAGCTGATGTTGGCGTAGAACATGATCATCTTCTCAATGGTGTCTATGTATGACTGTGGGAAGACGTTTCTGAAGCCATTGATATCGGCTACTTCAAGAGCCTTGATGAAAATTTCTATGGCTGCAAGGTGATAATGCGGGCAAAGCTCATACTGAGCTCCATCCGGATAAACCTGTGTCTGGATCTCTCTATTGAGGATTTCCACTCCGCTGTCTCTCCAAGCTTGAGAATTTCGGAACTCTGGAAAGAACGAACCTGCACATAGCATTCTCTGGGCCTCAAACAGCAAGTGGTTGCCTTGCTTTGAGTAGTTTGTCATGATATGCTCTGCGTGTTTGTGGTAATTTACGAGAAACTCTGTCAGGAATTCAGCCGTAAACGCAGGGGAGTCAATGAAAAGCTGAAACTGTACAGGTTGGTCCTGCAGACGGTGGCTAACCTCAAGAGGTCTCCATGCAAATCTGGTATTTTCAGCATCTTCCTTCAATTGCGAGTCCGCTACAATCTCAAACTCAGCCTTGCGGATGTTGACATAAGGATTTTTACGGATCCAGTCTATGTATTGCTTGGTCCACTCTATGGCATATTTCTCATCCCCGCTTACCCTGTAGGCCTTACCCATAGGGGTGAACCATTTGTGACGATGCAGCTGCCAGCGCAATTCATTGTCCTTTACAGGCCAATACTTCCAATTGATATCATCTCCGTAGTGGAATGAAGGCTGATATCCTTTGTGTACAAAGAAGATATGCGATAAAGCATCATCTGCCCATTGCTGATGCTCTTTGCTTATTTTAACCTTGCTGACATCTTTTATTTCAGGGGTACAGATGCCTGTACGGTTTCTGTAATATCCCAAAAGGGCCTCTGATGCCTCTTTATTCTTGCCTTCTGTATGAAGAGCCTTTACCTGTTCAAGACCAGGATAGTCAAGATTGATCAGGTCAAATACTTCTGTCTTGAGCTGGGCCTCTTGTGCGGCTGCGGTAAAGGTAATGGCTATGGCTGATATAAATGTGAAAATACGTCTTTTCATATTATAGGTCTTTGTATTCAATGCCCTTGATATTCATATATCGCTGCAGTCCTTCAAGATAGTAATAGTCTGCATAGTTTAGAGGGACATCTACCTCGGATCCGTGTGCAAGCGAACCTGTTGAGTGCATGAGGACGTATCCTTGGCTCTGGTCTGCTGCAGCCAGATATGCGTCACTGGAGAGACTCTTGAGAATCTTCTCTGCATAATCGAAATATTTGCCGCCTTCTTCGACCAATGTACTCATCTCGAGAAGTCCACATGCTGTTACAGCTGCTGCAGATGCATCGCGTGGTGTGTTTTCAACTACAGGAGCGTCATAGTCCCAATACGGAACAGCATCTTCTGTCTTGACTCTTGTCATGATCATATCTGCAATATTCTGAGCAAAGTCAAGATATTTCTTGTCCTGCGTTTCACGATAAGCGGCTGTGTATCCATATACAGCCCATGCCTGTCCGCGCGCCCATGACGAGTCGTGAGCCTTTCCCTGATAGGTTTCCTTCATTTCTACGGTTCCGTCATTATTGTAACTTATCACATGCCAGCATGTGTAGTCTTCGCGGAAATGGTTCGGCATTGTCTTGTCTGCGTGCTTTATCGCAATCTCCCTATAATATGGGTCCCCAGAGAGTTTGCTTGCACTGAAGAGAAGATCTAAGTTCATCATGTTATCAATGATGACAGGGTAATTCCAATATCCGAAGTCCCATGAGCGGATACAGCCGACCCTTTCGTCAAAGCGTGAACATAGATTTCCGGCTGTCTGCACGATAACTGCCGGGATGGTATCTGCTGGAGATAGTCTCAAAGCATTACCATAACTGCAGTTTATCATGAATCCTAGATCATGGGTTCCAGTGTATTCACGGATAGGGTTTAGGATTTCTGTGTATTTTATAGCTTCGTCCTTGACTTTCTCATCGCCTGTCATTTCATATACATACCATAGCGAGCCAGGGAAGAATCCGCTTGTCCAGTCATAAATGTCGCAAAGTCGGCGTGTGCCTATTTTGTCTGCTGCCGGAAGAGCTCTCAAAGAATCTGTTATTACTGGTCTTTCAAGCTGCTGCTCTAGCATATTGACATCGTATCCTGCCCAGATTGATCTAGGAAGTTTGCCTGTTCCATCAATTTCTTGTGCTGTGAGCATAAGCTGATGGTGTGCTCTGTCAATGCCTGTCTTGATCCAGTTGTAATCTTCTGTCTTACTGGCTGGTTTACAGGCAGATACGGATAAGATTGTGATGCCTGTAGCGATAAATAGTTGTTTGAGTTTCATTATGATTTGTTTTTGAATATTCTTAATAACAAAGTTATTAATGCTTTCTGGCTTTGTTGTTTAGGTTTGTTGCAATTATATGGAGTTTTGTTGCGATTTTTATGTTTTTGACAAATTTGATATATGATTCAACAAATTTTAAATTCAAGATTCAGAATTGAAATATTCGGCAACAAAGTAATACGCTTGGGTTGATGTAGTTAGGTAACTTTGTAGCAAATTTACGTTGTAAAACTGATACGTCAAAAGTATGAAAAAAGTATTGATCTTCTGTTTGTCTGCAATATCTGCTTTGGCATGCTCGACAAAGGAAAATTATGAAACAGTTGTTGGGGATCCGGACTTGGAGCTGATTCCTGGTACTACGTCTGGCGATCCTTCTGAAATCAATGCCGATGTATTTGAACTTATTGATCTGGAATATCCAGGCTTGGAAAATGTCAAATATTTTTACGATGCCGGTGATATTGCGAGTGCAGCGGCAGAACTGCTGAACTATTATCGCACCAGGTCGGTGATAAATCCGTTTGTCAGTATGTTGGCAGCACCATATACAAGTTCGGCTGCGATCAGTATCGCTGATCAGGCGACTAAGGAAGGTGGCTATCGTTTCAAGGTGTCCGATTATGTCGATGCTGATGGACTTGGATATTCATTCCTTGCAGAGGATGGCTCAATCAATTGGGATATTCCAGAGGCAATGCAGGGCGAAAGTCAGTTTGAATCACAGCTTCATCGCCATCAATGGATGCTTACTCAAGCTAAGGTCTATAAATCTACAGGTGACGAGAAATATGTCAGAGCATGGATAGAAGTCTATTTTGACTGGGTAAAAGAGTTTCCATGCGGCGAGGGTAAGACATATGATCTTCCATGGTGGGGACTGCAGCCAGCGGTCAGGGCTCATGATCAGATGAGCATATTCAGCTATTATGTAGGAGCGGAGGCTTTTACTCCTGCAGTATTGTCAGAGTTCCTGCTATCTTTCCACACGCATATCAAGAATATAACACTCAATTGGTACGAGGAGGCAGGCAGCAATGTCAGACTTTCGCAGGAAAAGACTGTATATATGGCGGGAGTCCTGATGCCTGAGTTCAAGGATGCTTCTGAGTGGTATAAGGCGGGTTGTGACGGAATGGCGGCGCAGATTAACAATCAGTTCCATGAGGATGGTGTTCATAATGAATTTGATCCGGGCTACCATATCGGCGCTATAGCTGATTTTTACGATATCTACAAGCTTGCTCAGCTGAATGGACTTTTGTCTGATTTCCCTTCTGACTTCATTGAAAGCCTTCGCGGTACAGTGAACTTTGTCAAGGATATCATGTATCCTGACTACTCGGTGGAAATCATAGGTGATACTCATGCAGATTCGTGGAACAAGTCAGTTCTGACAAAAAACTTCAGGAAGTATGCAGAAATGTTCCCTGATGATAAGGGTCTGCAATGGATAGCCTACGAAGGTGCCTCAGGAGTGAAGCCTATATCTACCTTTGCATCTTATCCTGTCTCTGGTTATTATATGATGAGAAGCGGATGGGATCGGGAATCGATAATGCTGATACATAAGAATAGCAACGATCCGCAGAAATGGTTTCATAATCAGTCGGACAATGGACACGTGTCTCTTTATGTCAATGGCCGTCATTTCCTCCCAGACGCAGGATTCTATACCTATAACGAGGGGGCTACAAGGAACGCATATCGTGAGACTTCCATGCACAATACCATCACTAAGGAAGGTTTTAACCTTATTGACAAGCGTGCTGGCAAGCACTTGAAGTCAGAGACAGCGTCTGAGTATGAACTAGTGGTTACTGAAAATGAGTCGTACGCTGATTTGACGCATCGTAGAGCGATATTCTTTGTAGCTAAGAAATTCTATGTCCTTGTGGATGAGGCATATGGAACAAACGAGGGTAAGGTAAACCTCAACTTTAACCTTTGGGGTGGTGCTGGTGACGGTCCAGGCAATTCACAGTCTGGTAAAGATGTTACAATCATTGATGAGTATGCCGGTAAAACATACTGTGGTGCACACTCAACCTTCTCTGATGGCAACAATCTTCTCTTGAGGACTTTCTCGGAAACTTCTGACGATTTTAAGTGCACGTACAATACCCGATATTTTTCAAATGCTGTAAATGAAAGAACACAGCGATGGTGGTATGAGGCATCTGTTACCAAAAAGGCAGACAAGGCAGCTCGTTTTATAACAGTTATTCTTCCTTTTGGGAATGCAGCGGAATTTGACTCGCAGGAGGTCTCTGCTATCTTCATAGATAATCCGGATCCTGAAAATGCAGGAACATTCCACGGAAACGGTGGTGCTGCTGTCAAGGTAAGCATCAACGGAACAGACTATTCATTATCGTACAATCTCAACTAAAAGATATGAAGCAACTATTCAATAAGGTGATTGCAGGTCTGCTGCTTGCTGTAGCAGTGCTTGGGGCCTGTACAAAGAACGAACTGTCAGATGGTGGCGGTTTCATGCTTTTCTATCCTGATGTTACAGACATCGGACTTTCATACAACATGAATGTAAAGCCGACATACTATGGTCAGACTCCTACGGATTTCAATGTGTATGATATTACTCTTGACGGAAACAAGTGTGAAACTGAGGCGTTCATTGTTGAGGCGAGTACTGGAGAATTGCAGATAAGGACCACTGCATCCATGCAGGTGGGGCTTTATTCGATAAGCATATCATGTGTCTCTGGCGGCAAGCTCTATAAATTTCCTGATGCGGTCAAGGTTAACCTGATGCGTCCGGTGCCTGAAGGGATATCAATGGATCCTGCGGAACTGGAGCTTTTTGTTACCCAGGTGAATGATGTGAATTCTCTAGAGGAACTTCCTACATCAAAAGTGATTACCGAGGGTGAACACATCACCATCAAGAGCTACCATATAGCGAATGTCCGTAGAGATGGACAGGCGTTAGACGAGTGGGATAAGTTCTTTGCAATTGACAATGCTGAAGGTGTTGTGTCTATTATCAAGAATCCAGGATTTGTCCCAGGAAATTATGTTCTTGATTTGAAGCTCCTGACCACTGCTGTGACAATGGAATCTGAGGAGGGATACTTTGCGGAGGCATTGAAGGTGGCAATTGTCTCACCTCCCGTCGAGCTCTCTTACGAACCCGCTGTCAAAAGAGTGGAAGAAGGTGTTGGCTTTACGAGCCAGCCTCCTCATTATGTCGCTTCCTTGAAAGATCTGAGATTTTCACTTAAGTCAGTCTATCCGGAAGGAACCCCTCTTACAATTGAAGAGAGTACAGGAGTCATTACGCTTTCGGAAGAGAATTCACTTATGATCGGTGATGAGGTTCTTGTTTCTGTCACATTGTCCAATGCTTATGGAACCAAGGATTTTGACCAGGTTATGAAAATTGTTATCGTGGAGTATATTGAACCGATATCCAAACTCTCTTATGAGGATGTAACCATGTGGTTTAATACAGAATGTGGTCTTGATCCGACGGAGGTTGATGGTGATGATGTTCGTTTTGCTTTTGTAGACCTTCCTGAAGCATTGTCCGGATTGACGATAGACGAGCTCACAGGAGCGATATCTATGGCAAGAGGAAATAAAGTCCCTCTCGGAGAATATGTCGTAACTGTAAAGGTCTCTAATGACAAGGGATCCATGACAGATAATTTTGTGTTGAAGGTTGTCGAGAATCCTTACTTCTTCACTAAGGTATCATGGGGTAACAACCTAGGATTGACTCCTGCTTCTGACTATGCAAGCCAGCATAGGATAAAGGGAAGTGATGCAGTCGTTGTGTCGGTTGATAAGGAAAACAGTGATATAAAGGATTGGGATAATGTCCGTTTCGTACTTGTTGATGGAAGCAAGGTCAAGACATCGGATGACAAGATCAAGTATGCGTCTATAGACGAAGAAACAGGTGATATCACTCTTGACCCGTCGGTGCTGACATCAATTGATAATATGCGTGCTCATGTTTTGATTGTAGATATCATTTCCGGTAAAGGCACAGTGGGTGAGACAGTATGTCGCGTACCGGTCTTCTTTGATTTCAATGCTCCAAGAGCGAAGTCCGGTGTGCCGGAATATACTATTGAGTATACTCCATTTGTGATTCAGTGTAATCCAAAGACAGGTGGTACCTTCCCGGCTCCTTCCATAAAGGATGCTGACGGAGTGGAGCTGGCTGATAAGTCTCATATCAGAATGACCTACAGAAGATCTGCAAACTATTGGAATATCGGTGGCCCTCAGACTCATGTCAATGGCGATCCAAATACGGCAGGAACATTCCTGAATCTTTTATGGAACAGTTATTATGGTACAAGCGGAAGTTTATATAACAACGTGATTCCGGTATATTCATATAACAAGACATTGGATAAGAATATCGCTTATATAAAGGATGACCTGACATTGTATGTTGCACCGGAGAAGTGGAAACTGGAGGACGGATATGCAGACGGAGTTTTTGCGGCTGAGGTTATTCTAGGATACGAGGGTAAGGATCCGGGTAGCGGAGTAAGCCCATATAAGATGTATCCGTTCTTAATCTGGTTTGACACTGAATTCTAAACTGAAAAATACGAGGTATGAAAAAATATATATTGATATTTTTCGCAATGATGCTGACAATATCTCTGTCAGCTCAGAATAAGATAACAGTCAAGGGTACCGTCTATGATGAGACCGGTACTCCTATGATTGGCGCTGGTGTGACAGAGAAAGGTACGACAAATGGTGTTGTTACCGATCTGGATGGTCGTTATTCTATACAAGTAAAAGCTGACGGTGTTCTGTCATTCAGCTTTATAAGCTATACTGCTCAGAATGTGGAAGTCGCCGGCCGCGGCAATATAGATGTTACAATGGAACCAGACAAAAACCTTCTAAATGAGGTTGTCGTCATCGGTTATGGTACCATGAAGAAGAGCGATCTTACAGGTTCTGTCGCTTCCGTAAGCTCGAAAGCTCTTGAGAAGTTCAGGACCGGATCTGTGCTTGAGGCCCTTGGAGGTCAGGTAGCCGGAGTCAGCGTCACAGCGGCAGATGGTACACCTGGAGCCGGATATGACATAAAGATCCGCGGTGTGGGAACTGCCAATGGAGATGCCTCTCCTCTTTATATTGTGGACGGATTCGAGGTGGACGACATCAATTTCATTGCGAGTCAGGATATTCATTCGATTGAGTATCTCAAGGATGCCTCTGCTTCCGCAATCTATGGAGCGCGCGCTGCAAACGGCGTTGTGCTTGTGACTACAAAATCAGGTCGTGAAGGACAGCCTCAGGTGACTTATAACGGTTCAGCAAGCTATAGGGTGCTGGCTAAGAGATTGGAGACACTTACTCCGTACGAATTTGTGTCCCTTCAGCTTGAGACATACCCTGAATACGCCTCTACATATTTTAACTCCGGTACTGACGAAAATGGAATACCATATAAATATCAGTCATTGGAAGACTATAAGAATCTTTCTGCTGATGAGTATGTAGACTGGCAGGCTGAGGCATTCCGCCCTACATGGTCGCAGAGTCATGATGTAAGCATCAGAGGTGGCAACAAGACATCTCAGTATACAGTGTCCTTCTCTCACTTTGACGAGAACGGTATATTTGCCAATAGTGGTTATAGAAAAGACAATGCCCGTATCAAGTTGTATCAGAAGATTACTAATTGGCTTACTTTCACAGGATCTTTGAACTATACCAATTATAATCGTTCAGGAATAGGTACCGGTGGAAGCCAGCTTGCAAATCTGCTCCGTTATCGTCCTGTGGGAGGTCTGAAGGTCACTGCAAACGAACTTCGAAATCTTCCTTATGACCCTACTGCAGAGGAGGACAATAGCTTTGATTCCAATATGATCAATCCTATTATACAGGCTGAGAATACTGATTATATCCGTAAGGGAGAGCAGTGGATTGGTAACGTTCAGCTTACAGCTCAGATTATAAAAGGTCTTACTTTCAAGACTTCAGGAACATATAATGCCAACTATGGCCGCCGTGATGCCTTTTATCACGACCGCCTCACCAGTCAGGCCTATCGTGCCGGAGGACCTTGGGGCGAGAGTACCATGACAAAGGATGTGAGATGGCAGAACACTAATACCTTGAACTACAAGAAGATCTTTAATAAGAAGCACAACCTCGATGCAGTGATTGGTCATGAGGTCTCTTTCAAGGGTTCGGAATTATTGTTCGGTCAGGCAAAGGATTTTCCGTTTGATAATCTCGGAAATGACAACCTTGGTTTAGGAGGTACTCCTGCATCAGTGAATACTTCAAGGACCGAGAGTCTGCGTCTGTCGTTTTTTGCACGTGCATTCTATGGCTACGCCGATAAGTATATGTTGACTGCGACAGCTAGAGCTGATGCGTCGACTGTTTTTTCTCCAAAGCATAAATGGGGATTCTTCCCATCTTTCTCAGCAGCATGGAACATGAAGAAGGAACCTTGGATGCAGTATGTCAATCAGATCTCCATGCTCAAGATCCGCGCTGGATGGGGAATTGTCGGCAATGACAGGATCTCTAACTATCTCTCGATGGATCTGTATTCTCTGAACAAGTATGCTGACGGTAATCGTCAGGAGATAGTTCTGACCCCTAAGCAGATTGCAAACTATGATCTGAAATGGGAGGGATCTACTACTACCAACGTAGGTCTTGACCTAGGATTCTTTGACTCCCGCCTTAACATTACCGCTGATGCCTTTATCAAGGATACAAAAGACCTGCTTATAGCACAGAATCTTGCTTACGTGACAGGTTTTGGCTCTCAGTGGCAGAATATCGGCAAGATCCGGAACTCGGGTGTTGAGTTTTCGGTCAACTCGGTGAATTTCAACAAAAGAAATTTCTACTGGACAACCGATTTCAACGTATCTTTTGTAAAGAATAAGCTCGTATCTCTTCGTGACGGCACACAATACATGCAGTCGCGAAGCGGTTTTAACACCAATTTCACAGAATATGACTATATCTCTTATGTAGGTTCTTCGTTGGGAGATATGTATGGATATGTGTATGATGGTGTGTACCAATCTTCGGATTTTGTCGTAAATCCGGATGGCGAATGGATTCTTAAACCTGGAGTTGCTGACATGAGTCCAAGAGGAATCACCCCTGAACCGGGAGTGATCAAGTATAAGGATATGACAGGCGATAACAAGATCACAACCGAAGATAGGACATCCATAGGAAACGGTTATCCTCTTCTATATGGAGGACTTACAAATAATTTCCTGTTCTACGGCTTCGATCTCAGTGTTATGTTCCAGTACAGCATCGGCAACGACGTCTATAATGCCACTAGAATGTACACTACAATGTCTGACATCAGACGAGGCAATACATTGGCGGAAGTTGCTGACAGATGGAGGGAAGATAATGCGTCTACCAAGATCCATTCTGCTGAAGGATATATCAAGTATGATATAACATCCCGTTTTATCGAAGATGCTTCATACCTCAGACTCAAGAACGTTACTCTGGGTTATACACTGCCGGAAAACTTCACAAGAAAGTTCTACGTAAGCAAACTCCGTGTGTACGCTTCAGCGCAGAATCTCTTCTGCCTTACAAATTACAGTGGATACGACCCAGAGGTAAATACTTTGTCAAGCCCGCTTATGCCAGGTTTTGACTGGGGAGCTTATCCTAAGAGCAATGTATATACTTTCGGTGTTGAACTTCAATTCTAAGCGGATAGGATATGAAAAAGATTATATATTCATTTTTAGCTATAGCAGCCTTTGCTTCTTGTTCTTTGGATGAGCACTCTTTCACTGAAATGGAAGTTAAGGACTATATGAAAAATGCGGAAGAGGCGGAAACTGTGCTTCTTGGAGTGTATGAAAACCTTTCAGATGAACACATGTACGGTTACCATCTTTCGCTTTATTTTACATTGGGAACAGATCAGGCAGTGGTGAGTGGAGGTTCTACCGATAGCTGGAGAAATGTCCCATGTAACTTCTATTCAACTTCAGCGGCGCAGGTTCAGCAGACATGGGCGGCTCTATATAATGCCGTTTATGATGCCAATTCATTTATTGAGAAACTTTCTGTAGCTGCTCAGGATTTTACTCCATTTGAACAGCAGAAAGCTGCTGTCATGATGGCTGAGGCGCGTGCTCTTAGGGCAATGTTCTATTTCGATCTTGTCCGTTGGTATGGTAACATTGTCCTCATGACTTCAACAGAGCAGTCAAAGCAGCATCCGTCAACATTTGTCCAGTCTTCTGCGGCAGAGGTATATGAGTTTATTGAACAGGAACTTCAATATGCCGTAAAGATCCTGCCTTATGCATCGGAGGATTCTTACCGTGCATCAAATGCCTATCGTTTCTCCAAGGCAGCGGCAATAGGCCTTCTTGCAAAGGTATATTGCACATGGGCGGGATATCCAGTGTGCGACGAAAGCAAGTGGCAGAAGGCTGTGGCTACAGCCAAGCCTCTGGTGGAGTCCGGAAAACATGGACTTTTGGACGACTTTGAGCAGTTATGGTATAATACGGCTAATGGTATTTGGGACTCAAAGGAGAGCTTGATAGAGGTGCCGTTCTATGCAAATGTCATTTCCAGCGGAGATCCAGTCGGCAGAATCGGCAAGTGGAACGGAGTGCCAGCCCCTCAGAGAAAGACAGATTTTATCAGAATCAGTAGTTATTGGTATGTCATCCCAACATTTATAAGTCAGTGGAAGAATTATACTGTTGACAAGAGGTGGAAACTTTCTTTTGCAGACTATCAGTATGATGATGACTTGAATATAAAGCTTATAGGAAAGGGCTTTGAGGCTGCAATCAACGGAACCGATAGCGAAAGAAAGCCTTTTAACGGCAAGCTTTATCCGGCAAAATGGGATCTGATCAAGTATGCCGATACATACCTTTCAGATGCTAACTATACCAACACCAACTGGTATGTCCTTCGCTATTCTGATGTGCTTCTCCTTTATGCAGAGGCTTTGAACGAACTGAATAAGGCACCTACGGATGACGCATATGAGGCCATAAATATTGTTCGCAGAAGAGTGGGTCTATCAAATCTTTCAGGTCTTTCTTACGATCAGTTCAGACAGGCAGTACGCGATGAACGCTCTCACGAACTTTGTTTCGAGGGACACCGTAAGCAGGATCTTGTCAGATGGGGTATCTATTATGAGTCTATAATGCAGACCCGCAATGATTTGAACCAATGGCACGCGCAGGCAAATAACTATTATCTTGTAGGACAATACACAGTAAAGGGTAAGCACGAACTGCTGCCTATTCCACAGCGCGATCTTGATTTGATGAAATCGTGCACTCAGAATCCAAACTGGTAAAACATGAAAAGAAAACTTATATATGTTCTGATGTCTTCCATCATGATGCTAGTGTCATCCGGAGTGGGCGCTCAGGTTTTGTCTTTTGAGGAGACAGCTGATCTTTTTGCCTGGAAATCTGAAAAAGCCAAGGTGGGATTGTCAGGTATGCGCTATAAGTTTGGATCATCGTCGCTGAAAATAACCTGGGAGCCAGGTTCTGTTGTGATTTTGGAGAATGCTTTCGGAATGTTTGATGCATCTAGAAGCAGACATGGTGGTATTCAGGTCTGGATGTATGATGAAGGAAGTGAACCTGCTGACCTGCACTTGGTATTCTTGACTTCTGATGACCGTGAGGTCTGTCGCATGCCTTTCCATTTGGGCTTCAAAGGATGGAGAGCTCTTTGGGCAAAGTTCCATCAGGATATGGGAAAGTCCAGCAAGGATATCATCTCCAAGATGAAGCTTGAGTTTCCACAGACTTCTGGCGTTCTTTATATGGATATGCTTCAGTTTCCGGAAGTGGTTCCATGGAAATACATGGAGGATGCCCAATACAGTACGTCGCGAACCAGTTTTTCAATGATTCCGGATATCATGAGGTATAGGGAGGCTAAGCCTTCTGATGATATGATAGATGCCACAGATCAACAGATTCAAGCAATTTCGGATAAACTGATGAAATGGTGTCTTGGAGCAGGTGACTTTCCTAAGGATAAATATGTAAAGATCAGGACTTCTGCTGAAAAGATATTTATCGCCAAAGGTTTGGTGGAGGCAGAGAAGATACCTCTAAGATACAATCAAGACGGAACACCAGTGGGAGAGCCACTCTTTACACTTGACGGACCCTCAGTTGTGGATGGTAAAAAACTCAAGATGTTCCGTTCCGTGAATGAGATGGTTCTCATCCCGTTGGCTTTGGACTTTCTCAAGAACGGAAATGAATCCAGTTTAGAAAAGGCGGCTTTTATCTATGACTGGTTCAGTGACCAGGGATGGGCTGACGGAAGCTCCATGGGTACAATAGTGCTGGAAAAACTCAGGAGTGCCGGCTATATTTACTCTTTCTTCATGCTTCAGGACAGATTGAGTCCACAGATGAGGGCGCGTGAAAGTGCTGCGATGAACTGGTTTACCATGTTCGGCAATTGTTATGACCTTGATCCATGCGATGGAGCCAATTCAGACGACCTTCGCGCATTGTCTGTGGGAAAGCTTATATACGCGCTATCTATTGCCGATTCAACAGAGCAACGATTGGCTTTGACCGCATTCAAGAGATATATGGATAAAGCTATGCGCAAGGCGCCTGGTGCTTTGGACCTGATTAAGGATGATTATTCCGGTTATCACCACCGTACTGCCTACAACAGCGGTTATTATCCTCAGGCTATTTATGCCGGAGCACTGATAGCATTGATGTTGGACAAGACACCTTATGCCCTTTCTGACGAGTCGATCCAGAATATTAAGAGTGCGCTGAAGAGGTTCCATTTCCTTTCGGCAGGCCTGGATATTCCGGCTGGCACGGTGGGACGTTTCCCTAAGGGTCAGACGATACTTCACGAAGTGCTCCCTGCTTATGCCTACATGATCATTCTCGAAGATGGATCGGACAAGGAGCTGTTAGCGATTTTTAATGACGTATATAATAAGGCAGCGAAGGATCCGGCATGGATGAGCTATGTTACAGGTGTCAACTCGGATATGTCGTATATGACTACGGTTGGCGAGATGGAGGCAGTAGCCAAGGCGACTTCATATAAATGTGAACCGCAGGAAATGCTTCAGGGTGCAGTGTTTATGCCATATTCCGGACTGCTCGTCTCCAAAGATGAAGATGTGCATTTTAATGTGAAGGGATACAGCAGATATATCTGGGATTATGAGGCAGGCACTAATGGATTGAATAGATATGGACGATGGATATCTAATGGCCATCTTGAATTTTTTGATTTCCGAAACGGCAACAGATCATTCCATCCGTCTGAGGAAACATATGACTGGAATCACATAACAGGAACTACATCAAAGGCTCTTTCTCTTAAGAAGCTGGCATATAATGATAAGACTACCGATCATAGAAACTATTCTGACCAGTCTTTCCTTGCCGGAGTTCATGCAGCGGAAAATGCCGCCATGTTCTCTGTAAGGCTGCATGATGTGTATCTGGATTCCACATTTCGTGCTGATAAGTCTTATTTCTTCTTCAAGAATATGGCGCTGTGTCTTGGCAGTGGTGTCAGCTGTTCAGACCGGAAATCTCCTGTTGTTACAACACTGTTCCAGGAATTCAAGGGTGCAGGTAAGCAGAAAGCCGAGGGTGTATATGAGGATGCCTCTTTTGCTTATGTTGTAAAGGAAGGAAATGTGCAGCTGACCAAGGAAGGAAAAAGAACCATCGCCTATGTGGATCATGGACTGGCACCTAAGGACGCCGGATATGAATATTATATGATCAAGGATAAGGCTGCAGCTGCTTCTGTGGTGGCCGAGTCTCCTGTAAAGGTACTGCGTAAAGATGCTTCGGCTCATATTGTAGAGAAGGACGGTATCGTTTGCGCAGCCTTGTTTGATGCCAATATGGACTTTGAAGGCATGATTGTGCAGAGTGTAAACATACCTTTGGCCTACATACTGGAAGATAAGGGGGAAGGTCAGTATGTCTTGAGTCTTTGTGAACCTGACATGCGCAGAGCATCGAAGCTTAACATGAATGACCTCACTATCGAGGAAGTTTCTGAGGAAGCAAAACCGTTTGAGACAAGTCTGGTACTTTGTGGAAATTTCGAGATAATTTCGTCTGACGGAGATGTTCAGGCCGTACAGGAGAATGGAAAGACAATACTTACATTGACTACGGTCAATGCAAGGAACTATACAGTCGGATTAAGGAAACAATAACTTAAATAACACTATTATGAAAAAGAAACTAATTGATTTCCAGGGCGTCTATCAAAGCCCTGAAGTAACAGAAGTTAAGATAGCTTCTGAAGGTATTATGTGTGCAAGCGGCAACACCATAGAGGACTTCGGCCTCGTTGAAGATCAAGATGGTTGGGCAATCTAAAACTATGGGAGAAAAAATTATGAAAAAGACAATATTGTATCTTGCAATTGCTGCGGTTGCTGCAGTATCATGCGTTAAGGAGCAGAACCCTGGAGTCGAGGCTCCTGAAAAGAATCTTGTTCCTATGGAGTTCGTTGCTTGCTCTGAGATGACAAAGACTGTCCTTGCTGAGGACGGAATGTCAGTGGAATGGATCGAAGGCGATCAGGTGGCCATTTTTGATGGATCAAACATGAATGGAGATGCTGATGAGGGACAGAGATTCAAGGCTCAGTCTTCTGGCGCATCAGTTGTTCTTGCTGGTAATGCAGATCCAGCAGCTGAGGAGTATTATGCTATCTATCCTTTCAGCTCTGGTCACTCATTTAATAATGGTGTATTCACAACTCAGATCAAGGCTCAGCAGACAGTGAAGGCCGGCTCTATGGCTGACGACTGCGCTGTGGTTGTTGGTAAGGCTGAGGCTGGAAGCACGACAATGGAGTTCAAGAATGTCTGCACCCTTATCAAGTTCCCTCTAGAGGTCTCTGGTGTTAAGTCTCTTACTCTCATCGGTAACAATAACGAGGTGATCGCAGGACAGTTCAACCTTACATGGAACGATGGCGATCCAAAGGTGACAGCTAACCCAAAGCCTGAGGTTGCAGTGACTCTCCGCGATGCAGAAGGTGCAGATCTTGAGATTGGAGACTATTACTTTACTATTCTTCCTACTGAGTTCACAAAGGGATTCTCTGTTATTCTCGGTATGAACGAAGGTACTCAGCAGATCATCAGACGCGGTGCTGTTCCAGCTCTTTCAAGAAACCAGATATTCCGCACTCAGAACAATATCCCTGCGGCAGCATATAAGGCTCATGAAAGTAACTACGTTAAGTATAACGACGGATTTGCTCTTACTTATAGCCATCTTACAGTCCAGAAGGGCGCAGAGGATGCTTATGCCAAGTATGTGAACGATGGTGCTCCATCAGTGTCAGCTGACGGTGTTTATTTTGTGGGAGCAGAGTCTAAGAATGCAGCTACTTCAACACAGGCTTTTGGGCCTTTGGTAGTAGCGGGTGATGAGCCGTCTAAGAGAGCACCATTTACATTGCATGCCGTTATGCAACCAAAAAATGGAGGCAAGTTTGTATGTGCTGACCTAGATATTACATCAAATCGTGATGCGTCTGATTCGTCAACCGATTGTTTCTTTAATCAGACATCCGGTCTGAACAGCAGTTACGATTGCATGCTTTTCTACGACTGCAAGATCAGTGGAGTAGGAAATGCTTTTGTGAGGATGCTTGGTGATGCGATTACTATGGATTATTTTGTAATGGAAGATTGCGACTATATTGTAGAGACAACATATGAAAACTCATATGTGTTGTATTTTAATGGAGTTCAATCAACTGTGAACAATGTGGTGTTCCATAATAATGTGTTCCATGGTAAGTCAGCAGCTCTTAAAGATTTTAAGTTGGCGCACGGCTATAGGTCTAAAAGTTCGACAGGTGCAACAATCAATAACTTGAAAGTAACTAATAATACTGTATCATATGCTGTTACTAAAACTGATGGTTATGTATTTGTTAATAAGTTAGAAAATATGGTAGAGGTTCACAATAATTTCTTTGTGGAGTCTCAGCTACCAACGTCAATAACCTATTATATATATCCTGTGCAGTGTGGTTCTTCACTCGAACTTAATGTGACTGGCAATTATTTCTATGTTACAGGCGCTACCAAAGCCTTGAATAATGGAAAATTGACTGGTACAGGTACGAAAAACACTCCAGGACTGTTGACTTTTAATCCACTTGTAAAAACTTGGGATCCAGCAAATGGCGTCTTTGGATATGAGGATAATCTTAAGTACTACGGTACTTTCAATACGGCTGGTACAGAGAAAAATGTATCATCCACTACAAATGGCGCGCAGCGCACAACAACACCTGCTGCACAGGACCGTGCCGGCTACGGTTACTCTTCTGAGGAGCTTGGAAATTACTAGTAATAGATCTTTATGAATCTTTTAAATAAGTCGGTGATTGCTGCTTTGTCAGCAGTCACCGTTCTTTCCTGCACATCAGAACTGACTCCTGATCTGGAGCCTGAAGGTTCTGTAGTGCTCAGATTCTCGTCAGCAATGCCTGTTTCAAAGACACTTTGGGACGGCAGGGGGATTCTTTGGTCTGCAGGAGATAAAATCGGTGTAACCTATAGCAAGGACGGAGTCTGGGCGACAAAATTATATACTTCTGAGGCTCTTGAGCAGGGTGGTGAGGTTGCTGAGTTTGCCGTTCCTGTGGGTGCTGAGGGGGTGAGTGGCAAGAACATCCGTTTTCATGCCTTGTATCCCTCGTCCTGTATTTCTGGAGACTTTTCTGGTGCTCCTGAGGTATCAGTGACCGTGCCTTCTGAGCAGACTCCATCCGCGGCCTCTTTTGATCCGTCTGCTGACCTTATGGTGGCTCGTGCCGTTGAACTCGTATCAGCATCTTCGTCGGAGGCGATACCTCTTATGTGGAACAGACTTGTTGCTCATGCCGACATTACCATGAGCCTTCCTGATCTTTCCCCGGGAGAGAAGATACTGTCGGTAACCTTGACGGCTGATGAGCAGGCTCAGCTGGTCGGATCATGTACTCTCGATGTCGATAAGCGGACTCTGACTCCAGATGGATCGTTTGCTAAGGCAAACGTTGTGTCGGTCATGGCCGATAATCTTGTGGCCTCTGATGGTAGGATGCGCATCTGGGTTGCAGTGCTGCCTTGTCAGGTATCCTCTCTTATTGTGAAGCTCCATACTGATCAGGCTACTTATACGCGCGAAATCACTTCCTGTAACCTCACATTCAAGCCGAATGTAAGGGGAGTGATGTCTATTGATATGACTTCCGCTGTGCGAAAGAATTTCCCTGATCCTACAAAGAATGCTCTTATCAATCCTCGACTATTTGATGTCATCGATATCCAGGCGGGTGGTATGACGGAAGTCAGAAACCTATATGAGGAAGGATATATCTATGAGGCCGCCCAAGCCCTTTTGGATTATTACCGGACAAGAACCTCTGTAGTGAATCCTTATGTTAATCTGTCTTCAACTTCGTATACTTCTTCTGCCAAGAATATCGCTGATCAGGCGTTGAAGGAGAACGGGTATCGATTCTATGTGAAAGGCTACAAGGAAGGAACGACTGCTGAAGGGAAAGACTTGTATTATTCTTTTATGGACGAATCTGGTGGTATCAATTGGGAGTTTCTGCCTGTAACCGAGGCGCAGTTCAAGACTCAGAAGCACCGTCACCAATGGATTGAATACCAGGCAAGTGTTTATTGGGGCACAAAGGATGAGAAGTATGTAAAGTCATTCATGGAGGTGTATTCCGACTGGCTCGATACATATCCATGTCCTGTAGCCGGACAATCATCATACAAGATTGCGGGAAGTCATCCGCTCTATGATATGTGGACCGACCTTCAGGCTACCTCCAGGACAAATGCACATTTAAATGTTTTGGAGTATTACAAGCATTCTCCGTCTTTCACACCGGAGTTTCTTTCAGACATGCTGGTAGCCTTCCATGATTGTGTGGAGTGCATGCTCGCAAACAAGTATTACGAGCCAGCCAGCAATCACCGTTTGTATGAGGTTCACGCTATATACCATGCGGCAGCGATGATGCCGGAATTCCTGCGGTCGGATGCATGGCTTTCGGACGCCTTGACGGATCTGGCTCAGCAGATGGAACTGCAGTTTGCTCCAGACGGAGTGCAGCAGGAGATGGACCCTAGCTACCACATATCCGTAGTGAACAGTTTCTATGAGATTTACAATCTGGCTTGCGTGAATCAAAGGGAGGCAGAACTTCCTTCAGGTCTGGTTGAGAAGCTCCGAAATGCGGCATTGTTTGTCAGAGATATCGTGTATCCGGATTATTCTATCGAAGACTTTAATGATACACGCTCGGTAAGCTGGACTAAGTCAGTGCTGAAGAAGAACTTCATCAAATATGCTGAGATATTTCCTGATGAGCCTTCTTTTGCATGGATGGCGACAGAGCATGCAAGCGGGACATCTCCAGACAATCTCATATCTTCTTATCAGTCTACCGGATGGTATATGCTCAGAAGCGGATGGGAGAAGAAGGATATGATGATGATCCTTAAGAATAACTACAATGAGCGTGGATGGTGGCACTGTCAACCGGATAACGGTACGGTCTCTTTGTACTGTAACGGAAGAAGATTCCTTCCGGACGCTGGTGTCTATACCTATGGCGGTTCTGCTTCAGACAATGCTCTGAGGGATTCATTTCGAGCAACCTCTCAGCATAATACCTTGACTTTAGATGGAGCAACAATCGCAGATGGCAAGATGCTTGGAACTTTCAAGAAGTCGGCTCAGACAGATGTCTACGATATGGTTTATACTTCCAATCAGTCATATGGCGCACTTCGTCATGAACGAGCTTTATTCCGAATAAAAGATGGGTTCTTTGTGGTTGTGGACTTTGCAATAGGTTCAGCACAAGGAAGTGTTGAACTGAATTGGCATTTCTGCCCTGGAAACGTGGTGTTCGCCAAGGGCTCAGATTCATATTCCTGCCGAACAGATTTCACAGATGGCAATAATATGCTGTTTGAGACCTTCTGTTTCAGCGGCACATCATTGACTTCTGATTTCAATGCTAAGACGGGAACCTCTTATACTTCCAATGCAATCGGAGCCCGTCAGCAGCGTCCATGCTGTGCCGTTGCTGTTCAGAAGACAGCAAATCCGATACGCTTCATCACAGTCATTCATCCTTTTGCTGAATCCTCGGATCTTCCGGAGATTTCTGCGGTGTTCAATACTGCCAGCAGGATGACTGTCACTGTGGATGGTAAGCAGTACGTCCTGTCACTTTAGATTTTTTACATACTCCGTCGGAAGGCAGCCTATGTATTTCTTGAAACAGGTTGCAAAGTACGACGGAGTATTGAATCCAACCATATAGCTTATCTCCGCTATAGTGTAGCGTCCTTCCTTCAGCAATCTGCATGCTTCTTTGAAACGTATTCTGCGGATGAGGTCAAGTGCGGACTCTCCGGTGAGAGCCTTAAGCTTGAGGTGTAGGTTTGAACGGCTCATGTTCATCTCAGAAGCAAACTCCTTTGTGGAGAAATCGCTGTTGTCCATATTTTTTTCCACTATGCTGATTGCATTCTGAAGGAAAGTCTCGTCCATCGTGTTAAAACTGATCTTTTCAGGAGTTATCTCTATGGACTTGCTGACCTTATTCTGCAGACGATGTTGGGTACGGAGGATGTTTCCAATCTTGGCCTTTAGGATGGACATGGAGAATGGCTTGGCAACAAAATCGTCTGCGCCGCTCTTGAGGGCATTCAGCTCATCTTCTTTCTCAGCCTTGGCTGAAAGCATTATGACCGGAATGTGACTGGTTGATAGATCCTGCTTAAGGCTAGAACATAGCTTGATGCCATCCATGATTGGCATCATCATGTCCGTAATGATCAGATCGAGTTCGTTTTCGTTGGCAATTTTCAGGGCCTCCTCTCCATTCTTAGCCAAAATAGTATCGTACATCGGAGATAGACCGTTATTCATATATGTCCGGATCTCTTCGTTATCTTCAGCAATCAGTATCCTACCGCTTATCTTTCCTTCAGTAGCTACAGTCTCGTCTTCAGTCTGCCTTTCCGTGTCGAGCATATAATACTCAAGCGAGTTGCTTGTATGAATATCCCGGCTCATATTCTCTATCTCATCTGCAGAGTATGCGTCTGGATTCAGCGGTAGTATGATAGTGAATATTGATCCTTTTCCTTCAGTACTGTCGAGGATAATTCTTCCATGATGCAGTTCCACAAGTCTCTGTACCAGTGATAGGCCGATTCCGCTTCCTATGTGTTCGTTGTCAATCTGATAGAAGCGCTCGAATATCATGTCCTGTTGTCCGGCTGGAATTCCATTGCCGGTATCGCAAACCTCGAGGATGAATTCATTGGCGTGCTGGGTCGCACGGACTGTAATGCTGCCGTTGTCTGTGTATTTGAAGGCATTTGAGAGCAGATTATTAAGAATCAGCTCGATGTAGTTGCCATCAAGGGAAAGGGTCTTGTCTTCCAGGTCTGACAGCAGAGAATAGCGTATGTTCTTGCTCTTGGCCAGGTTCTCGTAATAGGAGAAATTTTCTTTGATGATCTTGTGTACATCTTCTGGGCGTATCTTCAGCTTGAACACTCCAAGCTCTGCCCTTCTGTAGTCCATCAACTGGTTCACCAGATGCATAAGCCTTTTGGCGTTCCTTTCCACATATCTCAGCTGCTTGCGCATCCATGTGTCCGAACTCTTGGCTATCATCTCCTGAAGAGGGTTGATGATCAGAGTGAGCGGAGTACGCATCTCGTGGGATATGTTGATGAAGAAGCGCGTCTTCATCTGATGGATCTCTTCCTGGTGGGTATTTTCCTGTTTCTCAAGCTCAATCCTGTTTTCGTCCTCTTTTTTTCTCACGATCATCCAGTAGGCGAGTGCTATGGCAGTAATGAACAGCAATGCAAATATGATCTTTGCCAGGAGTGTCTTATACCACATAGGCTTTATGTGTATGTCAAGCGTCACTGGCTCATCATTCCATTTTCCGTCATTGTTCGCAGCCTTTATCTTCAGCTTATATTTGCCATGTGGTAGGTTGGAATATAGGATTGTCCTTTGTGTCGTTTCTGTCCACTCTTTGTCATATCCTTCAAGAATGTAGGCGAATGTGTTATTATGTCCGGCGAGGAAATTCGGGACTGTCAGTGTAACTGAGATATTGTTCTGTTCGTGTCTAAGGCTTATTCTCTCAGTGACCTGGATATTTCTGTCCAGTATTCCTGAACCGTCATTTGGTCGGATTTCCTTGTTTGAAATTGAAAGTCTGCTTATTTGAGGTTGAGGACAGAAGGTGTTATCCCTCATGTTTTCTGGCCTGAACACAGTTATTCCGCAAATTCCGCCGAATAACATGTTTCCATTGCTCTGCCTGCAGTGGGAGTATGTGTTGAACTGGTTGCTTTGTATACCGTCGTATATACTGAAATTACGGAATCCTCCCGAAAAAGGATTGAAACAGCATAAGCCATTATCGGTGCTCATCCAGATGCGGCCAAAGGAGTCTTCTTCTATTCCGTGTATCATGTTGCTTGGAAGACCGTTGCTGATATTGTATTTTATCAGCTGGTTTTCCCTTTCGTCGTAGCATAGCATGCCGTTGGATGTAGCGATCCAGATGAGCTTGCTGGAACTTTCGTAGATACAGTTGACAAATGCTGATGTGCGCGTTGCCTCCAGTATTTCCGAGTGGAAAGGGAGCAATCCTTTGTTCGTGATCTCCAGGCATTCCAGACCTTTCTCGCCTCCGATCCAGAGTCTGTTACCGGAGTCCTTCAACAGGTATTTTATTCTCAGGTTCCTTAATGGTTTCCCGTTGCAGTCTTTGTCAATGTCTTCGAATGTCATTGAGCGTTTGTTGAATTTTTTCAGTCCGCTCAGCGTTCCCACCCACAGATAGCCATCCTCGGCAGCAATTATAGAATATACGTCTAGGGGGGGGCAGCCTAGTCTACCATAATTGCAGTTGGTGATGTCGCCGCTTTCCTTGTCCAGAATGTTGACTCCGCCGGCATGGGCTCCAAAATATATCCTTCTGCCTTCCTCGTCAATGTGAATGGCCTTGATGTCATTGGATTCTATACGCTCATTGTGAGGATTCTTTTTCAGACTGTAGTATTCAAATGCCCCTGTTTCCGGATAGTAATGATTAAGTCCCCCGCTTTTGGTACCTATCCAAAGCGTGTTGTCTGAATCTTCCGCTATACAGCTGACTATATTGTCGTTGAGCGAGTCTCCGTGGATGCTTCTTTGGATGTTTCTGAATCGGTTCTTTTGGGGATGCCAATAGTTGATGCCACCAAACCAGGTGCCTAGCCACATTCCTCCCTGATTGTCTTTCATGATGCATCTCACAGATGGTTGAGATAATGAGCCGATAGTGAAAGGGTCGCTCCTGAAGTTGGATATATTCTCTTCCTCGATAATGTCCAGCCCATTGAATGTCCCTATCCATAGTCTTCCATCTATGTCGCTTGAAATTGTTCTGACATAGTTTGAGCTGATGCTGTTTTTTGCTCCCTCTGTGTGAACGTAGATTCTTACTCTTCCGGTCTCAGGATCAAGGCGGAAAAGTCCGTCTCCCTCTGTGGCTACCCATATCGCTCCATCGTGCCTGCTTATACAATGTATGGGCAGATGTCCTGGGTATTCGGCTACTTTTCTCAGCTCTTTTGTCTGCTGATTGTATAAGAACAATCCATCCTGCTGAGTTCCAATCCAGATGTTTTCGCCTTCGCTATAGAGAATGGTTGCTCCGAAGCTATCTTTCTGATGGGGAGTGGTCTGATCGTCCCATGACATTCTCTCGGTGTCGAATATCCATAGTCCTCCTCCGACTGCAGCAAGCAGCTTTTTCTCATGTTCAAGTTCAGTGATGCCTGTGATTGCCTTGCCTGAAGTGTTAATGTTGATGAATCTGTCTGTATTGCGATCGTATTTTGACAGGCCGGTCTCGGTTCCTACCCATAGAGTCCCATCTGTTCCACAGTACACTGTCTTTATTATATTGGTTGCTATGGAATTTTCTTCATTTTCAATGTTGCGGTAAACATGGAATTCATATCCGTCATATCTGTTCAGTCCATCATTTGTTGCAAACCAGATATGTCCAAGACTGTCCTGGCAACATGATACGACAGTTCCATGTGAGAGCCCCTCATTGACGGAAAAGTGTGTGAAGTGTATCTTCTGTTCCAGAGTCTGATTCTTGGCAGATGTTAATATTGTTGATTGTAATGTCAGTATTGTGATAAACAAAATTGCAATACTGCGTATGGGTCTTGATATCATATTTGTCTAAATTTTTTGCAATTTAACAAATTTTTAGACAAATATTCAATTTGTGGTTCATGTTGTCACTATTATACAGATTTTTGCGTATTCTAACATTTATTGTTAATTTTGTTAGTTTAAAACACTATTTACTATGACTATCTCTAAAGAACTTTGGGCAACCGCAGCATGCGGAAAAGAAATCTTCCTTTATACCCTGAAAAACGAGTCGGGCGCATATGTTCAGCTTTCAAGTATAGGTGCCGGAATTGTTTCAGTCGTTGTTCCTGATAAGGACGGCAAGCTTGCAGATGTCGTTCTCGGTTATCCGGATCCAATGAGTTATTTCGGTGACGGGCCTTGCGCCGGTAAGATTCCGGGCCGATATGCAAACCGCATCGCTCTCGGAAAGTTTACGCTTGACGGAGTAGAGTATACACTTCCTATAAACAATGGTCCTAACCATCTTCATGGAGGGCCTGAGGGATTCCAGAACAAAGTGTGGGATAGCCGCGAGCACGAGGGCGGTGTAGAGTTTATGTATTATTCTGAAGATGGTGAGCAGGGATATCCAGGTGCGGTAAAGGCTGTTGCACGTTATGAGTGGACCGAAGAGTGCGAGCTTCGTCTTACGCTGACTGCCGAGTCGGGTGCCCCTACCGTGATCAATCTCACAAATCACGCCTATTTCAACCTCAACGGTGAGGGTAACGGAGATATCCTTGGACATGTGCTTCAGTTGAATGCTTCTGAATATCTTCCAACTGACACAACCCAGATTCCTTTGGGAGAGAGTGTCCCTGTTGCCGGAACCCCAATGGACTTTGTCAGCGGAAAACCAATCGGACAGGATATCAAGGCAGATTTTGAGCCTCTGAAGATTGGTAAGGGATATGATCACTGCTGGGTAATCGATGGTCATGAACCGGGACAGCTCCAGTTCTGCTGTGAACTTTACGCTCCGGAGAGTGGTCGCGTGTTGGAAATGTTTACAACCCAGCCAGGTGTGCAGGTTTATACAGGAAACTGGCTTTCAGGTTGCCCTGCCGGTAAGGATGGACATGTATATGAGGACTATACCGGTGTGGCTATCGAGTGCCAGAACTATCCTGATGCGCCTAATAAGGCGGACTACCCTTCGCCAGTCCTTCGCCCAGGTGAAGTCTATGAACAGGCTATCATTTTCACATTTTCTGTAAAGTAATATTCCTTTACGTCATTGCGAGGAACGAAGTGACGTGGCAATCTTTTTACTATGAAACAATATCAAGATCTTTTACGACATATCCGTGAAAACGGAACCATGAAGTCGGACCGCACCGGCACCGGCACACAAAGTGTGTTCGGCCACCAGATGC
Source organism: Bacteroidales bacterium (assembly GCA_017559545.1). Lineage (GTDB taxonomy): Bacteria > Bacteroidota > Bacteroidia > Bacteroidales > UBA932 > Cryptobacteroides. Next base: position 61,543 of record JAFYRK010000004.1, read on the forward strand.
GCTTTGACCTCAGCGAGGGATTCCCTCTTCTGACCACAAAGAAGCTGCATCTGAAGTCCATCATATATGAACTCCTGTGGTTTATCGCAGGCGATACCAACGTGAAATATCTGCAGGATCATGGTGTCCGTATATGGAACGAATGGGCTGATGAAAACGGAGACCTCGGTCCTGTTTATGGACATCAGTGGCGCAGCTGGCCGACTCCTGACGGCGGTACCATAGATCAGCTTTCAAATGTAATCAACCAGATAAAGAACAGCCCGGATTCACGTCGTATGATCGTGTCGGCATGGAATGTTGCCGAGGTTGACAAGATGGCTCTTCCTCCATGTCACACTATGTTTCAGTTCTATGTTGCTGACGGCAAGCTTTCGTGTCAGCTGTATCAGCGCAGTGCTGACGTGTTCCTTGGGGTGCCTTTCAATATTGCGTCCTATGCTCTTCTGACCATGATGATTGCGCAGGTATGCGGTCTTCAGCCAGGAGAGTTCGTACACACTACAGGTGATACTCACATTTATACAAACCACTTTGAGCAGGTGGAACTCCAGCTTACCCGTGAGCCGCGCAAGCTCCCTAAGATGAAGATCAACCCTGAGGTGAAGAGTATCTTTGATTTCAAGTACGAGGACTTTGAACTTGTAGATTACGATCCACATCCGCATATCGCCGGAGTAGTAGCAGTCTGACGACATTTTTCACGTCATTGCGAGTCCGAAACCTTCACGTCATTGCGAGTCCGAAACCTTCACGTCATTGCGAGGCCAAAGACCGTGGCAATCTCATACACAGAAATTTATGGAAAAAAGCATAATAGTAGCAATATCAGATAATAATGCCATAGGACGCGACAATCAGCTCCTGTGGCATATTTCCGAAGATCTCAGGTTCTTCAGGCGTACAACTCTCGGCTGTCCTGTCATCATGGGCCGCAAGACTTTCGAGTCAATTGGCCGTGCGCTTCCGAAGAGAGTCAATATAGTGGTATCACGTGGCTTCAGTACAGCAGAAGAAGTTGCAGTGGTATCTTCCCTTGAGGATGCTTTCAGGGTTGCCGAGGATACTAATCTTGAGCAATGCTTTGTCATAGGTGGAGGTCAGATCTACTCTCAGGCTCTTCCTTTGGTGGATTCTCTTGTGGTGACTCATGTGCACACTGTCATTGAGGATGCAGATACCTTCTTCCCTGAGATCGACCCTGTAATCTGGCAGGTAGCCGAGCGTTCCGAACTATTCCACGATGAAGAATCCGGTTACTCCTTTGAATTCGTTAAATATGTCAAGAGATAGTTTCGGTAGTAGGTTCGGTGCACTTGTGGCTATGGCCGGTTCGGCAGTAGGCCTGGGCAACCTTTGGCGTTTCCCTTATCTGGTGGGCGAGAACGGTGGAGCTGCTTTCATAATTGTTTACATAGCTTTCGTGTTCCTTCTCTGTCTGCCTATATTCATCTCGGAGTTTGTAGTGGGCCGCAGGAGCCAGAAGAATGCCTATGCAGCTTTCCGTGACCTTTCAGGAGGTTCTGCATGGCGTTGGGTAGGACTTTTCACCATCATTGTGCCTCTTGTCGTGCTGTCATACTACAGCGTCATAGGAGGCTGGTCAGTGGACTACCTGTTGAAATCGCTGACATTCTCCTTTACCGGGGAGGCATCTCAGAGTGTGTTCCATTCAATGTTTACAGACTTTGTGTCTTCTACATGGGCACCTCTTGTGACTCACACGGTCTTCCTTGCTGTCACTACATTGATAGTGGTTGTCGGTATCAAGGACGGCATTGAGAAATTCAGCAAGGTGATGATGCCTCTGCTTTTCTTCATGGTTGTGGCTATCGCCATATATTCAGTCACTCTTGAGGGTGCATCTGCTGGTCTTGATTACCTTTTCAACCCTGACTTCTCCAAGATTACAGGCAAGGCTTGCGCTGCTGCACTTGGACAGGCCTTCTTCTCCCTGTCTCTCGGCTTCGGTACCATAATGACATATGCTTCATATGTTTCCAAGCAGGAGAATATCATGTTCCAGAGTGCTGCAACAGCAGTCTCTGATCTTATGTTTGCATTGATTGCAGGTGTGGCGATAATGCCGGCAGTCTTTGCTTTCGGTCTTGATCCTCAGTCTGGTCCAGGTCTCGTGTTCGAGACTCTTCCTTTTGTTTTTGGCCAGATGCCTGCAGGTGGACTTGTGGCAATCCTCTTCTTCCTTGCCCTTCTTGTAGCAGCATTGACATCGTCAATTTCAATGCTCGAAGTGGCGGTGGCATACCTGGTAGAGGAGAAGAAGTTCTCGCGTGCAGGAGCATGTTCGTTGCTGTTTGCAATATGCTGGATAGTCGGCGCCCTGTGTTCTCTCTCGTTCGGTCCGCTCTCGCATATTCAGATTGACGGCGGCAACCTGTTTGACTTCTTCGACAACCTCTCATCCAACATTCTGATGACGCTCGGCAGCTTGCTGACGGTCCTCTTTGTGGGCTGGCGCATGAAGAAGACAGATGTTTATGATGAGTTCACCAACGGTGGCACACTCAGCCGTAACGCCAGGATCTTCGGAGTCCTGTGGTTTCTTATCCGCTACATCTGTCCACTGACAATCATCACTATCTTCCTCTCAGGTCTTTTCTCCTGATATTTTGTGAATCAGATAACCTATTGGTAATCAGTATAATATATAATTAAGGGTCGGCAAAATCACCGACCCTTAATTGTGTAATATATTGAGATAGAACTATTTAAGTAATTCGCGAAATTTGAACATTCCGGCTATTGCGGCTAGCAACAGGACAATCAGAAGGATCGAGCATGCGCGGGAGATGTTTTCACCGAGCTGGTATGAATCTGGCTCGAAGCGCATGATCAGCTGTCCTTCTCCTGCTGGGATGATTGCTCCGCGAAGCATCCAATCTGCACGGAAGAGTTCGATGGACTTGCCATCTGCAGTCGGCTGGTAGTGACCGTTACGCACTTCTCCTATGGCACCGGCAGGCTCTATCCATGCTTTCCAGCCCTTCGGATAATATATCTCGCTGAAGATGGCGGCGCGCTCGGTGTCGGTGCTGAAATCGTAACGGAGATCGTTTGGAGCGTAATGTGACAGCTGGATTGATGGTGTACAGATTGCCACGTCGCAGTCGCTCCTCGCAATGACGTCTTCAGTTATGTTGTGGATGGTTTCTTCTACGTCATTGCGAAGGCCTTTGGCCTGTGGCAATCTTGCCCATGAGAAGTCATCGCCGATCACTGCAGTGTTGCGGAGATCTGTACCCTCAAGAAGTGCGATTTCTTCATCAGGATCAGCAGCAGCTACGAAATCTGATACGAACCATGCGTTGCCGTATGCATATGGGTTGACAACCGGAGAGTAGTTTGCCCCAAGGATGATGTATTTACCATTAAGCATTGATACAACCTTCAGTTCTGGGAGTGCTGCCTCAACATCCTGTATAGTTGCAGCGTCTTCTACAACATCATATATGTCATAGATTTCGTCAGTTATATACCTGTCGATAAGGTCCTGATAACGCTGTAGCTTCACAGGACTATAGCCCCCGATGCATTTATGGTGATAGCTCTGGATCGCATCGTTGAATGTGTTTACGCTGAGGTCCAGCACGCGGAAATTCGGATCTGCGTCCTCATGGATGAGGTCATCCACCAGGCGTGGCTCATAATGGGCTGTGAAGTCCTTTGGAGTCACGAAATGGCTCTCGTTGAGGTATCTTTTGCCGACTGGAAGCAGGTCGATGGCAACGAGGAATACGATTGCAATGCCTGCAATGGTCATACGACCCTTACGGACGAATGAGCCATCCTTGCCCACAGCATCAACCTTTGCAGGCCACATAGCCCAAAGCAGGAGACCGCCTGTAAGGGTTATCATCCAGAAAGATGTCCATGCATCTTTTGTCATAAGAGCCGCTCTGTCAAGTCTGAGCGCATCTACGAGGATGTCCGGCTGGCCGGCATCGACTGCACCTGTGAATGTGCCAGCGATGTCAGGCAGCAAGGCGCAGACAAGACAGAAAAGTCCGGTACATGCGTATGCTATGATTCCTGCATTACGTAACTCCTTGAGTGTATATTTCTCCTTGAGGATTCTGTCCAGAGTATAGAAACCAAGCAGAGGAAGGGTCACCTGGAGCACAGTGAGGGCCATTGAAACAGTCCTGAACTTGTTATACATAGGTGCATACCTGAACCACAGCTTGGTGAACCACATGAAGTGGTTACCCCATGCCAGGAATATCGCGATGACGGTAGCCGCTACGATCCACCATTTCTCTCGTCCTTTGCAGAGTCCCAGACCGAGCACAAAGAGAAATATGGTGATTGCTCCCATATACATAGGACCTGCCGTGAAAGGCTGCGGACCCCAGTAGAGAGGCATGTGTTTGAGTGTCTGTCTGAGGTTAGGCTGTCCGGCTCTCTTGAGCAGTTTGCCTGTCTCTGAATCCATGGCAAGTTCGCCGGAAGATGCTCCTCCGTTGAAGTTCGGGATCATGAGGTTCGGCATCTCGCTGATACCGTATGACCATGCTGTGGCATAGTCCAGGTCGAGTCCCTTGTCATTGTGGCTGTCGCTGTCGGATGAAAGCTCTGAGCCGCCACGCATGGTGTAAGGGGTGTATTCGTATGTTGGGATAAGCTTGTTTGCATTGGTCGCTATGCCGACGATGCCGATTGCCAGAAGCAGTGCAGATGCTGCAAAGAAACGCTTAAGAAGTGCCCTGCGGTGTGCCTTGTCAGTGCAGATGTATATCAGTTGACCGATGGCATATGCGAATATCACTATTGCAAGGTAATAAGTGATCTGGAGGTGGTTCGCCTTGATCTGCATGCTGAGTGCAAATGCGAACAGGGTTGCTCCAAGAACGGTTTTCGGAAGCCATGATTTCCATGAAGATTCCCACGCTTCGCTCGGAATGACGTGTGTGGCTTCGCTCGGAATGACGTGTGAGTTTCCGTTTACCCCATTGTTTTCTACGTCATTGCGAGGAGCGGAGCGACGTGGCAATCTGCAGGCCAGAGCAGCCCTGTATGTGAAGATCACACCGGCCAGCACCCATGGGAAGTATGCTATCGCCTGCATCTTGGTGTTGTGTCCCACCTGGATGATCTGCAGGTTATATGAACAGAATGCTATTGCGATGGCTCCGGCAACCGCGACAATCTTGCTGGTTCCGACCGAAAGCATCAGCAGGAAGCCTCCTATAAGAGCGAGGAGCAGGTAGCTTGCCGGACGGCGTCCTGTGAGCAGAAAGTCGTAGATGGCATCTGTCCAGTCACCATCGAAACTGTCAATGGTAGCTGTGGTAGGCATGCCTCCGAACATGGAGTTGGTCCATGCTGTAGGATCTTCCGGATGTGCTGCATTGTGGGTTACGGCTTCGTTCGCCATGCCTTTCCATGAAGCTATGTCGCTTTGGTTCACGATCATGCCGTCCAGCACCTGCGGAGTATATCCGTATGCCAGTCCGATGAAAAGCAGCAGTATGCCTGCATATATTCCTATGTTCTTCAATAGTGTCTTGTTCATATTTCTAATGTTTTATTACCGTCCACACTTACAAGTCTAGTTACCTAATCTTGAAGTGTTTGTCAGTTTTTCAAACAATTGCGCCATGCGATGTGTGAGGTTCCTGCGGGTGAACTGCGAGATGTCGGCATTTTCCACAGTCAGGCAACCATTCAGGTGCTTGTCCCAGCACAGGTCAATGTATCTTGTTATAGATTTCCTGTCCTCCCAATCAAGGACTACTCCTGTCCTGGTGTTGTTCAGTATCATTGACATGGCTCCGTCCGGCTGTCCTATTCCCAGTACCGGTCTCCATGAAGCCAGATATTCAAACAGCTTTCCTGGAAGCACAGCCTTGTACTCCGGCTCCTTCCTCAACGGTAGGATCAGCAGGGAAGCTTTCCTTTGCTCGTCGATTGCCACAGCATGTGGCTGGTAGCCCATATTGTTCAGGTTTTCCTTTAGTCCAGCTTCGCAGATGGCCTTTGTTATCTGTTCGTCTGTCTTGCCTATAAGGTTGATTCTCAACAGTTTCCTAAACTCATCGTTTGCTCTGCACTTTTCTGCAAGCACTTCCCAGAGCACTGTGGGATTTCCATCTGCTGCAAACAGTCCTGTGTGGGTTATGGTAAACGGAACGTCTGGCCCACCCGCTGCTGTCTTGCATGGTTCCTCATTGAAATCACCCTCGTCGAAGCCATTGGTGATAAGTTCCACAGGAGTCTGTGTCATGGCCTGGAACTCCTGCTGTACCAGCGGAGACACTGCCACTACCGCTGTTGCTTCATTCAGCACCTTTGCCTCCATCTTCTCGTGCCACCTCTTTGTCATGCGGGTCATGGACAGGTGTTTGAAATAGAATATCTTGGTCCATGGGTCACGGAAATCGGCAATCCATGGCAGACCAGTCTGACGAGCCAGCTTAAGTGCTATCATATGCATTGACTGCGGCGGTCCTGTGCTGACAATCAGATCTACAGGATGCTCTTGCAGATATTTTTTCAGGAATCTCACTGATGGGCGGATCCATAGACAACGAGGATCCGGAAGGAAGAGGTTGCCACGTACCCACATAGCCACTTTCTGCAGAAAAGACTTGTTCTGTGCGTTAACCGGATTGACTTCCACTGCCTCCTTGCTGTGGCCGGACTTGCGAAGCAGATTCTTGTACATCTCATACGGCTCTATGATACGCGTCTTCACGACCTCTGCGCTGTCAGGAATCTCCGCTGCGAGCGATTCGTCCACCGCAAGCTGCTCCGGATTCTTCGGTGTATAGATGACCGGCTGCCATCCCTCTGACGGCAGATATTTGGCGAATTTCACCCACCTCTGCACCCCCGATCCTCCGGTCGGTGGCCAGTAGTACGATATTATCAGCACCCTTTTCATAAACGCACAAAGTTAAACATTTTATGTTTAAACAAAAATTAGTACATTTGCCTAGCAAGAAAACTAATAGTTTTCGCAGCCGGCCCGAGCTAGGGCCGAAATTTTTTAAAAAGATTATAAAATGACAGAAAAGAAACCGACCGAGACACCTATGATGAAGCAGTTCTTTGCCTTCAAGGCAGAGTACCCAGAGGCTGTGCTTCTGTTCAGGTGCGGCGATTTTTATGAGACATATGGAGACGATGCTCTGATATCAAGCAAGGTTCTGGGTATCGTTCTTACAAAGCGTTCCAGCGCAACTCCGGGAGCTATACCTATGGCGGGTTTCCCCCATCATTCCCTTGAGACATATCTTCCTAAACTTGTACGCGCAGGCTATAAGGTAGCAGTCTGTGATCAGCTTGAGGACCCGAAGCTTGCGAAGGGTATCGTCAAGCGCGGAATCACGGAGCTCGTGACTCCAGGTGTGGCCTTCAGCGAGCAGTTGCTTGAGCAGAAGGAGCATAACTACATTGCCGGCTTGACCTTCGGCAAGGAAAAATGTGGTGCAGCATTCCTTGATGTATCAACAGGATCGTTTCATGTGGCAGAGGGATCCCTTGATTACATCGGAACGCTGCTCAGTTCATTCGCTCCAAAGGAACTTCTTGTCCCAAGAGGATACGACAAGGGGGTCAGAGAGAAATATGGAGACCACTACTATATTTCCACACTTGACGAATGGGCGTTTGTATATGACAATGCAGTCGAGAAGCTAAGACGACAGCTCCAGGTGGATTCACTTAAGGGATTCGCAGTGGATGCGTTCCCGCTTGCTGTGACTTCTGCAGGTGCTCTCCTTGTTTATTTGGAACAGACTCAGCACAAGGAACTCAGCAATATCTGTTCGATTTCACGTATCGATGAAGATTCGTTCGTATGGATGGATAGATTTACGTTCCGCAACCTTGAAATCTTCGCATCTACAGCTGGGAAGGAGGGTACATCCCTCGTTGAGGTGATGGACAAGTGTTCTTCTCCGATGGGAGCGCGTATGCTGAGGACATGGCTGGCGATGCCGGTAATGGACCTTCCGGAACTTGAAAGCAGATATGCTGTCGTACAGCATTTCATAGATAACGGTGATGACCTGATGCGTCTTCAGACCATGATAGGCGACATAGGTGACCTTGAGCGTATAATTTCACGTGCTGCTGCAGGAAAGATAGCTCCACGCGAGGTCATTCAGTTGCGCAGGGGTCTCAGCCAGACTGCTCCGATTATGCAGCTATGCGCAGGAAAAGGCGTTGAGGCGTTGGATGAACTTATCTCAAAGATGGGGGATTGTGCCGAACTGCTGGAGTACCTCGGCAAGACCATGCATCCGGAAACAGCTGCTCAGCTGGGTAAGGGAGACGTGATCGCAAGCGGCGTGAACGAGGAGCTGGACGAGCTTCGCAAGATCGCCCGTCACGGAAAGGACTATCTGCTTGAGGTGCAGCAGCGCGAGATAGAGCGCACAGGAATCTCGTCTCTCAAGATAGGATTTAACAACGTTTTCGGATATTATCTTGAGGTACGCAATGCCCACAAGGAAAGCGTGCCTGAAGAATGGATAAGGAAGCAGACCCTTGTCAATGCGGAAAGGTATATTACGGAGGAGCTGAAGGAGTACGAGCAGAAGATACTTGGTGCGGAAGAACGAATCTATGCTCTTGAGGTACAGATATATGCTGCCCTCGTGGCTAAGATTCAAGCGAACATTGCCATGATCCAGAAGAACTGCCGCATACTTGCCCGCCTTGATGTTCTCAGCGGATTTGCAGACCTGGCGATAAGCAATCGATACTGCCGTCCGAAGATGAACGACAGCAAGGTCATTGACATCAGGCAGGGACGTCACCCTGTGATCGAGACCATGATGCAGGCTGGTGAGGAGTTTGTTCCGAACGACATATACCTCGATAATGAAAAACAGCAGATAATAATCCTTACAGGTCCTAACATGGCCGGTAAGTCTGCGCTTCTGCGTCAGGTGGCTCTGATCAGTCTCATGGCCCAGGTGGGCTCATATGTACCTGCAGCAGAAGCCACCCTTGGCTATTGCGACAAGATATTTACACGTGTAGGTGCTTCCGACAACATCTCTCGTGGAGAGTCAACCTTCATGGTTGAGATGCTCGAGACATCGATGATCCTTCATAATCTGTCTTCGCGTTCATTGGTGCTTCTTGACGAGATCGGTCGTGGAACCTCGACTTATGATGGTATGTCCATAGCTCGGGCAATCGTGGAATATATCCATGAATACGGCGATGGAGCCAAGACCCTCTTTGCAACCCATTACCATGAACTCAATGACCTTGAGGACATATATGAGCGTGTCAAGAACTTCCATATTGCAGTGAAGGAGGTTGGCAAGAATGTCATCTTCCTGCGCAAGCTCAAGGAAGGTGGTGTAGCACATAGCTTCGGTCTTCATGTGGCACGTATGGCAGGTATGCCGCGCCAGGTGCTTGAATCTGCGGAGAGGACTTTGGCTGCCCTTGAAGCAGGAAGCATGGAGTCATCTCACTGTCATCCTGAACGAAGTGAAGGATCTGCAAAAAGAAAGAAAACCACACTCAAGCCTCACAACATCAAGGAAGGTCGCGTGGAGAGCGACGGAAGCATCCAGCTCTCATTCTTCCAGCTCGAGGATCCGTTGCTGGCATCCCTGAAGGAAGAACTTGAGAATGCTGACCTGAACAATATGACACCTCTCCAGGCCTTTGACCTGCTGCGCAGCATGAAAGACCAGTTAGGAATATAACACTAAGATATTATGCTGAAACTGATGACCATTCTGGCGGCGGTGCTCATGACAGTGGGCGCTGCAGCTGCGTCAAAGCACTATGAACTCAAGTCTCCGGACGGAAATCTTGTGGTTTCCATAGAGGCAGGAGAGGGTGTTTCCTATTCATTGACCCATGGTCAGGACCTTCTCATTGCCATGACAAACATTGCCATGGCAACTGTCGAGGGAGTGTATTTCGGCGGTGTTCAGCCAGTAAAGAAGGTAACCCGCAGAAGCGTTTCCGAGACTATTCAGACTGTAGTTTACAAGAAGGTTGAAGTCAAGGATGAGTTCAATGAGATTGTGTTGAGGTTCAAGAATTTCTCGGTGGTTTTCCGTGCATATGACGACGGTATGGCTTACCGATTCATCTCTCATCTCAAGGGCCAGTATCACATTGAATATGAGATGGCGAAATTCGATTTCGTGCAGGATTGGAACATGTGGGTGGCTTATGTGGCACAGCATACAGAAACACTTGAGAGTCAGTTCTATAACTCGTTTGAGAACAGATATTCATATACTCCGCTTTCGCAGTGGGACAAGAGCCGCATGGCATTCCTGCCTCTGCTCGTCGACGGTCCTGACGGCAAGAAGATAGCGATCACCGAGGCAGACCTGCTGAACTATCCGGGCATGTGTCTGTATAATGATATGATGGATGGTGACTCAGACTCAGAACTTGAAACGCGTTTTGCAGACTATCCTGATGAGGTTACTCAAGGAGGACACAACAACCTGCAGATGGAGGTCCAGAGCAGACATCCTTACATAGCAAGATGCAATGGCGAGCAGGCGTTCCCATGGAGAATCATCTCGGTTTCGACAGAAGACATCCAGATGGCGGACAACGACATGGTATATCGTCTTGCGACTCCTTCAGATCCGACCAAGGACTGGAGCTGGGTAAAACCGGGAAAAGTAGCTTGGGACTGGTGGAACGACTGGAACATCGACGGTGTCGATTTCAAGTCCGGCATCAATAATGAAACCTATAAGTATTACATAGATTTCGCATCTGCCAACGGCATTGAGTATGTCATCCTTGATGAAGGATGGTCGGTGAACGGAGCAGCGGATCTCTTTCAGGTCGTACCTTCGATAGACCTTGAACTGCTTGTAAAATATGCCTCTGAGCGCAATGTAGGCCTGATTCTTTGGGCTGGCTATTGGGCGTTCGACCGTGATATGGAGAATGTATGCAAGCATTACTCCGAAATGGGAATCAAGGGATTCAAGATCGATTTCATGGACCGTGATGACCAGTACATGGTTGACTTCCACAGAAGGGCAGCCGAGATGACTGCGAAGTACCATCTTCTTGCGGATTTCCATGGCTCATATAAGCCTACAGGTCTCCACAGGACATATCCGAACGTGATCAACTTCGAAGGTGTCCATGGGCTTGAGACAATGAAATGGAGCGGTGCTTCGGTGGATCAGGTGACATACGATGTGACTTTCCCGTATATCCGTATGATGACAGGTCCTGTGGACTATACCCAGGGCGCCATGCTTAATGCGACACGCGGCAATTATCATGCGGTATACAACGAGCCAATGAGCCAGGGCACACGCTGCCGTCAGCTCGCACAGTATGTGATCTTCGACTCACCTCTGAACATGCTCTGCGATTCTCCTTCGAACTACAAGAGGGAGCAGGAATGTCTGAACTTCATAGCAGCGGTGCCTACCGTCTGGGATGAGACAAAGGGCCTGTGCGGTAAGGTAGGAGAATATATCGCGATTGCACGCCGCAGCGGAGATGACTGGTACGTAGGTGCCATGACCGATTGGACTTCGCGTGAGTTGGTGCTTGACCTGACTTTCCTTCCTGAAGGTTCTTATGAAGTCGAGCTATATCGCGACGGAGTCAACGCATATCGCATCGCAAGAGACTATAAGAAGGAAGTCATCGAACTGCCCTCAGACCGCAATTTGACAGTGAACATGGCTCCAGGTGGCGGATTTGCTGCAAAGATTGTAAAAAAGTAAAACCAAAAACGGATAATCCGCTAAAAATCATTACCTTTAGCGGGTGAAAAACTGAAATTTATAATAATTAACTCTTAAAATACTAATAATCATGGAATTACCTTTTGCAGAATCGTACAAGATCAAGATGGTAGAGCCTCTTCGCAAGAGCACACGTGAAGAGCGCGAGCAGTGGATCAAGGAAGCAGACTATAACCTCTTCCAGCTTAAGTCAGACCAGGTTTACATCGACTGTCTTACTGACTCAGGTACAGGTGCAATGAGCGACCGTCAGTGGGCTGCCATGATGATGGGTGATGAGAGCTATGCAGGTTCATCATCATTCTTCCAGCTTAAGGAGACTATCACCAAGATCACAGGTTTCGAGTATGTAATTCCTACTCACCAGGGTCGTGCAGCTGAGAACGTTCTCTTCAGTCACCTCGTGAAGGCAGGTGCTGTCGTTCCAGGTAACTCACACTTCGACACTACTAAGGGCCACATCGAGAGCCGTAAGGCATTCGCTATTGACTGCACAGTAGACGAGGCTAAGGATACTCAGCTTGAGGTTCCTTTCAAGGGTAACGTTGATCCTAAGAAGCTTGAGAAGGTGCTCGCAGAGCAGGCAGAGCTAGTTCCATTCATCATCGTTACTGTAACAAACAACACAGCAGGTGGCCAGCCTGTATCAATGCAGAACCTTCGTGAGGTTCGCGCTATCGCTGACAAGTATGGCAAGCGCGTTATCTTCGACTCTGCACGTTTCGTTGAGAATGCATATTTCATCCGCACTCGTGAGGAGGGTTATGCTGACAAGTCTATCAAGGAGATCTGCAAGGAGATGTTCTCCCTTGCTGACGGTATGACAATGTCATCAAAGAAGGACGGTCTCGTTAACATGGGTGGTTTCATCGCTACACGTCACGAGGACTGGTATGAGGGTGCAAAGAGATTCTGTATTCCTTTCGAGGGCTTCCTTACTTACGGTGGTATGAACGGTCGTGATATGGCTGCTCTTGC
>JAFYRK010000005.1 GCA_017559545.1 Bacteroidales bacterium
CTATCTTGTAAGCCTCAATAATCGAGGCGCGACCTGAATTGGTTGTGGAATCGAATTGCATCTGAAACTATGATTGGTTAGAGATGCAAAGCTACCGGCTTATTGATCGTCCATCAAGACGTAACTCTGGAGACGCTTACAGAAGAAATCTGAAAACTCGCTGAATTTCGGTGGTGCAACCGTGGTGCAAAAAGGGAAAAGAAAAATGCAAGTGTTTGAAGATTAAGCACTTGCATTTTGATTGGTACCCGGAGCCGAAGCCTCGTTATTGATGTATTATGAGGTCCAATTTGGGCTAATTGCGTGATAATGAGGGACTTTGAACTGATTAATACTTAATGCTTGTAACTGATTGATTTTTCGGTATTTATGAATAATTTGCAAAAAATACCCTCAGTTATAGTGTGATGCGGTGACCAAAAGTGACCAACGCAAAATCTTAGCGTGAATATGCTGGCTATTGCGTGAAGTCATAATTCTTGATATTTCACATTAATCAGGCATTTCGTCAATGATCATCTCCCGGAGTTGCTCATCTGAGATTTGAGGATATCCATAATTCTTCTTCAGATCTGCCAGAGATACTGTTTCATCATACTTGTCTCCTAAAAGAAGAAGCAGGACACGGTCCACTTTCTTAGCTACCATAGCCATTATCTCCTTATTGAGATTTTTAGCATGGATAACTCCGTTCATAAACCCACTTGAACACTCAAGTATGCCCTCGTATGCATTATGAATCTCTTCAATCTTGACTCGGTACATCAGTAAGGCATGGAACATGTCCCTTCTGTGCCTGTAGACACTGGCGAAAGGATCATGCGGATCATCCCCTAGTGTGAAACCTGTAATCTCTTGGATTTGTTGTAATTTCTCATCTGAGCAGTGCTCATCAATATAGATTCCTAGCGGAAAGTCACCTGTTAGATTCTTTCCACGCTGTGGATTATATGCTTGAAGTAATGCCTCAAGTCGCCCTCTCAGAACACTACGCGAATTTCCGCGTTGCTTCATATAGAGTAGATATGTGTCCAGGATGTCTTCTTTGCCTAGCATCCTGTCATTTGTAGTACTTGTAGTAGTCTTTTTCTGAAATAGTCCGAACATATATTAATCGTGTTTAAGTGAACCAGGTATCCATAGAAATCATTAATCCTTTTGGGAGGATTCTTCATAAACACCAAGCAAAAGCCTATCATAGTCAGAGGCATTAGGAGCGCCACAAGCGACATTATATACCAAAAGGCCATAATTAAATCCCAATTTATCGTTATAAAGTTATGCAAACCAACTGAAAGATACAACATAACTATCCTGCACGAAGAGGAGTGGTAGATTTTGAGGTGTTTTGAGGTCGCCTTTTGCAAAGTGGTGACCAAAAGTGACCAAATTTTAGCGAGACTTTCGAAGAAAGTTGAAGCAGCGGGGACGCCCGACTGGAGCGGGAGCGGAAGTCGGTATGCCCCTAACAGGGGCTGTCAGCGCAGCTGACTGGGGTTAAGAAGTTGGTACACGAAAAAAGGACTCAAGAAACTTGAGTCCTTTTGCGTGTACCCGGAGCCGGGATCGAACCGGCACGGATTGCTCCACTGGTGTTTGAGACCAGCGCGTCTACCGATTCCGCCATCCGGGCTGGTGTGCTGTTGTCCGAAGACTGGCACGCGAAGGATAGACCTTCTGGTTAAGGATTGCAAAGGTATCGGAAATTTCGGAATTTGCAAAATAAAACGGCCTTTCTGTGAACATCTGCCACGGAAACATGGCAAAAGTGTGCTTGGTACCCACTTTGAAGGGGGGATCTGCCACGGAAACCCAGTAAAACCGTGCTCGGTACATATCATAAAGGTGGTGTCTGGTGCAAAGAACATAGGAAATTGCTCCAGGTCCCACAGCAATACCAACCAGCCACACCCAATATCCGACAAAAGATTGTTATATTTGTAGATTGTAATACAGAAACCTATGGAGCAGATAAACATATACGAAGGTGAACAGGTGATCAGCCATATTCTGGTGCAGGATGGGGTTGAGGGGCTGGAGGCGTGCTTGGAAAAGTATGAGCATGTCTATGCGGTGATGGATGAGAATGTGGCGATGAAGTGTTCGGCGGCATACGAGATGTCCCAGATGCTGAACCGCCGTGGTGTGCCGGGAATGCTGGTTGAGGTGTCTGAGGAGTCGAAGTGCATGGAGACTGTAATGGAGATATGTAGCTGGCTGTTGGAGAACGGTGCAGACAGAGACGCCTTGGTGTTGGCTATCGGAGGTGGCATAACCACGGATATGGTGGGTTTTGCTGCGTCGATCTACAAGAGGGGAGTGCGCTTTGCTTATGTGCCGACAACGCTCCTGGCACAGGTGGATGCTTCAATCGGTGGCAAGACCGGAGTCAATATTGCCGGTTACAAGAACATGCTTGGAACCATCCGTCAGCCTGATTTCACATACATCTGCCCACAGGTGCTTGAAAGCCTGCCAATGGAGGATTTTCAGGCGGGTGCGGCAGAGATGCTTAAGACGTTCATCATAGAGGACAATGGAAACTATGAGAAGTCAATCTGCGTTCTTAAAGCTCTGACTGAAGATTTCATAAAACTGTGTGATGGAGCGACGCTGAGCGATGGCGAAGCACGCTGGCCGGAGGCGCTGGCGGAGCGTCTGCCTGACCTGACGCCTTTAATTGCCGCTGCTGCGAAGGTGAAGGCCGGGGTGGTGTCGCGAGACCAGTTTGAGACAGGTGAGCGCCGTAAACTGAATCTCGGTCACACATTCGGCCATGCCATAGAATATCTGTCACACAAGAGACATAATGACATAGATCATGGCCATGCAGTCGCCCTCGGTATGGTATATGCCGCAGACTTGGCTGAAAAGCTGGAGCTTGCAGAGCCTGGATTTGCTGCAGCTCTTGAACGTGATCTTGACTCTACACTGCTTCTGATCTATAATCCATTTAGTATCAATGATATGGCGGAGGCAATGCGTAAGGACAAGAAGGCCGAAGGCGGCAAGGTGCATTTCGTGCTGCCGCGTGCCATAGGAGATGTGGTCATGCATGACCTTACAGTTGATGAGGTGGTGGAACTTTTGAGATAGACTATGATTTGTACAACAATACAGAACAAGACTGCAGAACAGATCCTTGAGGCTCTGGAGGGTTGCGAAATGGCGGAAATCCGTCTTGACAGGTGCGCACTCTCTGCCAGGGACATTGATGATGTGTTCACGTCCGATGTGCCTCTGGTGGCGACATGCCGCATTTCAGAGGTGGCCCGGAGCGAGCCGTCTCTCCAGGATCAGCCTGATTCGGCGCGTGAGATAAAGGCGATGCAGATCGCCGAAAAGAGGCTCGTCAGAGCCATAGAGGCGGGCGCACGCTATGTGGATGTGGAGCTTGAGGCCCAGAAACAGATGTCCAAGAGGGTCCGCAGCGCCGCACATGAAAACGGAACTATATTCATCCGCTCATACCATGATTTTGAGGGAACGGATTCATACGAGGCTCTCAAGGCTTTGGTGGAGAAGTGCAGGTATCATGGAGCTGATATCGTCAAGATAGTGACAACGGCGCATTCGGCTGAAGATGTGGATAAGGTCATGGCATTATATGAGTGGGCTCATGCCGAAAATATCGACCTCATAGCGTTCTGCATGGGTGAGGCTGGCCGTCAGTCACGTCTTGATTGCTTGAAGTATGGCGCGCCGTATACATACGCGGCCCTCAGTGCAGAGGAAGCAGCTGCTCATGGCCAGTGGCCGGCTGATGAGATATGCAAGGCGGCATATGGTAGTTTCGGTTTCATAAATACCGTTGACCCTCTGGTTATGCCAGTATCAAAGAGCTTTGCTCAGAGAGCGATCATTGCAGCTGCCTTGGCAGAGGGTACATCATATCTTCATGGGTACACCCCATGTGGGGACAATGAAGCAGCTCTCCAGGTGGCCCGTAACCTTGGAGCTAAAGTTGAGGTCAATGGAACAGATGTTACGATAAAAGGAATATCTGCAAGTCTCGGAAGCATGGATATGACAGAGCTCCATGTGGGCGAGTCAGGCCTGCTTACTCGAATGATGATTCCAGTGATGGCGCAGTTATGCGCTGGTGCTGTGGCATTCACAGGCGAGAAGACCCTTCTGAACCGTCCGTTGACAGGTGCGCGTGAGATCATGGAGGCGTTTGAGACGGAGTGTCAGTCTGTACAGATTGCCACGGGCGAAGCCCTCGCAATGACGTGTGATCCCCTCCGTGTGCCTCTTACAGTCAAAGGTCCGCTCAAGGCGGGTCGTGCTGAGATTTCCGGCAAACATGGCTCTCAGCTGATTTCGGGCCTTCTTATGGCCCTGCCGTTTGCTGACAGGAACTCTTCAGTAATCGTGAAGGAACCGAAGAGTATCCCATACATGTTCA
The DNA here is from genome assembly GCA_017559545.1 of Bacteroidales bacterium. Lineage (GTDB taxonomy): Bacteria > Bacteroidota > Bacteroidia > Bacteroidales > UBA932 > Cryptobacteroides. The sequence goes on from JAFYRK010000005.1 coordinate 4,409, forward strand.
TAACCCTTGAGGTGATGAAGAAGTTCGGCATTAAGGTCGGAAACGACATGCTCGGTGGACCTGATTTCCTTGAATCTGGCGGAGACTGGTCGCTTTGCACCGAGATGGTCTTTAAGATCAAGGGTGGGCAGAAATATAGAGCGGCAAACATCAATCTTGAAGGAGATTGGAGCGCTGCAGCGAATTTCCTGGTGGCAGGTGCGCTGTTCGGACGTGCAGAACTTGCCAGCCTTGATACAACATCTCTCCAGGCAGACCTCACCATTATGGATATCCTCATGGACGCAGGTGCAAGTCTCTCTCAGCTGGATGGTGACAAGGGTAATATTACAGTGCAGCGTGCACCTCTGAAAGCATTCAGGGTCGATGCTTCCAACTGTCCAGACCTCTTCCCGATTCTTGCTGTCCTTGCAGCCTTCTGTCAGGGCACGTCCCGACTGGCAGGTGTGGGCCGTCTGGCAAACAAGGAGAGTGACCGGGCAAAGGCGATCCTTGAGATGCTGACCCAGATGGGTGTAAAGGCAATTATAGAGAACGATGAACTCGTAATAGAGGGACATACATTAGCGCAGCGACTGCTCTCATCTGTCATCCCGAGCAACGTCGAGGGGCCTGCCGTTCCAGGCCTTCTGAAGGGTGGAGCATACACCTCCCACCACGACCACCGTATGGTCATGGCCCTGAAGGTCGCAGCCCTCGGTGCGGATGGACCTATAACCATAGACGACGAGTCATGCGTCTCAAAGTCCTTCCCTCAGTTCCACGACATCTTTGCTAGCCTGGCGGCTAACACGTTGTAAGCCAATTTAATTTGTATAGATATATGAACACTTTTGGTAATAGATTCAGAGTCTCAATATTCGGTGAGTCGCATGGCGAGCTTATCGGGGCGGTGTTGGACGGTGTGCCTGCGGGCATCGAACTGTCCGCAGAGGATTTTGTGCTTGATCTGGGACGCCGTAAGAGCGGGGCGAAGGGCACGACTCCTCGTATAGAGGAGGATAGACCTGAGCTCGTGAGCGGCGTGTATGAGGGATGTACCACAGGAGCGCCTTTGACCATAGTGTTCAAAAACATGAACACCAAGTCTTCGGACTATAGCCAGTTCGCTGCCATGCCTCGTCCAGGCCATGCGGACCTTACGGCAGCACTGAAGTGGGACGACTTCCAGGATCCACGTGGGAGTGGACATTTCTCAGGAAGGCTGACGCTGCCGATTGTGGCTGCGGGTGTTGTGGCTAAGAAGATGCTTGCTGATCTGACCATATTGGATGACGCTCCTGTCAGAGAGGTCAGTGCCCGCATTGTGGAACTTGGTGGAATTGGTAGAGATCTCTCGACTTCGCTCGAGATGACGGGTGGTGAACTCGAGATGACAGATGATATGCCTGCGGAATGGCAGGAGGCTTTAGATAAGGCTATCAAGGAGGGGGACAGCCTCGGTGCTGTTGTGGAATGTACGGTTCCAGACATTGATCCTGGTTATGGAGATCCGTTCTGGGATAGCGTAGAGGCGATGATTGCACATGCTGTCTTTTCGATTCCAGGAGTCCGTGGTCTGGAGTTCGGTGATGGATTCCAGGCAGCCAGGATGAGGGGATCAGAGCATAATGACCCTATCGGTGCAGACGGCAGACCTTTGAAGAATGGTGCGGGCGGAGTCAATGGAGGTATCACCAATGGTGCTCCTCTGAAGTTCCGTGTTGCATTCAAACCGACATCCAGCATCCGTAAAGCCCAGCAGACATTCAATTTCGAGACCGGCAGGATGGATACCCTTGAAATCAAAGGCCGTCACGATGCCTGCTTTGCCCTCCGCACGCCTGTGGTTGTCGAAGCTATGACAACCATCGTCCTCGCTGATCTGGTCCTTGCAAAATAAACCTTCCAAAGGCTGCTTATCGACGCTGATAGAGGCGGAGGCCGAAATCGTTGACTACAGCCATCAGGTGCGCGAATATGTCCGACTGTTTGCGTTCAAATGATGCCCATGCCTTGTCTTTCAGGAAGAAATACACCTCTACGGGCAGGCCATATGGAGTTGCCTCTTTCTGTGTGATTATGATATCCAATGCCGGGTTCACTTCTGGGTGAGAGCGGATATATTCAGTGACATATGCACGGAATATCTGGATGTTGGTCATCTGATGAGCGGGGTCTTGCGGAGATGATGGATTACCAGAGCCCGTTGCTGTCTTTAGATAATCAGATAGTATCGGAAAGGTCTTCAGTATATCCGATATCATGTCTTCAGAACATATCTCCAGAGAGTTCACATCTATATATATGCACTTGTCCGCCCTGCGTCCTCCGCTTTCCTGCATGCCTCTCCAGTTCTTGAACGGAGCGGTGACCAAAGTGTATGGCGGGATCATAGACAGGGTGTTGTCCCAGTTTCGCACCTTGACGGTGTTCAGTGTGATTTCCTCAACGTTTCCATTAGCGCTTCCGTCCGGCAACTGTATCCAGTCTCCGATCTGTACCATGCGGTTCTGCGACAGTTGCACCCCGGCAACAAAGCCAAGGATGCTATCCTTGAATATCAGCATCAGCACTGCTGCAGAGGCACCCAAGCCGGTCAGGAGAACAGTAGGGGACTTGTCGATCAGTACAGCGATGATGATTATGAAGCCTACAAAATACAGTATGACCTGCAGACCCTGAATCAGGCCTTTCAGAGGGTGACTTTTGTATTTGTCGGTCTTGCTGTAGGCATCCAGGAATATGAGGAGTATGGAACTGCAGGTCATGATTCCGATCAGGATCATATAGGCGATGTCAATTCTATGCAGAAGACGTACGGTATGTCCGGTTTGCCCGAAAGCCAGGTTGACGAGAAAGTAGAAGACTATGGCGGGAATCAACAGCAGTATGCGGTGACCGAGCTTTCTCTTGGATAGGTATGGCTGCCATTTGCCCCTTCCAAGCCTGAGATTGCGTTTGCTGAGCCAACGGTAGATTCCTTGGAATATCCAATTCACACCCACTGAGATCAGGAGAATGCAGCCCAGTGCGGCAATCCCGTCTATTGTGTCTGCCAGTTCGGGTTTCATCTTGAAGTGCCCGATCATGATGTCGTTCATCCATTCAACTATAGTCGTCATAATGTTTCGTTTCCGACATGCTGTTCCAACATCCGTGCAAATAAAAACCGGCCCCATTTCGGAGCCGGTTATATAGTTGATGGTCTGTGACCTATAGGTCTTATCTTACTCTCTTGAAGGTTGATTTCTTAAGAGTGAGATCGCTCTTCTTGCAGGTAGGGGCTCCCATGTTGAGTGAAGCCTTTGCTGCAGAGCTGTTAGAGCCTTTGACAAACTTAGGTGCGTTCATCTGGATGCTCTTTGGTGCAACGTTCATAAGTGAAGTAGGAACAACCTCCTGTTTTACCATTGTCAATGGGAGGGCCATAGGGGCGTTCCAGAGGAAGTAATTTGTATAGTCCAGTGCAACAGCTGCATATCCAAGTGCCTCTACTGGAACGATGGTAGTTTCGTCAAACTGGATATTAAGTCCATTCACAGTAATGTTGCCCTCTGATGGCTCTGCGAACGCAAGGTATTCTCCATCGGTAAGAAGAAGAACTGCCTCCTCTCCATCAAGTTCATATCCATATAAGCCGAGTTCGGTTTCTACCTTATTACCCTGGCTGTTTGTTACAGTAAGGTATGTAATGAATGATTCTGCAAATACCAACATTCCGTCCTGGTAGTATGCAGGGAATGCTAGCTGTCTTTCGAATGCTGTGCCAAAGTCCATTCCATTCTCATCAAGCCATTCTCCACACTCCCATCCTGTAACTGCGAACATGAAGTTAGGGTCATATTCGTGGAGAGTAAGTGTGTAGGTTGTGTTATTCTGATCAGTTACATTATATGTTCCAAGCCACTGGCTGTATTCTTCAGTAGGCGTCTCAGGAAGGATCTCAAATTCTATTGCAGAGTAGGTTCCTGTAGGAGTTCCATCAGCATTGAATCCTACGGCAAACAGAAAATATGGACCGCTCTCCAAACGTCCTGACATAAGAGTGCCGCCACCCTGAAGAAGCACTTCATATTCTACAAGCGTGTTTACTGAGTAATTTTTAAGGTATTCTCCAATCATATCCAGAGTGTAGAGCATGTAATCCTGGAGATATACGTTTCCTTCTTCATCCATGATAGAGTACGCGCTTACTGCTTCAAAATAGTAAATGGATTCCTCTTCGCATTCAACAGTAAAGTACTCTACGTTCTCTTCTCTTCCTGCATATGCGAGCTTCCAGTCCTCGGTCTCCTCAAGGCTGTCAAATACTATAGCTTCAGGCTTGGTTGTGAATTCTACTGTACAAGGTGTGCCATAAACCTCACCATTTACCGAAAGACCGAATGCCACATATGTGTAATCTGTATCAGCCTCAAGCTGTCTTACGGTTACAGTTGTTGATGTGCTCTTCTTAAGAGTCACCTTTCCTTCCTCTACAAGTGCAGCCACCTCATCCTCGATAGCCTTCTCAATGTCACTTTCGGTAGTTGCAAATCCATACCAGGTATCGGTGGTCTTACCGTTGTGCTTAACCTCGATTTTTGCACTGTTGGTTTCAACATTGGTTACAGTGAGAGTGAACTTGATATTCTGGTTGAGCTCAGTGGTTCCTGTGCCTCCCTGGTCACCTGGCTCCGGAGTTGGCTTCTCCTGGCAGCTGAATAAAGCTGCAGCAGCTGCTACAATGGCAGCAAACTTAAAAAACTTTTTCATACTCTATTTATTTTTTTATTGTTGAATTTCGGGCGAATGAACTTCAAAATTAAGCATTATAATCTGTAAAAGCAAATTTAGTACCCGCCACCAAGTGCTCTGTAAAGGCTTATGACGCTCTTGATCTCATCAAGTCTGTCGGACGCTTCTGTCAGCTCGGCCTGAAGAAGGTTCTTCTGAGCGGTCAGAACTTCCAGGTAATCAGCGTTTCCATGCTTCATCAGAAGCTGGGTGTTCCATACGGCTGCCTGTAGGCTGATGATCTGCTTCTTGCCTAGATCTACACGTTTTTTTGCTGTCTGCCACATGGTCAGTGCATTGTTTACTTCCACTCCGGCATCGAGAAGACTCTGGCGGAACAGGTAACCTGCCTGTTCGTATTGCGCCTGTGCCGCTTGGAGGCGTGCCTTGTTGACACCGCGGCCAAATACTGGCTGAGAGAGTCCGGCAATAAGGTTCGCAATCATGCTGCCTGGATCAAGGACAATATTGCCGTTGCCTGTTGTCCATCCAAGGGCTCCACTGAGGGTTACATTAGGGTAGAATGATGCTCGGGCAGAATTTACTGAGTAGAAAGCCTGTGCGAGGGCGAGTTCGGCCTGGCGGACGTCAGGACGACGGCTCAGCAGCTCGGCCGGTACGCCTGTGGAAAGAGACTGCGGAAGCTCCTGGTCTGCAAGTGTGCTTCGTGTAATCGTCATAGGAACAACACCTACCAATGCGCAAAGGGAGTTCTCTATGGCGAGAATCTCCTTCTTCAAGGTAAGGATGTTTGCTTCAACTCCAAGCTTGTTTGCCTTTGCCTGAAGAACAGCGGCTTCATTGGTCTTTCCGGCACGCTTGAGTGCTTCAAGAGTTCTGATGCTTTCTTCCCATGTTGTCATGGTTCTGGTGCTGATAGTGAGCTGCTCGTCAAGCATAAGGAGAGTGTAGTAGCTGTTGGCGATGGTTGCCACAAGCTCTGTCTGCACGGCCTGTCTGTATGCTTCGCTCTGCTCGAGGGCAGCCTGGGCCTTGCGCTTTGCGTTTCTTAGTCCTCCGAAGATGTCGGCCTGCCAGCTGGCTCCCATACTGGCTGAGAACTGGCTCGGAAGTCCTCCCTGCATGTTGAAGTCTGCACCCGGGAGCAAGGCCCATCGCGCAGCGAGCAGCGTAGCTTCGGCCTCCTGTACCTTCAGTCTTGCCACGTGAAGGTCAGTGTTGTAGTCAAGGCCTGTCTGGATCCATTCGTGCAAAAGAGGGTCTGTGAACATCACTTCCCATGAGATGTTGCCGGTCGAGTAACCTTCTGCCTGAGGCGACATTCTTCTGTATAGACTGTCAACGAACTGCATCTCTTCGCGCTCGTACTGCCTGTAGATGCCGCAGCCGGTCATCGACAGGAATGCTATAGCAATGAATATTCTGGTGATGATTCTATTCATGTTGTGTGGTAATCTATTCCTTGATACGTTTAGGCATAATCTTCTCTTCGATGTACTGGAATACGATGAAGAGAGCAGGGACGACGACGATCAGCGCGATGGTTCCGATGAGCATTCCTCCCACGGTTCCCACTCCGATGGAGATGTTGCCGTTTGCTCCTACTCCGCTGGCGAACATCAGTGGGAGCATACCGAAGATCATGGTGAGCGATGTCATTAGAATAGGTCTCAGACGCGCCTTGGCCGCTGCCATCGCCGCCATGCTTATTGACATTCCCTCCGCGCGTTTCTGTGATGCGTACTCGGTCAGCAGGATAGCCGTCTTTGCAAGCAGACCGATCAGCATGAGGAGTCCGATCTGGAGGTAGATGTTGTTCTCAAGTCCGAACATCCTTGCGAAAAGGAAACTGCCGGCAAGTCCGAACGGTACGGAAAGAATGATCACGATAGGAATGAGGAAACTCTCATACAATGCGCATAGGATCAGGTAGATGAATACGATACACATGACAAAGATAATGGCTGTCGTATTGCCTGACTCCGCCTCCTCGCGTGACATACCTCCGAACTCGTATCCATATCCGGCAGGAAGTACCTGCGCCGCTACCTCGCGGACAGCCTGGATCGCCTGTCCTGAGCTGTATCCTTCAGCCGCCTGTCCACTCACGGAAATTGCTGTAAACAGGTTGAATCTTGAAATGGACTGAGGTCCATATATACGCGTCAGCTTCAGGTACTGGTTGATAGGAGACATCTCGCCCTGGGATGTGCGCACGAACATGTTCTGCAATGACTCTGTGTCGAGACGGAACTCAGGCGATGCCTGAAGCATTACACGGTAGAGCTTTGAGAACCTGTTCATATTGGATGCATAGCTACCTCCTACATAACCGGAAAGTACGCTCAACACATCGCCAGGAGAAATGCCGTTTCTTTTGCACTGAACGGCATCGACTTCTACCAGGTACATCGGGAACTTGGTGTCGAACGACGTCTTTGCACGCGATATCTCCGGTCTTTTGTTGAGTTCTATTATGAAGTCTTTGGTAATCTTATCCAGATCCTCCAGCTTGCCGCCCTTCTGGTCCTGGACATAAACCTCGAAACCATTGCTTGCTCCATAACCCGGAATCATACCTCGGGTATATACCATGATGTCAGCTGACGTGATGTCGGCAGTACGGGCATAGATCTCCTCTATGATCGAGTCTATGTCATCGCCTTTGCCTTCGCGCTCATCCCAGTCCTTAAGACGGATTACGAAGTTACCTGTTGACGAACCCTGGCCGAACATCATACCCCATCCGGTGGTTCTTGAGTATGCCTCTATCTGCGGTATGGTCCTGATTCTTCTGTCGACTTCCTCCAACACCTTCTCTGTCTCGGCGATATTGGTTCCCGGAGGCGTACGCAGGTCCATGTTGATTGTTCCCATGTCCTCCTTAGGCACAAGACCTGTCTTGGTGGTGCTCATCATGTATCCCAATCCGCCACAGGCGATAATCAGCAGGAGCACTGTGATCCACTTGCGTTTGAGCATGAAGAGTACAAGGTGCTTGTACTTGTTTATAATGGCACCGAAAGCTGTGTCGAAAGCTTTGTGGAAACGGCTTGAGAAGCTTGCCTTCTGTCCTTCGACGATCTCTTCGTGTGGAGTCATGATGAGAGCGCAGAGGGCAGGGGAAAGGGTCAGCGAGTTTACCAGGGAGATACCTACCGCTACGGCCATGGTCAGACCGAACTGCGTGTAGAATGTACCGGTTGTTCCGCCCATGAAGCTTACAGGGATGAACACTGCCATGAACACGAATGTGGTCGCCACAAGTGCAGTGGAAATGCCACCCATCGCATCTACGGCAGCTTTATATGCTGATTTGTATCCTTCGTCGAATTTTGCCTGTACTGCCTCGACTACGACAATCGAGTCGTCCACCACCGTTCCGATCACGAGCACCAGCGCGAAGAGGGTGATCATGTTGAGACTGAATCCGGCCACAAAAAGGAAGGCGAACGTTCCGACAAGTGACACTATGATAGAAATCGTAGGTATTACTGTAGAGCGGAGACTCTGAAGGAATACGAATACGACAAGAATCACGAGGAGGATGGCCTCAAAGAGGGTCTTGATTACGTTGTGGATAGATGCGTCAAGGAAGTCTTTCGTACTCATCAGGTCGATGATGTCCAGGCCCTTAGGCAGATCTGCCTTGATTCTTTCCACCTCTGCGTCAACAGCCTCGATGATCTCGTTTGCATTAGAACCTGAGGTCTGCGATATGCTGATGGTTGTTCCCGGGTGTCCGTTGACGAGACCGACATAGTCGTATGACCTCTCGCCGAGCTCGATGGTTGCCACGTCCTTGAGTCTAAGTACAGTACCGTTGCTCTCGGCACGTATCACCATGTTTTCGTAGTCGGTTACATTCTCGTAACGGCCACGGTACTTCAATACATAGCGGAATGTGTTCTCAGACTCTGCACCGAGAGTACCGGTAGGTGCCTCCAGGTTCTGCTCGGCCAGTACAGCGGAGATGTCAGAAGGCATGAGGCTATACTTTGCCATCTTGCCAGGATCAAGCCATATACGGAGCGAGTAGTCACCGCCTCGCACATCCACCTCGCCGACTCCGGCAATACGCGAAAGTCTTGGTTCGATGTTGATCTTGAGGTAGTTGGTGATGAATTTTCTGTCAAATGAGTTATCTGGGCTATAAACGGCCAGAGTCTTGATGCGGCTGGTCTGGCGCTTGCGTACGGTCACACCGCTTCGTGTCACCTCTGCAGGCAGAAGGCTCTGCGCCGATGCGATACGGTTCTGTACGTTGACCATGGCCATATCGCCGTCAGTGCCCTGGCGGAAATATATCTGGATGCTGGCCGATCCTGTGTTAGTAGCGGACGATACCATGTACATCATGTCCTCTACTCCATTGATGGCCTCTTCAAGTGGCACGAGCACACTCTTCTGAACAGTCTCTGCATTCGCTCCTGCGTATGTTGCGGAAACGCTGACTGTCGGTGGCGCGATTTCCGGGAACTGCTCGACAGGAAGCTGCGCAAGGCTGATGAGACCCACCAGGAGAATCATGATCGATATCACTCCGGCGAATATCGGCCTGTCGATGAAGGTCTTTACATTCATTATTCCTGTCCCTCCTCTGTGTTCTGCTGGTTAAGAAGATCGTTCTTGCTCTTGATAGGTGTGCCCTCCTTGATGAGACCTGCACCTTCGGCGACGATTATGTCGCCCACTTCAATGCCGTCTGTTACGATGTACTCTACTCCATTGTTCTGCGGTGCGATGTGGATTTCGGTTGAAGAAGCCTTACCGTCAACGACTTTGTATACGAATACGCGGTCCTGTAGTTCGTATGTCGCTGACTGAGGGATTACAATGCAGTCCTTGAGAGTCATAGGGATGATGATTGTGCCGCTACCTCCGTTGCGGAGAAGGTGGTTGCGGTTATTGAACACGGCCCTGATGCTGACGGCACCTGTGCTCTCGCTGATGGTACCGCTGATTGCGTTGATCTTTCCGGTGTGCTTGTATTTCTCTCCGTTGCTCATCACAAGCTCCACCTCAGGCATCTGTCTGATCGCGTTGTTGAGCGAACCGTACTGCTGCACCATGTCCAGCATCTGGTTCTCTGCCATAGAGAAGTATGCATATACGCGGCTATCGTCTGATACAGTCACAAGCGGCTGTGCTATGCTGCTGTTGACGAGGGCTCCGACGCGGTACGGAATCATGGAAGCGACTCCGTTTACCGGCGAGCGTACCTCGGTATATGAAAGGTTGTTGCTTGCGTTCACCTCCTCGGCCTTGCAGAGAGCCAGGCGTGCCTCGGCTTCTATCAGGTCGTTCTTGGCTGTCATGAGATCGAACTCAGAAACTACATCCTGCTCATAGAGGTTCTTGTTGCTCTCAAGGATGAGTTTGGCTGTAGAGAGGGCAGCTTCGGCACTCTTTACGTTTGCTACTGCAATTTCATAAGCAGCTTTGTATGGGGTCTGGTCGATGATGAAGAGCACCTGACCCTTGGTCACGCTCTCTCCCTCCTCAATGAGGATGTCTGTAATCATTCCGCTTACCTGCGGGCGGATCTCAACTGTCTGCACACCACTGATCGCGGCCGAATATCCGGTTGTCAGGGTGCGGTCACTGAGGGTGACCTCCATTGTCTCGTAATAGTTTTCCTTCTGAGTTGCAGTCTGCGTCTTTTTTTGGTTGCAGCCTGCCAGCGCGATTACGCTGAAGATGATTGCAAGTACCTTGTTCTTCATAATTTTAAAGCAAATTCCACAATTTGCAAAGGTACGTCATATTTTTGTTATTTTTGTGCAAATTTTTTTGTGCGATGGTAGAAGTTATTTCAATATTTGCATCCTCTGCGATAGAGGCTTGTAAGCTTGGGAAAATAACGCTTAAAGCACAGCTCAGTGCTTATGATCTGCTTCAGTATCTGTCGCAGGATGATGTATGTGTGCCGTGTGCTCAGGCAGATATGTTACGTCAGCTTTGTGACGGTGATATCCTGAAGCTTGAGGATGTCTGTGACTATGATTCACTTAAGGCTGAAATACAGGAGGGATTGGCTCCGTTAAGACATAAAGCAAACGAACTTCGTTTTGAGGCTGCAGCAGCTGCAAGTCTTCATGAGTTCGCCAAGGAGGTCTGGCAGACATGGCAGACCGCCGGCGTCTTTGCTCGCCGCAGGGCGCTGCGCGACCTTCGCGAGCGCGCCGGCTTTCGCCTGGAGTCGCATCGTATAGGCAACTATGTGGCCAAGACATATGATCTCGCTAATGAAGCCCAGATGAGATTCGGACACGCCCAACAGATGTTGTTTGCTGCCGATGTGAGCTATAAGTGCCGTCCAGGCGTGTTTCATGAAATTTATGAACTGTTGAAGAAATAAGAGAATGGAAGATATAGATATCAGGTCTTTGAATACGATATCTGAAGTGTATGCTGCGGTGTCGGAGTTTCTTTTGGATATTATAATCAAGCATGGATGGAAATACAATATTTCTGAAGAAGAAAGGTCAGATGTGCTGGAGTTGGCTTGCGAAAAGGTGCTCAGGTCAAGACATACATTCAGACCTGGAGTGAATACGGGCGGGTGGCTGTATACCATAGTGCTGACGACGATTCTGGACTATCTGGACAAGAAGAACAGGCGCAGCGGCAAGTATAACGTGTTTCCTCCTGAAGAGTATTCGACATGGATGAAGAAGTCCGCTTTGGATTATATGGATACATGTGATGCTGAAGACGAGATGGTTTCTAGAGAGAATGAGGAGCGCAGAGGTGAGATAAGTGCCAGAGCTTTGGAGGTTCTCCGAACCTTTCCAGAGCTGGATCAGGAAATCTTTTTCCGCACCTTGGATGGAGAGAAGTCTGCAGATATAGCTGAAGCGTTAGGCATGTCTGCAGTGAATGTGCGCCAGCGTCTGATGAAGATAAGGGCAAGGTTGAAGAAGCTGCTGACCGATGAGTTTGGAGCATTCAGAAAAGAGACTGTATTCTACAGTATTCCTACAGACGTTATGTCTGGCCTGATGCGTCCAAAGAGCGATGCAGGAGTGCTGGAGTCCAGGATTGACTTTGGCGCGGATCTGCTTGGTGAACTTCAGACATATCTGCGATGCTGTTATGATTTCGCTGTGCTGAAGACACAGGATGCCATGAGCGGTGATATCCTGAAGGAGAGCCTCAAGGAGGAGTTTGGCCGGGTGTTGCCGGTGAAGGTAAGGTCGTACAATTATTCGGATGGTCGCGAAGTAGTGAAGATGGCGGTTGGAATCAAGGAGGGAAATGCCGTTCTGGATGTCTCTAATGCGGAAATGACCTCATTGATTTCGTTCGTTGGAAACATCAGCAGCTATGTAGAAGATGCTGAGACCCTCTTTGATGATAGTCTAAGAAAGTCTCTTTGTAAGATATGTATGTAAAACCTATAAACTATAGTCATTATGCAGAAGGATAGAGATAACAGATTTGACAATATCATTTTCTTTGATATGGATAATGTACTGGTGAATTTCAAGTCGGGCCTGGAAAAGGTGCCGGATGAAATCAAGGCGCAATATGCAGATGATGGAACAGGTAAGCCGCACTACGATGATATCCCGGGACTGTTTTCATTGATGGATCCGATGCCAGGAGCGGTTGAGGCGGTCAATGCGTTGGCAGCCAGTGGGAAATATGAACTTTATATTCTTTCGACTGCGCCTTGGGGCAATCCGAGCGCATGGACTGATAAGGCTAAGTGGGTGCAGAAGTATTTTGACTCTGACAAACCGGACGGCGTTTTCTATAAGAGGCTGATTCTGACGCACCATAAGAATATGTGCGTGCAGCCTAATGCATGGCTCATAGATGACAGGATGGCTCATGGCTCCGAGTGCTTCGGACCACGTTTTATCCATTTTGGCTCTGACAAGTTCCCGAACTGGGATGCAGTGCTTGAGGTGCTGTTGAAATAAAAAAGGCCTGTCATATCCCGAAAGATTTACATTTGCGCTCATGCAGACATCCGGACCAATAAGACAAGATTTAGGATTGCACCATACCGAAGGGTTTGGTGATATAAAGCCGTTTGCGAAAAATCTGTACGAAGCGACTTGTGACGGAAAGAAGTGTCTGCTCAAGACTCCTCGCGATCTGACCTCTCTGCTAAGGAGAGAATACGATATATCCTGCAATCTTCAACATCCTTATATTCTTACTCCTCTTCGATTTGCCGAAGATACGCCAGTCGGCCCTGCTATCGTGATGGAATATATCGAAGGATGCACCTTGACAGAGTTTGTAGCGAAGGGACAGTCACACGAAGTTCTTAGGAGACTTCTTGTCGAGATCCTGGATGCGGTGGATTATCTGCACAGGAAGGGACTGATTCACAACGACCTGAAGCCTGAAAATATTCTGGTCAGCAATATCGGAAACCATATCCGCATAATTGACTTTGGACTCTCGGATAAAGATGCGGAGTATCTGATCAAGCGTCTTGGCGGAACTGAGGGAAGCTCTGCCCCGGAAGTGATTGACGATGACACTAATGTTCCTTTCACTGCATCTTCCGATGTGTGGTCATTGGGATATATCATCAGTATAATGTTCCCAAACAGATATAGGAACATTGTAAAGAAATGTCGCAGGCAGAATCCTAAGGACCGATACCCTGACATAGGCTCTCTTGAAAAGGCTCTGTGTAATGCAGACCGTTTGCGAAGATTCTTGATTTTGCTTCCTTTTGTGTTCTGCGCAATAGCACTAGTTGTGATGTCTGCGTATTCATATCATCAGAAGAGGCTGCAGGAAGAAGCTTCCTTGAAACATCGTCTCGACTCCCTTAGGAACGAAATCCAGCATGAAGTCATATACGACACCTTACTTACAACTCAGAACGTCATCCAGACAACATACCAGACCGTCTATGATACATTAGTGACTACAAAACACGAAGTCACCCATGAAACCATATATGATACCCTTCTGACTACGAAGCATGAGGTAACATATGAGACGGTCATTGATACTATAGTTGTGGAATCGTCTCCACAGGTGGAAGATCTTAAAAGACGATTGGCTGAGTTACAGAAGGACTCTGCTTATGTAGCCAAAATCGAGAAGGATATAAAGAAAATGTATCTGGAGACGAAGAAGATTCTTGAAGATCCAGGTAAGGTGCCGTACCTTAATTTCGGGTATCAATATACTCGGAAGTGGATTGACGATGTGGAAAAATACAAGAGAGAGTCTTGCCCTGACAAATATCATCATGAATGCCGGACTTTCTTTGACAAGTATCTGTACTTGCTCAATGATATTGTCAATTCCAAACCTACGATAACTGATGCTGTCGAGAAGGGTGAAATTACTGAAGAGGCAGGTGAATATTATTGGTCATTGGTAGACGAATATAAACCTTTCAAACCTTTTTCACGCAAGTAAGCCCGTTGGCTTTTCCCATCACGTAACTCTCGAAGCGTTTTCCATCGTGCTCCAGATCATCTACCAGAAGGCATTTGTTCTGAGTGAAGCATCGGCATGAGAACCTATCCCCCTTTACAATGCTCGCATTGACCACCTCGTCCACTTCAAAACGATAGTTTCCAAGATATTTCAGCGAGCATTCGCGGTCTGGAAGCCATGCAATATAGATTCTGTCTCCGACAGCGAGTTCGTCAGCCTTGATATAATTATCTCCACAGGATAGCTCCGAATCCTTAATACCTGATGAACTGAGATACTCACAAAAGTCCTGAAAGTGCTTGTAGCCGATAGTTCGCGATAGAATATTCAGTATATCGTCAGATACATGTTTGTATTTTTTCGTTTCTTTATATAAACGACGGAATGTACTATCTGAAATCATTTCGTTTGTCTTTTCAAATACAAACGAAACTGCATCAGTAAAGTCTCTGGGAGTCCTGACAGGTCTTCCAAACTCTTTTTCAAATTCTTGCTTCAGAAGTGCTACGCGTGGTGAGTCTGATGGTATAGCCATGGTGTTGTGAATAATTGTGGTAAAGGTAGAGTGAATAATCTGCACTTGCAAATACTCAGTCCAAAAGACCCAAAAAGACTTAAGAGGAATCAAGTTCACATCTCTATCTTTGAGCAAATTATTTGAGTATAAAGAGGCCTGGTTTTGAACTTATTTCTTTATATTTGCACTTGACATAAAGAAAAGTGTTTCGTGCCTGAGTCGAAAACTGGTAATTTTTAATTTCCGGGACGAATACACTCTGATTCTCGTATGCTATATCGTGTTCTCGATATACGTTCGGGTGTGGAGTGCATATTCGGAAATAGGTTTACCAGGCCTCGACTCAAATATGCGGACAACTCCACACTTTTCTATCATGGAATAAAAGGCTATAACAGTTATTTGTAGACTTTAAAAAGGATACTATGGCAAACTATAAAATTGATGAAGATGGTTGGGTGGATTTTTCTTCCTATATCACTGAAATTGAAGACGGTGCATTTAAGGATTGCGCCGAGTTGGAATATGTGGATATCCCAGAAGGTGTAACACGGATTGGCGATTCTGCTTTTGAAAATTGTCCGAATCTGCGGGAGGTTAAAATTCCCGATAGTGTTACTTATATAGGTAATCGGGCATTTATGAATTGCCGACATTTGGACGAAGTTCAAATACCTAAAAGCGTTACTCGAATAGGCGACCAAGCTTTTAGAGGCTGTGAATGGTTGAGAGTCATCAACATTCCAGAGAAAATAACCAAGATAGGTAATGGAGTCTTTATGAATTGCTCGGACTTAGATAATATAACTTTCCCGAAGCATTTAAATAAAATTGGAGATTGTGCGTTCCGTGGATGTTCATCCTTGAAACATGTTATTCTTCCTCGTGGTGTCATCCATATTGGTGCACAGGCATTTAGGGAATGTACAGAATTAAAGTATGTGGATTTACCTGAAACGGTAACCTCAGTTGGCGCTGAAGCTTTCTTTTTGTGCGAAAACTTGAGATTTATTGAGATGCCCGGGGGTGTTGAGTCTCTTGAAGACGACGTGTTTAGCGGATGTGATTTAAGATATATAGAATTGCCATCGACAATCAAAAAAATAGGGATTCGTGCTTTTGCTGGGTGTGCTCATATGACTGCAATAGTAATCCCTGATTCGGTAACTTATATTGATAATACGGCATTTGAAGCCTGTTCCTCACTTGCTAAAATTGATGCTTCAGATGAGATAAAACAACAAATTGAAAGCAGGATATAGAACTTCAGAAACAGTAAGATGAGGCGAAAACTTATTGCAAAATCTGCATTCAAAATCGCTTTGGGTGTGCCCAAGGCGATTGTTTTATTCTTATGATAGTAATTTGTATGCCAATCAGGAATTTTATCCACAGCAGGAGTTTGTCGTCAAGACTCGTTTTATGATGACTGATGGTTCGTATCTGTAGGTCAGACAATGGTATGACTTTCGAGCCTTTTGTGGCAAAGATGTTCGCTCTTTACTGCGACAGAGTGAAGGCTATGGAATGCTGGAAAGAAAAGGCGCATTTCTCGGAGAGGGATTTTACAAGACCTCTTCTACAAGACCCAAAAAGACTTAGGATGAATTTCCGGTTTGTATCTACTTTCGTGGTGGATATAAACCGGAAATTTTTATGAGTGAACTTAAAATTGGGACAACGGTAAAGTTGTCGAATGGCACGAGTGCCAAAGTTAAACAGGAACTGGGCAAGGGCGGACAGGGCGTTGTATATCTTGTCGAAGTGTCAGGAAAGAAAATGGCCTTGAAGTGGTATCACAAGCATCCGGGAGAGGCCTTCCGCAAAAATCTTTTGAACAATGTCCGTGCTGGAGCTCCTGCGTCAAATTTTATCTGGCCACTCGCCGTTACAGAGGAGATGAATGGCTCGGTGGGGTATGTGATGGAACTGCGCCCCAAGGGGTATCAAGACATGAGCCAGTTCATCCTGACCCATGCTAAGTTTGCAGATGTTCATGCCCAGTTGAACGCCTGCCTTCAGATCTGCACGGCTTTTCAGAAACTTCATATCCGTGGTCTGAGTTATCAGGATATGAACGACGGCAACTTCTTCATCAATCCAAAGACGGGCGACGTGCTTATCTGTGATAATGATAATGTCGCTCCTGATAAGACCAATATGGGTGTTCTTGGTAAGGCGGGGTATATGGCTCCGGAGGTAGTCGAGGGAACGACAATGCCGAACAGATATACTGACTATTATTCTCTTGCCGTCTGCCTTTTCATCCTTACATATATGAACAGGCCTTTCGAGGGGGCATGGTATCTTGCGTGCCCTTGCGATAACAATCCCGAGATGGCTAAGAAACTGTTCGGATTTGAGTCGGTCTTTATCATGGATCCTACGAATACCAAGAACAGACCTGTGCCGGGTGTTCACAACAACGTGATACGTCGATGGGGTGTCTATCCTTCATTCCTCGGAAAGGCCTTCTGCAAGACATTCTCGTCAGGAGCAATCAAAGACCCGACTCAGAGGCTTATGGATAAGCAGTGGTACAATATACTGCTCCAGATCCGTTCAATGTATGCAAAGTGTCCTCACTGTGGAAAAGAAACTTTCATAGACATAATGGGCGGAAATCTACATTGCATATTTTGTCAGAATGGTATAGTCGTTCCTTCTTTGAAGGTTGGGAGATTCACAATCCCTCTGGTGGAGAAGCAGACCATATATTCATGTCTGATTTCTGATGATCAGGACAGGGATCTCAAGGCAGGTGAGGTGGTCATGAAAAACGGTGCAACGGGACTGAGGAATATCTCGTCTACGCCTTGGACTGTGATGCTTCCTGATGGTAGCGTGCGCGTCATAAACAAAGGCGAAGGAATGCCGGCAAAGCCAGGGCTGAAGGTCCGCTTCGGACAGGGAGAAACTGGTGAATTTATTTAAAAATAACTTTAAAATCATATCATTATGGAAAAGAACAATCCTTTTGAACTCGATGCAGTTCCAAGACGCGTAATGCCTCTAATTTTTTTGGTTGATACATCAGGAAGCATGGATGGTGCCAAGATTGCCTCGCTCAATGTGGCCGTACAGGAATCCCTCAAAGATGTAGGAGAAATATCAAAGAACAACAGCGATGCCCAGATTAAGGTGGCGGTCCTTGAGTTTTCAAATGGGACACAGTGGATGTACCCACAGCCTATCGAGTCAGAAGCCTTCAAATGGCAGGACCTTCAGGCAAGTGGTCTTACAAGCCTTGGCGCCGCTTACAGTGAATTGAATGAAAAACTGTCAAAGTCGCATGGATTCATGGCTGAACCAACAGGTTCAAGAGCCCCTGCCATCATCCTTCTTACCGATGGTCAGCCGACCGACGACTACAAGCATCCGCTTGAAAAGCTTAAAGGAAACCCATGGTTTAAAGCCGGAGTCAAGATTGCCATCGCAATCGGAGACGCCGATACCAATGTGGATATTCTTGCTGAGTTTACTGGTAACAAGGAGGCTGTACTTACGGTTCATAATGTGGACCAGTTGAAGAAGATTATCAAGACGGTCAGCGTCACAGCATCTCAGGTTGCATCCCAGTCTGCCTCTGTCGGTGTGTCTGGCAATGGTTCAACTGCTCCTGCCGATGCTCAGAGTCAGGTGGTCAGCAGTGTTACCAATGCCGTCGATACTGATGATGCATTGAAGAATGTGGATCAGGGAGATAGTACTGCAAACTCTGGTACTGACGATTGGGGAAAATGGTAAAAGACTGAAGCTATGGTGTTTAATACCAGTATATTAGGTGCAAGCCATATTAAGGACAATAAGCCGTGCCAGGACTATTCGATTGCCTGGCAGTCTGAAGAGGATGGTGCGGTTGTCCTTGTCGTGTGTGATGGCCATGGAAGCGATACCTATGTCAGAAGTGATGTGGGAGCACGCCTTGCTGGCGAGATAGCATTGGAGGCAGTGAAGAGGTTCATCCTTCCGGTTGGTGGCATACGGCCTGATTCTGACTGGATAGCGGGTATGCGAGGCGCCGTGACTGCCCGTGAGCACGATGTTCTGACCAGATACTGCGAAACCTTACCAAAGGCAGAGGAGGATATGACTGATACTGATTGGATGAGGTACAGCCAGAGGCTTGAGTTTCGCGAGCAAGTCAAAGGAGTATATGAGCAGGATGCCATCTTTCAGGCTTTGTTTACTTCGATATATGAGAAGTGGCTGGAAGCTATACATATGGATGCTCGGGAGAACCCTTTTACCGAAGAGGAGCTTGCTGGATTGGGCAAACATAAGCTTGTGAAAGCATATGGGACAACCCTGATGACATATGTTCAGACAAAGGATTTCTGGTTTGCATTTCATATCGGTGACGGCAGGATGCTCTCTTATGAAGAAGGTCAAGGCTGGAAGCAGATAGTTCCATGGGATTGTAACTGCTTTCAGAATCAGACCACCTCTCTGTGTAATACAGACCCCATTCCGATGTTCCGTTACGCCTTTGATGGCACAGGTTCATTTCCGAAAGCAGTGTTCTGTTGCAGTGATGGCATAGAGGATTCATATGGAGACTATGATGTTGCGCCAGATCTTCTGCATAACTATTTTACTGGTCTGCTCGAAGTATTTGTTCGGGAGGGCAAAGAAAGTACAATGTCAAGATTGGAGGAATTCCTGCCGAAACTCAGTGCGGTGGCAAGCAAGGATGATATGTCCATTGCAGGAGTTATCAATGAGGATGGCTGGCGTCAAAACATAGAAGAAGATGAATTTACAGGAGACGATTAAACAGCTGATACACGAGCAAGGCAAAGATGTGGTCCGTTCGTCAACTTTCATGGGGATGTTGGATGATTATGGGGCATTTCGCGAAGAAGAACCTGCAACCAAGACTATCGTCCGAGAACTTGTAAAGACAGGTCAAGTGCAGAGGCTTGCGGACTCTCTGGATAAAAGAACGAATCTTCACTTTGAGGTTAGGACTATAGTGGCAGAGACTGCACGTTCTGGTGGATTCCGAGAAGAACTTGTATTCGTAACATTAAGGAAGATAGCCATTGGTGTCGGCAAGATAAAGAAGGAACAGGATTGGCCTTCTTTCAATGAGGAAAAAGTCGAAGGGGAGAAATCTTCCAGGTCCTCTATCAAGGTAGCCCCTAAGCAAGTCACGGCAACAGGTACACCAGCAAAATCCTCTGCCCGTCCCTCTGTCTGGAAACGTATCGGAAAATGGTTTGCAGGAAATTATGAGGAATTGTTGTTCGGAGCCTTTATAATCTGTGTGCTTCTTGCGATTATAACACTGATTCAGACTATATATCGGCTTGTTGTCGGTCCTCCTGATGTTGCGGAGGCAAAGGCATGGGAGTTTCTTATCTGTCTTATATGCACAGGCGTGATGTGGTTTGTCAATGAATGATAGTGCCTATGAAAATCATAAAATTATCGTTGTTTCTATGTAATATTATTGGCTGGGTGATTGCGGACATATATCTATGGACTTTCTCATGGTGCCTCGGAGTAGGCGGACTGCTGGGTCTTATTGGCTTCTTTGTCGGATATTGCATCAGCGGTGGTATGACCATAGCCCCACGTGACTACTGGAGATTGCCCCACTATGAAGTATTCAAGAAGAAAATGCGCTACGGAAACTCTATTGCAGGATTAGTTACAGCAATATCAGCCTTTGTTTTCTTTGTCATTCAAACCATGGTTGAATCATGATGAGATTTCTACTACTGTTTTGTGTTGCGATGTTTGAATCATGCAACTGCTTTGTTTGTGAAGAAGTGTCAGTAAAGGTCCATAGGGATTCCGTTAAGACAATTACTGGCGTGTATGTTCTTTCTTGCCCGGATGAGCCACTCGTTCGGCTCTTGCAGGATGTCTCAAACACGTCCGTATGCTATTCCTATATAGAGAAGGAGGGTACTGATTCGCTGATACTTCTCCCTTCCTGTGGGGACTTTCTTGGTGTGTCTTATGACGATGGCCTGATAATTATGGATTCATATTACTATGACGACAACGGCAGGCACGGGGTTGTTCAGGGCTATACATTTGACGGCAAAAAAGTGTGCGAAATGGAGACTAAAAATTGATGGAAATGGAGCGTTTTTTTAAACATTATTACGAGCGTATTTGTTCTCATGACTATGAGATGTTGGAAATGCTGGAGAAGGGCAAATCTGTCTTAGATGAAAATACAGGCAAGTATATCGTAGATTTAAACACAGACCTCTTCAGGCAAGAGGGAGACTTTATTATTTCCAAGTTAGATGATAGATTGCGTATGTGCCTGTCGTTGGAAGAGACAATTCAGATCCCATCTGGCGTTAGGTCGATAGGATATGATGTGTTTAATGAGCGAAATTGTCCAAATGTAAAGCATATTATCTTCCCTGAATCTGTAGAGGGTATCTGTCCGTATGCTGTTATGAGTGATACGGTTGAGGAGATAACGCTGAATAATAAGTATATCTATATCAGCGATGAGGCTTTTGAGCATTGCTATTCGCTTCGCTTAATTCATCATATGCCAGAACGCTGTATCATACATGTGCGACCTCATGGTAATCAAGGGCCTCAGACAGTAAAGATTGTCCCTATGGACCTACCTAAGCGTAAGGAGGATAATCCAGAAGATAATGATTTGCCGTTCTGATATGTTTTTACAGCCCCTATGGGGCGTGGCTTGAGGGTATATAAACGAAAAAACACAGCGTTTCTGCTGTGTTTTTTCGTAGCGGGACGCAGGATTGAACTGCGGACCTCATGATTATGAATTCTTTCCGGTGATAATTCGGGAAATTTACTGAAAAGCAAAAGCACTGAATATCAGTTATTTAAATTCTTTTTGAAATTTGGGAAAATTGCAGAAAATGTCCAAATAAAATAGTTTGTGTTCCCTCAGTGTTCCCTAGAATTAAAATAAAATCATTAAATTAGCTGCGTAAAATTAAGAATTTAATTTGATATGGCTAAGTCAAAAGATGATTTGTGTTCCCAAAGCCTAGATTTGAAGGTGGGTAAGGTCGCCAACTGCACAATCAAGCTGAAATTGGATGTGCGCCATGAGGGGAGTGATGAGTACTGTCCTGTGTCCATTTATTTCTTTTTAAATGGAGAAAGATGGTACTATCCTGTGGGAGATAGAATGACTCGAGAGGAATTTTATCTTGTTTCTCATGCGACAGGAAAAG
>JAFYRK010000031.1 GCA_017559545.1 Bacteroidales bacterium
ACTTCCCACAGCAGCTCTCTGGAGGTCAGCAGCAGCGTGTTGCCATCGCCCGTGCAGTCGTGTCGAACCCTAAGCTGATCCTCGCCGATGAGCCTACAGGTAACCTCGACTCAAAGAACGGCAAGGAGGTGATGGATCTCCTCACAGAACTCAACAAGGAAGGCACAACCATCGTGATGGTGACCCACTCACAGAAGGACGCATCCTGCGCTCAGCGCATCGTCAACCTCTTCGACGGCCAGATAGTCAGCGACGTAAAGAACGAACTCTAGTAGATTGTTAAACATAAATTGAACTTAACTTAAAGGCACTGTCGTGAGATACTGCCTTTATTATCCCTAACTTAACAGATAGATACGACAACTAAACATAACAGACGAAATGGCTTTATTCAACATATTCAGAAAAGGCAGCAGCTCATTCATTTCAAGCATCCTCAATGTGCTTGGTATGGCTGTGGCGTTTGCGGCTTTCTACATCATACTTGTTCAGGTAGATTATGACTTGAATTTCAACAAGGGTATAAAGGATTCGGAGAGGATATTCTCTGTGACATCCGGAGATATGGACGGAAGCGGCAAGAGACAGATGAATTTCTGTCGTCCGCTTGCTGATATCATAATTGATTGTTCTCCCAATATTGAGTACGGCGGTGCCTTGAGTTTTACTACCGGATATAACAGGTATTGGATCGAAGAAGACGGAGTGAGAAAGAATGTCGATATTGTTGGAGTCAGCAAATTTAATGGAAATGCCTTGAAGGTCTTTGGATTTGATGCTGTTGAAGGTTCATTGGATGATATAACAGACTACAACACTCTGGCTGTCAGCGAGACAATTGCAAAGCGCTTCGGTCTGGAGGTGGGAATGACTCTCGGATATGATGAACAGAAGGATATCATAACCATTAAGGCCATATTCAAGGATATGCCTAAAAACTCTCATTTGAGAGATATCTCGGCACTAAGGAATATGGGTGATGAGAGTGCAAACAATTTCTCGGAGTGGAGTTATAACTACTTTGTGAAACTGCATGATCCTTCGCAGATTAATGAAATGTCAGAAAACCTCTCCAAGACTACAGGTGAGTATCTGAAAATGAAGTATTTCAGCGCATTACCTTCTGCTGAAGAAATGGGAATGAGTCAGGAGGCTTATGATGAGGCTCTCGGAAGTTTTATCAAGAAGGCTGAAGCAGAGTTCATGTCATTGGAGGAATTATATTTCTCTGACAATCTATCCAATCCGATTGAACATGGAAGTAAGACAACAACCATCATCCTGATCATTGTTGCAATCATGGTCATCGCTATAGCATTCATCAACTATATCAACTTCTTCTTTGCACAGATTCCTGAACGCATCAGAGCTGTTAATACCAAGAAGGTACTCGGTTGTACACGTCGTGAACTTATCAGCAGTACTGTGGCAGAAAGCGTGACGCTGATTCTGTTCGCTCTCGTTCTGGCATTCGCCTTTGTGATGCTGTTCAATATGAGCCAGCTGACTCATCTGATCAGTGCGGACAGTGATTTCAGTGCAAACATAGGAGTAACTGTGCTTACTATACTCATTGCAGTTGTAATATCTATAATATCAAGCCTGTATCCGGCATTCTATATCACGTCATTCGAGCCGGCGATAGTACTTAAGGGATCATTCAGCGGCACCAAGACAGGTCAGAGACTCCGCTACATTCTTATAGGATTGCAGTTCGTTATTTCCGTTGTTCTTATCATCTGCTCGGGATTCATCAATCTGCAGCGCAGCTATATGGTTAACTATGATATGGGATTTGACAAGGAACAGCTGCTGTATGTTCATACTAACGATTACATAGGGCAGAATGCGGAGACAGTCGAGGAACAGCTCAAGAAAGACCCTCAGATCCTCGATGTTACTTGGGCTGCCGGTAATCTTCTTGCATCACAGAGAATGGGATGGGGACGAGACTTCAATGGTACGGTAATTAACTTCCAGTGCTACGCAGTGGCATCAGACTTTCCGGAATTCATGGGTATAGAGATTACTGAAGGACGATCATTCCGCAAGGAAGATGAGAACTGCGAGAATGGAGTTTTCATCTTCAATGAAACTGCACGCAGACAGTTTGGATTCACTCTTGAGGATATGGTAAGCGGACATGCTGACAATGATGCAGAGATTGTCGGATTCTGTGATGACTTCAGCTTCAAGACACTCAAGGAAGAGGTAAGCCCGTTCGCTCTTTATGTATATGGTAGAAATCCTTGGTGGTATCCTTCGACTGCATTCATCAGAGTTGCTGCAGGGGCAGACTATCAGCAGGTGATGAAGCATATCGGAACAACTCTCAGTGAGTGGAGATATAACATATCACCAGATGAGTGGGACATCTGTTTCTTTGAGGAAAATATCGATTCCACATACAGGAAGGAAAAAGCTCTTTCGGATCTCATCAGCCTCTTTACACTTATCGCCATCATTATTTCTTTGATGGGAGTGTTCGGTCTGGTGATGTTCGAGACCCAGTACCGCCGCAGGGAGATCGCTCTACGCAGGGTGAACGGTGCAACTGTCCAGGAAATCCTGGCAATGTTCTGCAGCAGATTCGTGAAGATCGTGCTTGTATGCTTTGCAGTGGCAGCTCCAATCAGCTGGGTTATCGTGGACAGATACCTTGCGACATTCGCACACCGCTGTCCTATGTACTGGTGGGTATTTGCCCTTGCCCTTGTGGCCGTGCTTGCAGTCACCATCGGAGTGGTTGTGGTCAGAAGTTGGAAGGCTGCTACTGCAGATCCTGCTAATGCACTTAAAACTGAGTAAATCATGAAAAGCTACCTGAGATTTTTATCACGCAACAAGCTTTACACTGCCATTGAGGTGGTGGGATTGAGCCTTGCACTGGCATTTGTCATTGTGCTGAGTTCATACATTGTGGATGACATGAGTGTGAACAAAGCGCTGAAGAATACTGACGACATACATATATGCTATAGTTCCGATGAAATCACTGC
>JAFYRK010000010.1 GCA_017559545.1 Bacteroidales bacterium
CCTCCTTTCTGGAAATCGACCGACTCGGTGCTGACGAGGACAGTAAAAAAAAGAAAAGTATTTAAGTTCTACTGTTCTGTACGACTCCTTTTAATTACAAAAGATAAATAGACCCTTAACGTAGTCGATAAGCGAACGAAAAGAAGGCAGACTACTGAAGGACATGCCAGTCCCATAGCTCAGTTGGTTAGAGCGCTACACTGATAATGTAGAGGTCGGCAGTTCAAATCTGCCTGGGACTACGGAAATAAAGGGGGATTAGCTCAGCTGGCTAGAGCACCTGCTTTGCACGCAGGGGGTCAACGGTTCGAATCCGTTATTCTCCACACGAAAGATCTTTGACATATTGAAAGAAACTCAAAAAACGAGCAAAAGACAAACCTAAAATAAAGTCGACCCAAACAGTTCGATAAGAACACAAAAAAGTAACAAAGGGCGTATGGGGGATGCCTTGGCTCTCGGAGGCGATGAAGGACGTGATAAGCTGCGATAAGCCACGGGGAGGTGCAAATAACCTTCGATCCGTGGATTTCCGAATGGGGTAACCCATCAGTAATGATATGGTCAAAGACCAGGCCAACCCGGGGAACTGAAACATCTAAGTACCCGGAGGAAAAGAAAATAATAATGATTCCGTAAGTAGTGGCGAGCGAACGCGGACCAGCCCAAACCGATTATGTTTCGGCATAATCGGGGTAGTAGGACTACGATATGGCACAAAGCAGAGAAGAAGAACAGATTGGAAAGTCTGGCCGCAGAAAGTGACAGCCTTGTATTCGAATCGAAGCTGCAGCCTAGTAGTATCCTGAGTAACCCGGAACACGTGGAATTCTGGGCGAATCAGCGGGGACCATCCCGTAAGGCTAAATACTCCCGAGAGACCGATAGCGAACCAGTACTGTGAAGGAAAGGTGAAAAGAACCTCGAACAGAGGAGTGAAATAGACCCTGAAACCATACGCCTACAAGCGGTTGGAGCAGCGTAAGCTGTGACAGCGTGCCTTTTGCATAATGAACCTACGAGTTACTCTTACTGGCAAGGTTAAGAATTTCAGATTCGCAGCCGAAGCGAAAGCAAGTCCTCAAGCGGCGTTGAGTCAGTAGGAGTAGACGCGAAACCAAGTGATCTACCCTTGGGCAGGTTGAAGGTTGGGTAACACCAACTGGAGGACCGAACCGGTAAGCGTTGAAAAGCTTTCGGATGACCTGAGGGTAGGAGTGAAAGGCCAATCAAACTTGGAGATAGCTCGTACTCCCCGAAATGCATTTAGGTGCAGCCTCGGGCCGTAACACAGAGAGGTAGAGCGACTGATAAGATACGAGGGCTTCACCGCCTATCAAGTCTTGATAAACTCCGAATACTCTGTGCGTAACCCCGGGAGTGAGGGCGCGGGTGCTAAGGTCCGCGTCCGAGAGAGGAACAACTCAGACCATCAGCTAAGGTCCCGAAATACAGGCTAAGTTGAATAAACGAAGTAAGACAGCCGAGACAGCTAGGATGTTGGCTTGGAAGCAGCCATTCATTTAAAGAGTGCGTAACAGCTCACTAGTCGAGCCGTCTTGCATGGATAATAATCGGGCATAAGTCTGTTACCGAAGCTATGGATGTCGTAAGACATGGTAGGGGAGCATTCCAGCGGCGCAGAAGATATACCTTGAGGTATGTTGGAGCTTCTGGAAAAGCAAATGTAGGTATAAGTAACGATAAAGGGGGCGAGAAACCCCCTCGCCGCAAGACCAAGGATTCCTGATCAACGCTAATCGGATCAGGGTAAGTCGGGACCTAAGGCCAAGCCGAACGGCGTCGCCGATGGAAGAAACGGTAAAGATTCCGTTACCAATATAAAGAGCGAAGTAAGGACAGAGGAGTGACACATCCGCCAACTGACGGAATAGTTGGTTAAAGAGTGTAGATAGACGGACCGCAGGCAAATCCACGGACCGTGTCGAACTTGACAGTACCGCGCGTCTTCGGACAAGTGGATAGTGATGGTAAACAGACTCTCAAGAAAAATTGCTAGTGTTAATCTTTATATCGCCCGTACCGTAAACGGACACACGTGGTTGGGTAGAATATACCAAGGCGCTCGAGAGATTCACGGTTAAGGAACTAGGCAAATTGACCCTGTAACTTCGGGAAAAAGGGTCCCACTGCAAGGTGGGCGCAGAGAATAGGTCCAGGCAACTGTTTAACAAAAACACAGGGCTGTGCAAAATTTAAAGATGAA
>JAFYRK010000032.1 GCA_017559545.1 Bacteroidales bacterium
CCCGCGACCCCCGGCGTGACAGGCCGGTATTCTAACCAGCTGAACTACCGCACCATTTGTTCAGACTTATGCGTTTTTCTCGAACGCGGATGCAAAGGTACGCAAAAAATCGGAACCTCCAAATTTTTTGCGCACTTTTTTACAAAAATTTTACGTTTTTTTGCTATTTGACCTCAATTACTCGGTTTTCGTCCTCTACCGGAGGTTTCTCCAATTTAGGTATAATGACCTTAAGAATACCATTATTTACTTGGGCCTCAATGTTTTCCTTGTCGATATTCTCAGGAAGGAGCAAAGTTTGACTGAATTTTGAGTAAGAAAACTCTTTTCTGAGATATTTGCACTCTTTTTTCTCGTTTTCTTTGCCCTTGCATCCACATTCTTGCTTTTCCATCTCGATTACGAGGTTGCCGTCTTTGTTGATGTGAATCTTGAAGTCATCTTTGCAGGCGCCTGGGGCTGCCACCTCGAGTCTGTATTCCTTCTCGTCTTCTGCAACATTGATCGCTGGGGTGTTTATACCGATTTTCTCAAGTGACTTGTTTTCGAAGAAGTCATTGAAGAAATCCGTGAGGCCGTACTGGCCATTGAATCTTCTTGCTGGTAACATATGTTTTATCTCCTATTCTTTTATTTATTTGTGTATATAGTCCTGCCTGGGCAGGCAGTGTCTGAAATATCAATATCCAGACCAACAAACGAGGATAAATCGTGTAAATTCCTTATATTTGTAATCTGCCCTTATAAAGGATTACAGCTTTAATGAAAGAAGAAGGTAACATCATAATCAGAAAGGCCAAGGTCAACAACCTTAAGGATGTCACAGTTGAGATCCCGAGAGGAAAATTCGTGGTTGTGACCGGCATATCCGGTTCAGGCAAGTCTTCGCTTGCCTTTGATACTCTCTTTGCTGAGGGACAGCGCCGTTTTGCGGAGAGTCTGTCTTCGTATGCAAGGCAGTTCCTGGGACGTATGTCAAAGCCGGATGTGGAACTTATAGAAGGCATTCCTCCTGCAATTGCAATCGAGCAGAAGGTAAATACAAGAAACCCACGTTCAACCATCGCTACAAGCACAGAGATATTCGATTATCTCAGGATGATCTATGCCCGTATAGGAAGGACTTATTCTCCTGTCAGCGGCAAAGAGGTCAGATGCCATACTGTAAATGATGTTATGGAGCATATCCTTGAGGTTGAGCCGTGCGCGGTATATCTGCTTGCTGATCTCGGATGGAAGGACAGAAAGGACAAGGTGGAGCTTATGCTTCAGCTGAAGGAGGAGGGATACTCGAGATTTTTTGCCGATAGGGTGGTGCGAATCGAGGAGGTGATGCAGAAGGCAGAGGCCGGTGATTATCCGGAGGAACTCTACCTGCTTGTGGACCGTCTCAAACTGCCTAGTACAGACGAAGACCTCAAGACACGACTTCACGCTTCTATTGACGGCGCATTCGATAAAGGAAACGGCTCTCTCTTCGTCCGCAGGGAATATCCCGACGGAACGGTTGAGGTGCAGCAGTTCATCAACAGATTCGAGGCTGACGGAATGGAGTTCGTCCGTCCGGATGAATATATGTTCAGTTTCAACAGCCCGCTTGGCGCCTGCCCTGTGTGCGGGGGCCTTGGCCAGATAATCGGAATCAGCGAAGATCTGGTGGTGCCGGACAAGAGCAAGAGCATATATGACGGAGCAATCGCGTGCTGGAGGGGTGAAAAGATGGGATGGTTCAAAGACAGACTTGTCCAGAATTCGGTAAAATACGGTATTCCTATCTTTGAGCCATACTGCAACCTGAGTCAGGAGGTCAAGGACCTTATATGGAAGGGCTATGCTGCGGAGACTGAAGAGGAGTCCATCGTAGGCTTGAACGAATTCTTCAAGTGGGTTGAATCCAACCGCTACAAGATACAATATAAATATATGCTCGGTAGATATTCCGGCAAGACTGTTTGTCAGGATTGCGGCGGAAGCCGACTCCGCAAGGAGGCTCTCTATGTGAAGGTGGCAGGCAAGACCATACACGAGATGCTCTGTATGAATGTGTCAGAACTGCTGAACTTCCTTGAGAATATCGATCTTACAGAGCAGGAACATCAGATTGCTGACAAGGCGATCGAGGAAATCGTTTCCCGTCTTAAATATATAGAGGATGTGGGTCTGGGTTATCTTACTCTGAACCGAACATCGAACACCCTCTCAGGAGGAGAGAGCCAGCGTATCAACCTGGTTACTGCATTGGGAAGTTCGCTTGTTGGTTCCCTCTATATTCTTGATGAGCCGAGCATCGGACTTCATCCTCGTGATACAGAGAGACTTATCTCTGTTCTCAAGAGATTGAGAGACATAGGAAACACCGTAGTCGTAGTCGAGCACGATGAGGAAATTATGCGTGCCGCCGATGTGCTTATAGATATAGGACCGAAGGCTGGCGTGAACGGCGGCGAGATCATATTCTCCGGCCAGGTGCAGGATGATGTGCCAGAGGAGGTGGTGGAGAAGTCTCTGACACTCCAGTATCTCTATGGCAGAAGAGGAAGATATGTCAGAAGCAAGCGCACTTCCGACTACCATATAAAGGTGGAAGGTGCGATGGAACATAACCTGAAGGATATCAATGTGAAATTCCCGTTGGGAGTGCTCACAGTTGTGACCGGAGTCAGCGGAAGCGGAAAATCATCCCTGGTCGGCGATATCCTGTATCCGGCTCTCTACCGTCATATCAACCAGACAGGTGCAGCTCCGGGAACATTCAGAGGCTTGTCAGGAAATCTAGACAGGATAACTCAGGTCGAGTATGTGGATCAGAATCCGATAGGAAAGAGTTCTCGTTCAAATGCCGTGACATACCTCAAGGTATATGATGACATCAGAAAACTCCTTTCCGATCAGCA
>JAFYRK010000033.1 GCA_017559545.1 Bacteroidales bacterium
ACGCATCCTCCTCGAAATCTGCTATGACCTCCGTTTCCCGGTATGGGCACGCAACCGTGGCGATTACGACATGATTCTCTACGTGGCTAGTTGGCCTACACCGAGAGTGGCGGCATGGAGTGCCTTGCTCGTGGCTCGTGCGATTGAAAACCAATGTTATGTAGCTGGTGTGAACCGCGTAGGTACAGATCCTACTTGCGAGTATTGTGGAGGTAGTGTCATCATCGACTCGTATGGAAGAACATTGGCAGCCTGTGCCATGGGCGAAGAATGTGAAGCCTCGGCCGAGGTGGATATGGAAGCATTGGCAGCATTTAGAGAGAAATTCCCTGTGCTGAGTGATGCGGATGAATTTGAAAGAATATAAAGAGAGAATATCATGATAGAAAGAAAATTACTTTTGGGCGATGAAGCGATTGCTTTGGGAGCCGTACATGCCGGTATCAGTGGCGTGTATGCTTATCCTGGAACGCCCTCGACAGAAATAACCGAATACATCCAAGGCCATGCTCCAGAGGTGCGCAGCCGTTGGTGTACGAATGAAAAGACCGCTATGGAAGCCGCTCTCGGTATGGCTTATGCCGGTAAGCGTGCGCTGGTCTGTATGAAACATGTGGGTATGAACGTAGCAGCCGATGCTTTTGTGAACTCGGCTATTACAGGTGTAAACGGAGGTTTGGTGGTATTGGCTGCCGATGACCCTTCGATGCACTCTTCCCAGAATGAGCAGGACTCGCGTTTCTATGGTAAGTTTGCCATGATTCCTATCCTCGAACCTTCTACCCAACAGGAGGCTTACGACATGATGAAGTATGCATATGCCTTGTCGGAAGAAAAGAAATTGCCGGTCTTGTTGCGTGTGGTTACTCGTCTGGCTCACTCCCGTGCCGGTGTGGTGGTGAACGACCAAATGCCTCAGAATGTGCTGAATCCTGAAACCGACCGTACTCACTGGGTATTGCTTCCTGCGAATGCTCGCCGCCAGTATGCAAGTTTGGTAGGCAAGCAGCCGGAACTCTTGGCTTCATCCGAAACATCGCCTTACAATGGACTCACAACTCATAACTCACAACTCACAACTCATAAACTTGGTGTTATCGCTTGTGGTATCGCCTATAACTATGTGATGGAGAATGATCCTCATACTCTCGGTATCCCAGTGCTGAAGGTTTCCCAATATCCATTGCCGGAAGCCTCAATTAAGGCGTTGGCTGCACAATGCGAATCGTTGTTGATTGCCGAAGACGGCCAGCCGTTGGTGGAAGAGCAGGTGAAGTCTATCTTGGGTGCTGACTATAACTTGAAGGGCCGTCTGACAGGCGACTTGCCTCGTATGGGCGAATTGACTCCGGATAGCGTAGGTGCTGCTCTCGGTGTAAACATCGAACAACCGTATGCCAATGCCCAGAACGTGATGCCTCGTCCGCCGGCACTCTGCCAGGGATGTGGACACCGTGATGTGTACGATGCCTTGAACAAGGTGGCAGCAGAATATGAAAATGCCCGTATCTTCGGAGATATCGGTTGCTATACCCTAGGTGCATTGCCTCCGTTCCGCGCAATCGACAGTTGTGTGGATATGGGTGCTTCTATTACCATGGCTAAGGGTGCTGCCGATGCAGGAGTATTCCCTTCGATTGCTGTGATTGGCGACTCTACCTTTACCCATTCGGGCATGACCGGCTTGCTCGATGCCATCAATGACAATGCCAATATCACAGTCGTTATCTCGGACAACTTGACTACAGCGATGACTGGTGGTCAGGACTCGGCCGGTACCAATAAGTTTGAGGCTATCTGCCTCGGTTTGGGCTTGGATCCGGAACATGTGCGTGTGGTCGTTCCATTGCCAAAGAACATGGAAGAAATCACTCGTATCATCCGTGAAGAAATCGAGTACAAGGGTGTGTCCGTCATCATCCCTCGCCGTGAATGTATGCAGACACTTCAACGCAAACTTAGAAACAAGAAGAAATGAAAAAGGATATTATATTAGCAGGCGTGGGAGGTCAAGGTATCCTCACCATTGCTACCATTATAGGCGATGCTGCTACGCATGCCGGCTTGAACTTGAAGCAGGCCGAAGTACACGGTATGAGCCAGCGCGGGGGAGATGTGCAGTCGAATCTCCGTCTCTCGACCGACCTCATCCATTCGGATTTGATCAAGCAGGGAGCAGCGGATTTGATTATCTCCATGGAACCGATGGAAGCACTCCGCTATTTGCCTTACTTGAACAAGGAAGGTTGGGTAGTGACTTCTTCGCATCCGTTCAAGAACATCCCGAACTATCCGGAAGAAGAATCCTTGATG
This sequence comes from Bacteroidales bacterium, assembly GCA_017559545.1. GTDB lineage: Bacteria > Bacteroidota > Bacteroidia > Bacteroidales > UBA932 > Cryptobacteroides. The sequence continues at coordinate 2,314 of JAFYRK010000033.1, forward strand.
CAGGAAGTGAATGCCTTGCCTCAAGTGGCAGCTCTCCCGATTGAGGATGTAGCGAAGGAAAACAACCTCCCGAAGAGTGCGAATGTGGTTCTTCTGGGTATGGCTGCCAAGTACATTGAAATTCTGACTCCGGAACAATTGCGCGAAAGCATTGCGCGTGTGTTCGCTGCGAAGGGTGAGAAAATCGTAGAGGCTAACCAGCAGGCGTTTGACTTGGGTCTGAATGCGGTAAAGTAAGGAGAGAAAACCATGAAAATATTCAGTGAAGAAATCGTAGAAAAGGCGGCACAGGAATGTAAGGTGGCCGACCTCTCCAGAGCAACCATCGGCGAAGTGCTCCTGGTGGCTCAATATTTGGAAAAGGAAACAGGTATTCCTTTCATCCGCATGGACCAAGGTTCTCCGGGCTTGCCCGTGAATCAGGCAGGTGTGGAGGCTGAGAAAGCCGCTCTTGACAGAGGGGTGGGTTCGCAGTATCCGGCAGCAGCGGGTATACCGGAACTGAAGCAAGAGGCTTCGCGCTTCGTGAAGGCATTTTTGAACGTGGATATTTCTCCTCGTTCGTGTGTGCCTACCGTGGGAAGTGTGGCAGGTTCGTATGGTTCGTTCATCGCTTGTACCCAACGTATACCGGGCAAGAACAAGGTGCTTTTCATCGATCCGGGTTTCCCTATCCAGAAGTCGCAACTCCGTATCATCGGAGCCGATTGGGTAGAATTCGATATCTATCAATATAGAGGGGCTGCTCTCCGCGAAAAGTTGGAAAGCATGTTGCAGGCGGGCGATATTGCCGCTATCGTTTACTCGAATCCGAACAACCCGGCATGGATCTGTTTAGAAGAAGAGGAACTGGCTATCATCGGCGAACTCGCTACGAAGTACGATGTCATTGTCATGGAAGACTTGGCTTACTTCTGCATGGACTTCCGCCGTGATATGGGACATCCATTCGAACCTCCTTATCCACCGACCGTGGCCAAGTATACCGACAACTATATCCTCATGCTATCGTCATCGAAGATATTCAGTTATGCCGGTCAGCGTATGGCGTTGACTTGCATCAGCGACAAGTTGTTCGACAGACATTTCCCGGCTTTGGCCGAGAGATATAAGGATGCCGGTGTGTTCGGTCAGACATTGATTGCTTCCATTCTCTATATGATTACTTCGGGTTGTACGGCTTCTACTCAGTATGCTTATGCCGAAATGCTCCGTCTTTCTACCGAAGGCAAAATCAACTTCGTGGAAGATACCCGTGAGTATGCCCGTAGAGCCGAAAAGATGAAGAAGATATTTACAGACAATGGTTTCCACATTGTGTATGATTACGATGCTACCCAAGTGGTGGGCGACGGCTTCTTCTTCACCATCGGTTATGGCGATATGAGTGGGGGAGACTTGCTCAAGGAATTGCTTTACTATGGGGTAAGCAGCATCAATCTCTCCACTACCGGAAGCGACCAACAGGGTGTGCGTGCCTGCACTTCACGCATGCGTGACGAACTTTATGAAGTGATGGAAGAACGCATGAAGGCGTTTAATGAAGACCATCCGATTGAAAAGAATTTATAAACTAAAAACTACATACTATGATTTGGAATCCCAATAAAGAATGTATGAGTCGCGAAGAGATGCGCGCATTGCAAGGCAAGCGACTCCAGAAATTGGTGAACTATGTTTACCACAATGTACCTTTCTACCGTAATAAAATGCAGGCTATGGACCTCTCTCCGGAGGACATCCGCACCATTGATGATATCGTAAAACTCCCGTTCACAACCAAGCAAGACTTGCGCGATAACTATCCGTATGGCTTGCAGGCTGCTCCAGCATCGGAAATCGTGCGTGTACACGCATCGTCGGGTACTACCGGCAATCCTACCATCGTGGGCTATACCCGCAAGGACTTGGCGGTATGGAGTGAAGTGATGGCTCGATGCTTGACTGCTTATGGCGTGACTCGTGAGGATACATTCTCGGTGGCATACGGTTATGGCTTGTTCACCGGTGGTCTTGGCGCACACTATGGCGTGGAAAACTTGGGTGCAACCGTTATCCCGACATCTACCGGTAATACCGAAAAGCATATCCGCCTCATTCGCGACTTGAAGGTGAGCGGTATTGCTTGTACACCTTCATATGCACTCTACTTGGCCGAAACGCTTGAAAAGATGGGCTTGAGCAAGGAAGACCTCGGCCTTCGTATCGGTGCTTTCGGTG
>JAFYRK010000034.1 GCA_017559545.1 Bacteroidales bacterium
GAATACATACCGAAGGACAAGACATGGTTGAACAGCATGGCCGAAGAAATTGGCTGGGAGCACCTGGGCGAATATTACAACCGGGTGTTCCTGCTCTTATACGAGATGAGACGGGGCGCGTACTTTTCCATTGTCGATAAGGTAGCTCCTGACAATTATAGGCTGTTCATGGGGTGCTTGATTATCGTGATGACCGAATTGGCAAGCTACGGCATCTACGATTTCACCCTTGAAGCGGAAGCAACCATCATCCATCGGATTTAAAATACCCAAGATATGATAGAAGAAAAGTATATAGAACAGATATTGGACCGTGCCGACATCGTGGATGTAGTGGGCGAGTTTGTCACGCTTACCAAGAAAGGGGTGCATTACAAGGCTTGTTGCCCATTCCACAGCGAGAAGACACCAAGTTTTGTCGTTACTCCGGCACGTGGTACCTGGCATTGTTTCGGCAGTTGCAACAAAGGTGGCAACGTGGTCAGCTTCCTCATGGAGCATGAGTCGTTGACCTATCCCGAAGCTTTGCGATGGTTGGCCAAGAAATACCACATCGAGATTGAGGAAGTGCAGCTCACTCCCCAACAGCAACAGGCACGCTTGAAACGTGAATCGATGTGGATTGCCAACGAGAAAGCACATGAATATTTCTTGGAGTGCATACAAACTCCAGAGGGGCAGAATGCCAAGAACTATGCCGTGAGCCGATGGAACGAGGAATATGTGAAGGAAATGGAACTCGGCTTTGCTCCGAACAAATGGGATGGATTGGTCACTTATGCTTCCCAAAAAGGCATTTCCACCGAGATTTTGCAGGAATTGGGACTCGTCAAGAAGAACGAGAAGACCGGCAATCTGTACGACTTCTATCGGGGTCGCGTCATGATTCCTATCCGTGACCGATATCGGAGGATCATCGGTTTTACTGCCCGTGACATTACCGGAGTTGAAGAGACTCCCAAGTATCTCAACTCGTCGGAATCGGAAATCTATTCAAAGTCACATTCTTTGTTCGGTATCGATGTGGCCATCCGTCAGGCAACCAAGGAGGACAAGTTCTATTGTGTGGAAGGTGCGCCCGATGTGATGCGTCTGCAACGGATATCCGTGAACAATGCCATTGCTTCCCTCGGTTCTGCATGGACCAAGGAGCAGTTCGAGCAGTTGACCAAGTATGCCACGAAACTTTGTTTTCTTCCCGATGCTGACCCTCCCAAGCGTGATGAAGCGTATGGTACCGGAGTGAAGGCCGTGATGAAGAACGGACTATTGGCCATGGAGTGCGGTTTCTCCGTTTCCGTGAAGGAAATTCCGTTGGCCGAAGGTGGCGCAAAGAATGATCCGGATTCCTATTGCACCGACAAGCCGAAGTTCGACCTCCTTGAAGAAGAAGACTTCATCATTTGGTATGCCCGGCACATTTTCCAAGGTGTGCAGACTACCGAAGAGAAGAGCGCTGCCATCAACACCCTTTGCCGCATGGTGGCCATCGTCAAGGATGAAGTCAAGGAGAAGATGTACCTTGACCAGCTGCAGGACTTCTACAAGCACAAGAACTTGTGGCAGACCGCCATCAATCAGGCGAAGAAGCAGATGCAGGCCAAGAAGGTACTCGACCAAGGCAAGAAGATTGACCGAGACCTCTATACCAAGTACGGATTCTATGAGGAATACAATTCTTATTTCTCCATTGCATCCAATGGTGGCAATCCGTGCCAATGGTCGAACTTCATCATGCTGCCGATGTTCCACATCAAGGACAGCCTTCTGCCCAAGCGTCTGTATCGCATCAAGAACCAGAATAACCAGGAAGAAATCATCGAGATGAAACAGGAAGACTTGGTTTCCCTCTCGAAGTTCAAGCAGAAGGTCGAAGGATTGGGCAACTACATTTGGTTGGCATCCGA
>JAFYRK010000035.1 GCA_017559545.1 Bacteroidales bacterium
AGGCGATTTCATTGAAGCATAATAGGTTTGAAACAATTATGAAACATTAATGGGATTTCTTTGCGGAAAATTTAGTTTGGATTATGAGTATAATGCAAGTATTTACATTGTTGGGAGCATTGGGAATGTTCCTGTACGGAATGAACCTGATGAGCTCAGGACTTCAGAAAGCTGCCGGTGACAAGCTTCGCGGACTGCTTTCGTCAATGACATCCAACCCGTTCAAGGGAGTGCTTACAGGATTGGGAGTGACTACGGTGATCCAGTCGTCATCAGCGACTACTGTAATGGTGGTGAGCTTCGTGAACGCAGGACTTCTGACACTCACTCAGGCAATCGGAGTGATTATGGGTGCCAATATCGGAACTACAGTGACAGCCTGGATGGTATCTTGGCTTGGTTTCAAGGCGGATATATCTGTTCTTGCAGTTCCTATGATGCTTCTCGGATTCCTGTTCTCTAACTCGAAGAAGAATCAAAGAAAGAATATAGGTGAACTGATCGTCGGATTCAGCTTGCTGTTCCTCGGTCTCTCGTTCATGAAGAACTCGGTTCCTGACCTCAGACAGACTCCGGAGGTCCTTGAGTTTGTAAGTGCATGGTCAGCACACGGCTTCGGATCGGTACTTCTTTTCCTTGGTTTCGGTACTGTACTTACCCTTATCCTCCAGTCGTCATCTGCGACTATGGCCATCACCCTCATCATGCTCAGCATGGGATGGATTCCGTTTCCGATGGCCTGCGCAATGGTTCTTGGTGAGAATATCGGTACGACAATTACAGCTAACATTGCAGCATCAATCGGTAATACACAGGCAAAGAGGGCAGCGATGTCACACACTATCTTCAACGTGTTTGGTGTTGCGTGGGCTTTGATTCTCTATAAGCCTTTCCTCAGCCTTGTCGGTTATGTCATCGAGCATCTGTTCGGTCTTCCTAATCCTAATGCAGCCGGATTCGCCGTAGCAGATTCAGCCTCTGCTGAAGGAGCAGCTGCACTCTATGGTCTGTCGATGCTTCACACATTGTTCAATCTTATCAATACACTAATTATGGTATGGTTCACCAAGTTCATTGCCAAGGCAGTGACCTGGATCATCCCAGCTCCGAAGAACCAGGAGAAGGAAGTGTTCAGACTCAAGTATATCTCTGCCGGTCATCTTGCCACACCTGAGCTTTCTATGGAGCAGGCATTCAGCGAAATCGTTCACTTTGCTGAGATTTCAAGAAATGGAGCAGCTTACGCAAAAGAGGCAATCAATAAGGCTGATACAGATAAATTCGAGGAACTTAGAGAGAAGCTCGTCAAGTATGAGGAGATTTCTGACCGTATCGAGTTCGAGATCGCGACATTCCTTAACGGAGTTTCTTCAGATGAGATCAGTGAGAGCACATCTATGAAGATCAAGTCAATGTACAAGATTATCGGAGAGTTGGAGTCCCTCGGAGATTCCGGTGAGACCATCAGCAGAATTCTCACAAGAAAAAATATCCATAACAGGGTGTTCGACGAAGAGTCGATCAAGAATCTCAACATCATGGCTGAGGCTGTTAACAGGGCGTACGAAGTAATGATCGAGAACCTCACAGCAGCTCATGAGGGTAGGCTTGAGAACATCATGAACGCATACGATGCGGAGGAGAACATCAATAACCTCAGAGATGATTTCAGGGATATCGTCATCGACGGTGTCGATTCAGGTGAGAAGAATTATCCTACCAGCGTATATTACATGGATATCATGAGTGAGTACGAGCGTATGGGAGACTTCATGATCAATATCTCGCAGAATCTCGAGAAGGCCTTCATCAACGAATAAATAGAAGCCTGAATCCTCTATACGGCAAGACACTCCGCGGTGCAATACCAAAGAGTGTCTTATTCTTTATATCCGATTCCCGCTACATCCTGTCTATGACCTTTTCGGCATCCTCTACCGATATCGGCGAGAAGCGTCTGAAGGTCTTCCCGTCTCTCTCGATGACTTCCTCGAACATGGCCTTCGGTCTTACCCAGATGCCTCTTTCGCCGTACATCGCCTGATATACGACCATCTCCTCGAGGGTTTCCGAATGCTTTGCTATGTGAAGGACACGATAGACGTTGCCCTTGAAGTGTCTGTAGTATTGTTCCATAGTCTCTTATTTTTTATGGCCAGGTCCTTCGGGAAACCATCCTTTCCTTACACGCTCTTTCTGATGAATGAGCTCAAGAATACTCCAGAAGGATGAGAAAGCGAACACTCCCAGGATAGTCGATGCAATCAGGTTATGAGAAATCATAGATAGAACGATGAATACTAACCCTGCCAATAGAAACATCCACCAGCATTTTGTGCCCAAATAATATTCTGCTTTGATCACAATGGGATGAAACAATCCGATAATTATGAATGTGGCTAAGCCGACAATTATTCCTGTAAAGTTCATAGTCAGATTTAGTTTAGAATAAACATTTGGATTACTTTCCATGTCGCAATCATATGGCAGATATC
>JAFYRK010000011.1 GCA_017559545.1 Bacteroidales bacterium
AGCAGAGTATTTAAAGGTTAAGGAGGACAGAACAAATGGCAAAACTTAAGATAACTCAGGTAAAGAGCAAGAGCGGTGCAACTCAGAGACAGATCGCTAATCTCGAGTCTCTCGGTATCCGCAAGATGCATCAGACTGTAGAGGTGGAACTCACTCCAGTTACCAAGGGTATGGTTGAGAAGGTTCGTCACCTTGTAATCGTTGAGGAAATTTAATTTGGAGGACACAAAAGATGAAATTAAATAATCTTACACCTGCTGCAGGCTCAAAGGGCCGCGAGAAGAGAATCGGACGTGGTGAGGGTTCAGGTCACGGTGGAACATCTACACGTGGTCACAAGGGTGCACAGGCTCGCTCTGGTTACTCTCGCAAGATCGGCTTCGAGGGAGGTCAGATGCCTATCCAGAGAAGACTTCCTAAGTTCGGTTTCACTAATCCTACTCGCGTAGAGTACAAGGGTATCAACGTTGCTACTCTCCAGACTCTCGCTGAGACTCACAATGTTGCAGTTATCACTGTTGACACACTCCGTGAGGCAGGATTCATCAACAAGAACCAGCTTGTAAAGATTCTCGGAAACGGTGAGCTTACAGCAAAATTGGAAGTATCAGCTAACGCTTTCTCAAAGTCAGCGATCGCTAAGATCGAGGCTGTAGGAGGCACTGCTACAACAATCAAATAAAGATGAAGAAACTTATTCAGACAATCAAGAACATCTTTAAGATTGAGGAGCTCCGTACGAGGATTCTTTATACCCTCGGACTGCTCGTGATCTATCGCCTTGGAAGCTTTATCGTGCTTCCGGGCATAGATTCAGCTCTGATCGCAAACTCAGAGCTCGCTCAGAGATCTTCAGAGGGCCTTATGGGTCTCCTGAATATGTTCTCAGGTGGAGCTTTCGGTAGCGCCTCTATCTTTGCGCTGGGAGTGATGCCATACATTTCGGCATCAATCGTAATCCAGCTTCTTGGTGTTTTCGTCCCTTACTTCAGAAAACTTCAGATGGAGGGCGAAAGCGGACGCCGCAAGATGAATCAGTACACTAGGTTCCTTACCATTGCTATCATCTGCATCCAGGGTCCGGCTTACATTGCTACTCTTCACAGTCAGATTCCTGAGGCTGCATTCGTTGCAGTTCATCAGCTTGGCTGGAGCAGCTTCTGGTTCAACCTCGTATCGACTATGATCCTTCTCGGAGGTACTATGTTCGTTATGTGGCTTGGTGAGCGCATCACCGACCGTGGCATTGGAAACGGTATTTCGCTCATCATTATGATAGGTATTATCGCAAGACTTCCACACGCACTTATCGCTGAATTCGCGACTAAGTTCAACACTCCTGGTGTTGGTGGACCACTTATCCTCATCGTGGAGCTTGTAATAATGTTCTTCGTCTTCATCGCAGCTATCGCAATCGTACAGGCTGTCAGAAAGGTACCTGTACAGTACGCTAAGAGGGTGATCGGCAACAAGCAGTACGGTGGTGTACGCCAGTACATTCCGCTCAAGATCAACGCTGCCGGCGTTATGCCAATCATCTTCGCTCAGGCTCTTATGATGATCCCTATGATCTTCGCAAGATTCGAGGCTACTCAGGGCTTTGCAGCTGTAATGAGCAACTATACCGGTTTCTGGTATAACTTCACATTCTTCATCCTCGTAGTCGCTTTCACATACTTCTACACTGCAGTCACTGTAAATCCTACAATGATGGCAGACGATATGAGAAAGAACGGAGGTTTCATCCCTGGAGTAAAGCCAGGCAAGAAGACTGCAGAGTATCTCGGTTCAGTAATGGATAGAGTGACTCTCCCAGGTTCAATCTTCCTCGCTTTGATCGCTATCCTCCCTGCATTCGCAATGAAGCTCGGAGTGAACAACCAGTTCGCAAGCTTCTTCGGAGGTACATCCCTCCTGATCCTTGTAGGTGTTGTTCTCGATACTCTCCAGCAGATCGAAAGCCACCTCCTTATGCGTCACTATGACGGATTGATGAAGACCGGTCGCCTGAAAGGACGTTCCGGAATGTAATTCTCAAATTAAAGTTCTTTGAAGATGGTCAGGCCAAAGACTGAAGAAGAAATAGCGCTGATGCGCGAGAACGCAATACTCGTCTCGAAGACATTGGCTGAGGTCGGTAAGATTGTTGCCCCTGGTGTGACAACTCTCGAGTTGAATAGGGTAGCAGAGACCTTTATCCGCGATCACGGAGCTGTACCAAGCTTCCTCGGTTATGAAGGCTTTCCCGCAGCGCTCTGCATTTCTGTAAATGATGTCGTAGTTCACGGATTTCCGTCAGACTACATCCTTCAGGAAGGAGACATCGTGTCAGTAGACTGTGGAACGTTATATAAAGGATACAATGGTGATTCAGCCTACACCTTCCCGGTCGGGGAGGTGGACGCTGAAACCCAGAAGCTCCTCGACGTTACAAAAGAGTCGCTTTACAGAGGTGTCGCAGCGGCAGTTGCAGGGAATAGGACTGGTGATATAGGACACGCGGTGCAAACGTATGCGGAGTCATTCGGGTTCTCTGTTGTCCGTGAATTGGAAGGACACGGAATCGGAAAGCACTTGCACGAAGCCCCAGGCGTACCGAACTACGGTCGCAGAGGATTTGGAGCAAGACTGACCGATGGAATGGTTATCTGTATCGAACCGATGATCAATGCTGGTTCCAGAAGTGTGTATTTAGCTAAAAATGGTTGGGCAGTACATACAGCGGACCACAGGAAGTCAGCGCATTTCGAACTTACGGTTGTTGTCAGAAAAGGCCAGGCTGAAGTGTTGTCCACCTTCGACTTTATTGAGGGAAAATGTTAAATTTTAAAGTGATTATTGATGCCAAAACAATCAGCAATCGAACAGGAAGGTGTTATCGTAGAAACCCTGCCTAATGCAATGTTCAAAGTTGAACTTGAGAACGGGCACGTTATCATTGCCCACATCTCCGGTAAGATGAGAATGAATTACATCAAGATTCTTCCAGGAGACAGAGTTAAGGTGGAAATGTCACCTTATGATTTAACAAAAGGAAGAATTTCTTTCAGATACAAATAAAACTTTAAGGAAATGAAAGTAAAAGCATCCATCAAGAAGCGCAGCGAAGATTGCAAGATCGTAAAGCGTAAAGGTCGTCTTTATGTAATCTGCAAGAAGAATCCTAAGTTCAAAATGCGCCAGGGATAATTTTTTAGTTGTATAACAAATTAAGTTAAGATAATTATGGCAAGAATAGCCGGTGTTGATTTACCTAACAACAAGAGAGGAGAGATAGGTCTTACCTATATCTTCGGTATCGGCCGCAGCACTTCGAGAAAGATCCTTTCTCAGCTCGGTATTGATTTCGATACAAAGGTTGGAGATTGGAACGACGAGCAGATCGCTGGTATCCGTGGCGTTATCGCTGAGGAGTACAAGATCGAGGGTGAGCTCCGTTCTGCAATCCAGATGAACATCAAACGTCTTATGGATATCGGTTGCTACAGAGGAATCCGTCATCGTATCGGCCTCCCTGTACGCGGTCAGAGCACCAAGAACAATGCCCGCACTAGAAAGGGTAAGAAGAAGACTGTTGCAAACAAGAAGAAGGCAACTAAATAATTGAGATGAATTATGGCAAAGAAAACTACATCAACTAAGAAGAGAGTTGTCAAGGTTGAAGCTTATGGCGAGGCTCATATTTCATCAACCTTCAACAACGTTATTGTTACCCTTACTAACAATATCGGTCAGGTAATCAGCTGGTCATCTGCTGGTAAGAGCGGTTTCAGAGGTTCAAAGAAGAACACTCCATATGCAGCTCAGGTAGCAGCAGAGGATGCAGCAAAGACTGCTTACGATCTTGGTCTTCGTAAGGTTAAGGCATATGTAAAGGGTCCTGGTGCTGGACGTGAGTCTGCAATCAGAACTATCCACGGTGCAGGTATCGAGGTTACAGAGATCATCGACGTTACTCCAATGCCACACAATGGCTGCCGTCC
>JAFYRK010000006.1 GCA_017559545.1 Bacteroidales bacterium
AAGGGTATCAACGAGAAGATGAGCGAAGGTCCTCTTACAGGTTCACTCGCACGCGACATCCGCGTTTACGTTTACGACGGTAAGATGCACCCAGTAGATTCAAATGAAATCTCATTCGTTCTCGCAGCTCGTAACGCATTCAAGGAGGCATTCCGTATCGCAGGTCCAAAGATTATGGAGCCTATCTATAATGTTGAGGTTATGACTCCATCTGAGTACATGGGTGCATGTATGTCAGATCTCCAGAATCGTCGTGCTCTCATCGAGGGTATGGGTTCAGAGAAGGGATTCGAGGTTATCAAGGCGCGCGTTCCACTCGCAGAGCTCTATCGTTACTCAACAACCCTTAGCTCACTCTCATCAGGTAGCGCAACATTCACAATGGACTTCGCTGACTATCAGCCGGTACCGGGTGATGTACAGGAGAAACTTCTGAAGGCTTACCTTGAGGAGGAGAAGGAAGACTAATATTTATTGTATTTTGTATTCCGGTGACCCCCGGCCCGCACCTGCGGTGCTGCCCCCCCCTACGCGGGGGTGCGATGTCACCTCCATACAAAACACAATAAACCGATATGGTTAAACGCAAAGTGGGGCGATCCGGAGAGGGTCGCCTTGCTTTTTTGGTGGCAGGATAGGCGTTTTTGATTATATTTGCATGATTATGCAACGAAAGGTGAAAATAGCGGCCGTGGGGCTCGGAAACAGAACCTGTAAGTACCTTCGTTATGTAGAGGAACATGGGGAACTGGCCGAACTTGTGGCTGTCGTGGATCCGGATCTGTCGAAAGTGGATTGGGCCAGGTCTGCGTACGCACTTCCTGAAGAGCGTTGCTTCAAGTCGTTTGATGAGCTTGCAACTTCAGGACTTCAGATTGATGCCTGCATAATCGGTACCCCTGACCTGTATCATCATGAACTTGCAGTCAAGGCCATGCGATGTGGTTGGCATGTGCTTTTGGAAAAGCCGATGGGACAGACCGAAGAACAGTGTCAGGATATCGTCAAGGTCAGTGCCGAGACAGGTAAGATGGTTACGGTGTGTTACATCCTGAGATACCATCCATACTTCATGAAACTGAAGGAACTGTCGGTAGATCCAAAGATGGGTAAAATACTGTCAGTCAGGCATATAGAAGGAGTTGGAAGGGATAGGACCGCGCACACATTTGTCCGTGGACCGTGGAATATGAAGGAGATGAACACCAGCGTTTTCCTTACTAAATGCTGCCACGATGTTGACTTTGTCCTTTGGCTCATAGGTAGTAGTCAGGTCAAGTCAGTACAGTCACGGAAGGGCGATATGATATTCACTTCATCTCATGCTCCAGCTGGTGCGGCAGACAGATGTGTCAGATGTCCGATAGAAAAGGAATGTCCATATTCGGCAGTGGATCTCTACCTTCGCAGAAAGGACTGGATCAAGGGTTTCGTGGCGAAGCCGGGAGAAACCCTTGATGAAATGATTGTCCGTATGCTTGATGAGTCACGTTATGGCCGATGTGTATATCACTGTCCGGAAAATGACGTGATTGACCGCCAGTCTGTTGAAATGGAAATGATTGATGGCATCAAGGCGGAAGTTATCATGGAGTGTGTGACTGATGCAAAGGACAGATATACAGTAATCGAGTGTGAAAATGCTGTGATTACAGGCGACGAGTCTTTCATAGACGTTACCTATAAAGACCCATCTGCCCCGCAAGAGAAGTACGACTTTCAATGGACTCGTAATCTTGAACTCCACGCAGGTGCAGACCACAAGATTGTCGAAGAATTCATAGATGCCATCGCCTCGGGAGATCTTCAGACTAGAACTCTGTCAGCAGAGTCTCTTTCCAGTCACCTTATCTGCTTCCGTGCAGAAAAACAATAGAATCACTTAAAATATTGAAACTCAGGGTTTTAATTGAATAAGGGTCGGAAATATTTCCGACCCTTATTCAATTAATTGACTGTTAATCAAGTCTTTAGGTGTTTTCTTTTATCTGATGAAGTTTGTCATTACGGGCTTTTCCTTGACTGGGTCAGGGATGCCGGCAGCGCGACCTGCTTCGATACATTTGAGAAGCCATGCCATGTTGCGTCCAAGTTCACGCATTACCTGCATACCTTCCTCATCCTGGCGCACCTGTTCTGGTGTGTTGCCATGTACCATGTTCCAGTACTTTGATGATACCACAGGCATTGACGAGATAGTGAAGTACTTGTTTACCTGGTCAAATGCTGCTGTTGTGCCGCCGCGTCGTGCGCTGACAATGCCTGCTGCAGGTTTGTAGCGGAATACTTTACCCTTGCCGTAGAATGCTCGGTCCATGAATGAGGAGAGAGCTCCTGAGAGGGCTGCATAGTGTACAGGGCTTCCGAAGATGAATCCGTCTGCCTGCTCTGCCTTGTCGAGGAACTCGTTCACGCAGTCGTTCATGAAACATCTGAGTGATGGCTTTTCGCCGTTCGGACCTCTCTTGATGCACTGGGCGCATCCCAGGCATCCAGAGATTGGCTTCACGCCGAGCCAGATGATCTCAGTCTCTACTCCTTCTGCAATAAGTTCCTTCTCCACTTCCTTGAGAGCAGTATATGTGCATCCTTCTTTGTGAGGACTGCCGTTTACTAATAGTACTTTCATATTTTCTTGTGTTTATACGTTGTAGTTATGTTTGGTTTTTCTATTCTGTTGCTCTGGTGTGGTCTCAGTGGTGCTTTATAAATATCTGATAACCAATAGTTTGTGTGTTTATCCTACCTTCCGCGCCATGCAGGATACCTTGTTAAGTGTTTGTTATTCAGGGATTTGGCTGTTGCGGTATAGGCCTTTATGGAACTCGGATTTCTCCTGACGCTGTTTCTTGGAGATTTCGTCCATCCTGCGGAGCGAGTCCTCTGTGAAGTCTCCGTGGAAGACCATCATACTTGTGCTCGGCCATGTGATGAGCATTACTATTTCATGGCAAGTGTTGCCCTCCGGATTGTCCACATATATGTGCATATGCGAAATATCGTCGTTGATTTCCGATACCTTCATGTATGACTTCAGCATCTTTTCTGCCGCAGTCACGAATGTCTTCTCTTCAAATTCCCTGTCTTCCTTGAACGAGAACATATAGAAGCAGTCCAGTTCGTCCATGATGGCGATGACGGGAGTCTTCTTGAGGGTAGGTTTAGCCACTCTCATCATCAGACCGTCAATCTTCATGCATTTAGCACCTTTAGTGCTATCATTTTCCTCAAGGAACTTCACGGCCGGGCTTGTTGCAGGCTCTTCTGCCTTTGCGGAAAACGCAAGGCATATCAGAACTGTAAATATGGATAAAAAACGTTTCATAGCACCGGCTTGGAGAGCACTTATTATGCCAGTTTGAGCGTCAAAGCAATGAAGTCCTCTACGCTGAGGCGCTCAGGGCGCAGCTCGAATACTGGGTCAGCAACAAACTCAGCCAGCTGCTCTTCGTTCCATCCGAGTCTGTCTGCCTTTGCGCGGATGAGAGGCTTCAAGGAATTTCGCAGAGTCTTGCGGCGCTGGTTAAAGCCTGTCTTTACCACAGTCTTGAACAATGCCTCGTCGCATCCGAGTTCTGTGCGCTGATTGCGGACAAGTCTGATGACAGCTGATTTTACCTTTGGCGGCGGATTGAATGCTCCTTCTCCTACGGTGAACAGATATTCAATATCATACCAGGCCTGCAGTAGCACCGAAAGGATGCCGTATGTCTTTGTGCCAGGCTTTTCGGCTATACGTTCTGCAACCTCTTTCTGGATCATGCACACTACCTGCGGCACCTGCTCCTTGTAGTCAAGGACCTTGAAGAAGATCTGTGATGAGATATTGTATGGGAAGTTACCTATTACGCAGAACTGTCCGGGGAAGAAAGTCTCAAGTTTCAGCTTGAGGAAATCGGCCTCGATGAGCTTGCCGTTTACCTGAGGGAAGTGTACGAGGAGATAGTCAACTGATTCAGTATCAATTTCTACCATGCGAAGATCCACCTCTGGTCTCTGCAGCACGTACTGTGTGAGTACTCCCATTCCCGGGCCAACCTCAAGTGCGTGCATTGGGTTCGCTGCATTGTTCTGTACATCCAGACCTGGGCACGGAACGATCAGTGCCTCCGCGATTCTCTGTGCTATAGACAGGTCTGTCAAAAAGTGCTGGCCAAGGGCCTTCTTTGCTCTTACTTCCATATATAATCGAATAAATTCCTACAAATATAACCTCTTTCGTGTAAACTCTATTTACTGTCGCCAAAGAAACTCACGATTCTTTGGTGTCATGTTTTAATTTGTGCCGATCCATATGAATGCCATACCCAAAAGGATGATTGCAAGGTCGAGCAGCTTTGCGCGAAGGTTTCTTTCTTTGAAGATGAGGGCCGCGCATGCGAATGACACAATGACTGAACTGCGGCGTACCAATGAAACCACAGATATCATGGACTCGGGATTGTTTAATGAGCTGAAGTATGCGAAGTCAGCGATGCATATAAACAGGGAGATCAGCGGAATGCTCCATCTCCATGTGAATGGTGTGCTTTCCTTGCGTCGAGGATACCACAGAAGTCCGCAGATGACCGCCATGATGACCATCTGGTAAAGATTGAACCAGCTCTGTACGAACATCGGGCTTAACTGCTTCATTATGAACTTGTCGTATAGTCCGCTTATCGCTCCCATGAGCACTGCTCCAGCAAGACACCACACCCATTTGTTGCTTTTGAAATCGATGTTTTCCTTCTTGCCTGCCCGACTCATCAGGAAGATGGAGAAGATGGTCAGCAGTACACCTGTCCATTGATATGCGTTAAGCCTTTCTCCGAATAACAGGGTTGCTCCCACCAGTACCAGCACAGGCCTGGTCGCATTTATGGGACCGACGAGACTCAGCGGCAGGTGCTTCAGACCGAAATAACCGCAGATCCATGACGACAGCACGATGAAAGCCTTCAGTACAACCAATAGATGTGCTTTTGCTGTGGCGCATAACGTGCTGTGTATCAGCGAATTGTCGGATCCTCCTGCCGCCAAAGGGGAGCAGGGTGGTTTGGGAAGTAGTTGACAATCAGTAAGTTGTGTGCCACAGAAATCCGGACTATATGGAGTAGTGTCGAGGACGGTGCCGGAAAACCACCCGAACCCACCGATGTAGTCCAGAAGGAAAGGCGAAAAGATCAGTGTAGAGAAGATCGTGTTAAGGAAGAGTACCGGAAGGACGGCGTTACCCTTGAGGGATGCCTTCTTGGAGGTGTCATAGAATCCGAGAAAGGTTGCGGATATGAATGCGAGTATCAGCCACATTGTCGTAAGATGAAAATCATCCCCCTCAGTAACGGACTGAAGGGGATATTATTATTCGGTATAAAAACGGAACTCTGTTTCAGAGTGGTATTTTTCACCAGGTCGAAGTACTGTGGTCGGGAATCTATCCTGGTTCGGTGAATCTGGGAAATGGATCGTCTCAAGCAGCATTCCTGCAAACTTGTCGATAGGTCCATGCTTTCCGTTATGATATTTGGTCACGTTGAAGCCGCGTCCTGTATAGGTAAGAAGCGTAGGCTCTGTGGTCCATGTCTCTATACCTCTTCCTGATTTTGGATCATACAGACTGGCAGCCCTGCGGAGGGTTCCATCCCAATCGCGCAGCACCCAGCATGCAGACATTCCTTTCATGATGCGAAGGTGCTCATTAGGGGTGTCGATCCTGTAGTCAACGCGCTGTGGAGTACGGAAATCAAACGGACTATCATCAACCGGAAGAAGAAGGTCCGGACAATAACGTGTAGTGTTCTGCACACAAGTGTCTGCGTCTACCTGAAGCATGTGTTCCATGACATAGCATCCTTCAGGACCTCTGAGGTTGAAATATGTGTGGTTGGACAGATTGACCACGGTAGGCTTGTCTGTAGTGGCGTCATATTCTATCTGCACTACATTGTTGTCTGTAAGCCAATAAGTAACATAAGTCTCAAGATTGCCTGGATATCCCTGCTCTCCGTCAGGGCTGAGTCTGTAGAATCTGACTCCCACGCGCCCTGGCTCCTGAAGGGCTTCTCCTTTCCATACGAATCTGTCAAATCCCATCTTTCCACCGTGGCACTGGACTGGCTCTCCATTGAAACTCTCATTAGCATCCACCTCATACTTTACTCCGTCAAGAGTGAATGATGCATGGTCAATACGGTTGCCGAAGCGTCCGATGACGCAACCGAAGAAGCGGTCACCCTCCTCAAAGGACTTGATATCACCGTATCCTACCACGACATCTTCTATCTTGCCGTTACGGTCTGGCATGCAGATGCTCACGATGCGACATCCGTAATCAGTCACATCCACTGATGCACCATTGCTGTTTACCAGATGCCAGAGTGTGGTCTCCTCGCCGGTGGAAAGCTTGCCGAATGACTCAAAAGTCACAGACGCCTTTTGCACACATCCGGTAAGGATGCAGATTGCGCAGAATAATGCAAAAGCAGTTCTTTTCATATTCATGTTGTTTTATTTACAATTACATGGTAGAACAAAAGTAGGAATTATATATGACTTAATAGGTATATTAACATTTATTTTGTATTTTCGTAAGATTTAAAAATAGTAAAATTTGGAAACAATGAAACGCGTAACCTTCATTTCAGTCCTTTTGTTTGTGGTCTTGTCTGTTGCAGCGCAGACCAGGGAGAATATCTGGCCGAGGAATAAGATGCCTGATGTTCAGGAGCACCAGATTGCAGCAAAGACAAGCGAAACGATGAAACCGGATTTCAAGCCGGAGAAGAATCGCCAGCCATATCTGGAATGGTATCAGGCTCCGGCAGAGAGCAATGGCGGATGTATGATTCTCATATCCGGTGGAAGTTATAAGAATTGGTGCGATGAGTCTTTGGTGGCAGGCTGGGCCGAAACATTTACGGCTTTAGGTTTTCAATGTGTTGCATTGGTTTATAGAACACCCAGGCCGGAAGGACTTCCTGTTTATATGAGTGCTTGGCAGGATGGCCAGAGGGCGGTAAGAGTGGTAAGGTCGCAGGCAAATAAAAGAGGCTTTGATCCGGAAAAGATAGGAATAATCGCAATGTCTGCCGGTTCTCATATGGGTCTGTTGCTGGCAACGAGTTCGCTGACTCCAGCTTATGAGGCAGTCGATGGACTTGATCTGCAATCATGTCATATCAACTGGGCACTGCTTAATGCTCCGGCATATGGAACAACTGACGCAAAGTATGGTACAAAGGCTCAGAGGCAGGGCTACGGTGCAGATGTGACACTTGACGATATCTTCCAATTCGATTCCCTTACATGTCCGATAAGTTTCCATCATGGCAGCAAGGATCCGTATGCGCCACAAACGTCAACATTGGCCTATAGGAAATTGCGTCAGATGGGCGTGCCTGCAGAATTGCATCTATATCCAGATGTAGGCCATAAGGCATGCGGACTGGAACGCGGTATTGAATTCATGCGCCAGTTGGGTTATATAGGAGAACTCCAGCCGGAGGAGAAACTGAATGACAGATATACAAGTGATGACGCGCGTGCATATTATGAAAAACAGGATATCTATCCGGAGGGAAAGACACCTGATTTCCAGGAGAAGCAGTGTATCCCTTATATAGAGTGGCATATACCAAAGGAACTGAAGACAAAGGCAATACAGATTATTTATTCAGGCGGCGGATATAATAATAACAGTCCGAAAAGTTTTGAGGTGACCCCTACAAGAAGATACCTCAACGAAAAGGGAATGGCAGTGGTGACGCTTAAATACCGTACCCCACGTCCGGAAGGACTGGCGAAACATACTACAGCTTGGCAGGATCTTCAGCGTGCTGTCAGACTGGTCAGAAGCCAGGCGGCAGAGAAAGGATTAGATCCGGACCGCATAGGAATTATGGGCGGTTCTGCTGGAGGACACCTGACGCTTATGGGAGTTACTTCGTCACTCCATCAATCGTATCTCCCTATTGATGAGATAGATAAACTGCCATGTAATGTGCAGTGGGGAGTTGGAATATATCCGGCTTATGTCTTGACTGATGGTGCGGATGGTCATAATAAGCACGGAGGAAATACGGATTCAGACCTGCTGGTGCCTGAATTCTCATTCGACCTCGCAACGGCTCCGATGATCTTTATTCATGGAGACAGCGATCCGTATGCGGCAATGGGCTCTGTGAAAGTATGGGAGAAGATGCTGTCGATGGGTATTCATTCTGAACTTCACACGTTAGCAAAAAGAAAGCATTGTTTCCATAGAGAGGCCTCTCCGGGCACGGGAAGCTATAATTTTATGGATAGAATCTGGGATTTTTTGACTGCTAAGGGATTCAATCGGTAGAGAAACCAGAGAAATTGATTATTTTTGCGTCCTTAATTTTGGAAAAACAAAACACATATATGTACAGAACACATACCTGCGGAGAACTCCGCATTGAAAATGCAGGCCAGACAGTTACGCTGGCAGGATGGGTACAGAAGTCAAGAAAGCTTGGCGGTATGACCTTCGTAGACCTCAGAGACCGTTATGGTATCACTCAGCTCGTGGTAGATGCACATGCGGCAGAGGAACTGAACGAGACAGCTACGAGCCTTGGCCGTGAGTGGGTTATCCAGGTTACAGGTCAGGTTATCGAGCGTCAAAGCAAGAACCCTAAGATGCCTACAGGCGACATTGAGATCAGCCTCAGCGAGATCAAGGTGCTCAACAAGGCTAACACTCCTCCATTTACAATCGAGGAGGATAGCGACGGTGGCGAGGAACTCAGAGCCAGGTATCGTTACCTTGACCTTCGTAGAGGACCTCTCCAGAGAGCTCTCAGGATCCGCCACCAGATCGCGCACGAAGTACGCAACTACCTCGACGCTCAGAACTTCCTTGAGATCGAGACTCCATACCTCATCAAGTCAACTCCAGAGGGCGCTCGTGACTTCGTGGTTCCGTCACGTATGAACCCTGGCCAGTTCTACGCTCTCCCGCAGTCTCCTCAGACATTCAAGCAGCTCCTCATGGTTGCCGGTTATGACCGTTACTTCCAGATCGTACGCTGCTTCCGTGATGAGGACCTCCGTGCTGACCGTCAGCCAGAGTTTACTCAGATTGACTGCGAGATGTCATTCGTAGAGCAGGAGGATGTGCTTAATACATTTGAGGGCATGATGAGAACCCTCTTCAAGAACGTTCTTAACGTAGAGATCGCAGAGCGTATACCACGTATGAGCTGGTATGATGCCATGGATTTCTATGGTTCTGATAAGCCGGATATCCGTTTTGACATGAAGATCCACGAGATCACTGACCTCGTGAAGGGTTATGGATTCTCTGTCTTCGATGGCGTAGATTACATCGGTGCAATTAACGTTGAGGGCACTGCAAGCTATACACGTAAGCAGATCGATGAACTCACAGAGTGGGTCAAGAGACCTCAGGTCGGTGCCAAGGGCCTCGTTTACATCAAGGTCAACGAGGATGGAAGCATCAAGTCTTCAATCGACAAGTTCTACACTCCTGAGCAGCTCCAGGCAGTAGCTGACCGTCTCGGCGCCAGGAAGGGAGATATGCTCCTCGTTATGTGCGGAGCAAAGAGAAAGACGCAGAACATGCTTGGCGTACTCCGTATAGAGATGGGTAACCGCCTCGGTCTCCGCGATCCGTTCAACTTCGCACCTCTTTGGGTGGTTGATTTCCCTCTCGTAGAGTGGGACGATGAGACTCAGCGTTTCTACGCTATGCACCATCCGTTCACAGCTCCTAAGCCGGAGCACCTTGAGCTCTTCTATAGCGACAAGAAGGAAGACCTTGAGAAGGTATGTGCAAACGCATATGACTTCGTGCTCAACGGTACTGAGCTCGGTGGAGGATCAATCCGTATCCATGATGCATCAATGCAGGAGCGTATGTTCGAGGTCCTCGGCATATCAAAGGAGGACGCAGAGTATAAGTTCGGCTTCATCATTAATGCCTTCAAGTTCGGTGCGCCTCCACACGGAGGTCTTGCGTTCGGCTTTGACCGCGTATGCTCGCTCTTCGGTGGTCAGGAGACCATCCGTGACTACATAGCATTCCCTAAGAACAACCAGGGACGCGACGTGATGATCGACTCCCCATCATACATCGACCAGGAGCAGATGGATGAACTTTTCCTTGAATCAAAAGCAGAAAGAGAGAACCAGTAAGAACATGAAAAGATTTATTTATATCATATTGACCATCCTTGTGCTCAATATGATTGCATGTAGCCAGCCTGAACCTCAGGTTGAGAGACTTGAAATCACCATTGCAGAAGGAATGGTGACTGAAAATCAGATTGAATTCTTCCTCTCGGCAATAGGAGCTGACGAGGTCGCATACTACTTCATGGAAACAACCGACGAGGTGCCTCTCCTTACTCTTGACGGCCTTTTCTCCGGCGAGAATGTATATGCGGCAAGTTCAGAACCTGTATCATTCGTAATGGACAACCTCAAGCCCGAGACAGAATATACAGTTTATGCGGCAGCTTCGAAGGAAGGAAAGTTCTTCAGCGCGATAAAGAGTCTTTCCATCACTACATCCGAGAAGGCAAAGCTTCTGCAGTTCCACTCTAAGTCCAAGACAGGATTTTCATATAAGATCAATTCGGAGGAGGGGCAGCAGTATTATCATACATACCTTGAAGGATGGTTCTTTGAGTATAGTTACGAGTCAACCAAGTATACGGAAGGAGACGAGTTTGACACAAAGGTGTTTGTCTGGAATCTTCTTGCTGAATACGGTGAAGTGGCTGAAGCACCACAGGTAATCGATTGGTATACCGGCAAGGATAATATTGCAAGAGGTGACTATGCGTACCTCGTTCCCGGCATGAAATACTATGTCCTCGCGTCTCGTTTCGATGAAACAACCGATGAGGGATGGGTTGGAAATCCAGAAGTGATCGAGATCATTCTCGATGCCCCTGGCGATTCAGATAAGACAGTGGATTGCTCGGTATACAGTCTCTCGCCTTACAGTGTCTCTATCAGAATGGAGATGAATCCGGGCGATGTAAGCTTCTACATGTACGACTTCTTTGAGAAGAGCCAGTATAAGTCATATGTTAGTGAAAAGGGCATAGAGGGCATCATGGCGTATGTTTCTGAGTACTCTCTAGGCAAGGGTCAGGCTAAACTCAATACCTATACAGACACGTGGGCCGTGAATCCGGGTTCTGCATATATGCTTTGCTTATATGGAGTAGACCACAATGGTGATGAGTTCTATACAGAGCTTGAGGTGAAGGTTCCTATGCCGGAAGCAAAGATCCACCTCGGCATGGAGCCATATGAACGAGAGCTGGAGGGTTACAATACCTATAATACGCTCAAAGTGGAGGCTACATATGCTGATTTTGTGAATCTTGATTATGAAACTTCCGCATTCTTCCTTGCTGGCGGTCCTGTTGCGAAGGCTACTTTTGATGCAATGGTTGAGGGTGCAGGTCTCAGCGGAACTCTTGAGGAGCTTGAGGCTCAAGGGGAGACACTTTATGCACTCGCGCAGGCAAATCTGGGACTTAATCCTGTGGCAGCTGACGAGGAGATTCTCGCTACTCTCAAGGAAAGAGACTTCTTCACTAAGATTTACACAGATCTGGAGCCGGATACAGAGTATATCTATATGGTAATGGCTCACTATGACGACAATATGATGTGTCGTCTTGTAACAGCTAAGACAGACCCTGTTCCGGTTGATGTAGTAGAGTCTGAGGCTTACAAGGCTTTCCTCGGAAACTGGGATGTGACAGGCCAGAATACAAGCTCATATTCAAATTCTGATCTTATAACATTCAACCTCACCATTGAACGTCTTACCAGCAACAGAAGCTACAAGGTCTATGGATGGTCATCAACGGATAATATTGGTCAGAATTTTCCATTTGAGGCGGGTTTTGATGAAACATCAGGCAAGATGACTGTCTCAACCCCTCAGCATCTGGGAGAGATCGAGTACGAAGGTAATATCTATGAGGTTCATTTTGTCGGAAAAGCGTATAATAAATACGATCCTGATAACCTCATGATTCTCTATGATTATGAAGGCCTTGCATATAAGGTCACAATGAACAACCCTTATCTCCACTTTAACTCGGAATTCTTCCAGTATGCCGGTGAGTGGAAAGAATTCAAGTCATTGTCATATGTATTCTACGATAAGGAAACAAAGGAATACTATAATGTCGAGCCGTATGACATTGTGAACTTCCAGACAAGCAGAGCTGACTAAATGAAATGTCCCTGAAGAAATGCAATTTTCTTCAGGGACAGTCGTTTCTACAAGCCGAGTTCGTCGATGATGCGGTCCATGCCGGCGTAGCGGTCGAGGGTCCAGAGGATGAAGCGGATATCGACACATACACACTTGTTGTAGCCGTCCTGGCACCATACGTCGCTCGAGAGCGACTCCTTGTTGCCATCGAATGCAAGGCCGATCAGTTCTCCCTTTGAGTTGAGGACAGGGCTGCCGGAGTTGCCGCCTGTAATGTCGTTGTCTGTAAGGAAGTCTACATACATCTGTGAGCCATCCGGACCGAATCCCCATTTGCCCCACTGGTTTGCGCTATAAAGCAGGTACTGCCTGTCGCTGAGGAAGAAGTCGTAGTCAACAGGATTGTACTTCTCAAGGATACCGGCAGGTGTGGTCTTCCAATCTCCGATAAGTCCGTCTCGCAGAGTGTATCCTCCCACAGTACCATAGGTAATTCTCATGGTAGAGTTTGCATCCGGATACTGGACTATGCCCTTGTCAAGTCGCATCTGATAAAGTGCACGGGTGAACTCGCTCTCAAGATCAAGAAGGCTCAGGCCATTCTCAGCAACAGTCTTGGCATCGTTGAACGCTGTGATCTTCACTTCCATTGCGAAGCGGCAAAGAGGGTCGTTTACAATATCCTCGTGAGGTATTTCCTTCGCCATGAGTCTGGCGATGCCCTCCTCTGATGTGAACACGCTGTTGTCCCAGAGATATGCAGCCAATGCCTCAGCATCCGGGAACTGAGCAATGATCTCCTTCTGCCAGTCAGTGAAGTATTTCGGATTGATGTTGTTGATGTACTCTTTGAGAGAGTAGATCATGAGCTCACGCTCTACGCGCAGATCGATCTCCGCATATTCTTTCTCCATTCTGGTGCCTGCTCCATGAGGGTTTCTTGCATTGTGTGCACGTCTCATGATAAGACCCAGCCTAGTGCCTCTGATGAGGGTTTCACGGTAATATACTGCGTTTCTCTCGGGTTCCGAAACTGCCTCATATGTCTCCTTGAGGTTCTGCAGCAACTTGCCCCATTTCTCGGTACGCTCAGGTGATGCCATGATCCATTCCTGGAGTTCCTCTTCGATGGCCGCTTTCTTCTGCACGACATTAAATCTCTCGCAGCACTCAACCTCTCCGCTGTATAGTTCCTGTACATTGCTGAGGCTGAAGAAATAGTCTGAATACTTCAGGCGGATCTCAGGATCCTTATCCATCCAAGCCTTGATGATAGCCATCTGCCCGCCACGGATACGATTGCTGATAGGGTGCTTGAGTGACTCTGTGAAATCAACCTCATATGAGCAGCTATAGCGGTTGGTTCTTCCTGGATATCCTATGATCATGGTATAGTCACCAGCCTGGTATCCGTCAAGAGAGATCTCCAGCTTGCGCAGAGGCTTCAGAGGTATATTTTCAGGTGAATATGAGGCAGGAGAACCGTCCGGAGCAGTGTACACACGATACATGGCGAAGTCGCATTTATGTTGCGGCCATTCCCAGTTGTCGATATCGCCTCCGAAGGCAGCTGACGACACAGGTGGCGCTGCCACGAGGCGCACATCACGGTAAACCTCGTATAGTGCCATGTAATACTTTGACCCGTTCCACATGGACGAGAGCCATGCTTCAAGGCCAGTCTTCTCTTTGTATTTGTTTTCAAGGAGATAGCTGAGCTTGCGAAGACCCTTAGGGGTGCCTTGGGCGCTCAGTTCCTTCTTCAGTTCTTCCACCTCATCAGTAACATCAATGACCCTCTTGAGGAAGTACACCCTCTTGTCCTTGATGTTGACCTCTTCGTCAGATCGGAATGCCCAGAAACCCTCTTCAAGGTAATTGTGTTCAGGGGTGCTGAGGCTGTGGATATCGCTGTATGCGCAGTGGTGGTTGGTAATCAGGAGTCCCTGGTCGGAAATTATGCTTCCGGTACATCCGAACTCCATGGATACGACTGCGTCAGCAATGCCTGCACCTGGAGCATCGGCGTTATAGATATCGCCCGCAGACAGTTCCAGTCCGCGTTCCTGCATCTTCTTTTCCAATGCTGCGTCAATGGCATGTATCATCCACATACCTTCGTCGGCCATAGCGCTATAGCTGCCTATCACGGCAGCCATAGCGGTCATTATCAGTTTGTTTGCTATTGTCATTAATTTTAAAGATTGCCACGTCACTTCGTTCCTCGCAATGACGTATGTGACTTTCTTGAGATGGTATTAGTTTTTAAACCCTATATACCATCATAATGATTATTCAGTATATTCGTAGACAGTGCCTTCTGACTTGAAGTTGAGCTTTGCGGGCTCCTGACGGATGTCATCGGCCTTGTAAGTGATGGTCCATGTCTCCATGGTCATAAGCTCCCAAAGCCTTTCAGCGGTCATCGGCTCAGCAAACCTTATCTGGATCGCTGGCTGAAGATTCTTATTCAGGTCAAGATAAACACCGATCACACCCTCATGAGTAGAAAGATGGTTGCTCAGGAACGGCATGTTGCGCAGGATGATAGGCTTCTCGTAGTTCTTGTCCACGATCTCATATATATACTGCTGCTTACCCTCGGCCTTCTCGATGCGGCTCTTCCACTGCACGCGGAATGGGTTGAACATCTTTCTGATGAAATCCTCTGTACTGATGTATGAAACTCCGTCCTCCATCGTTACGAAATCATAATCCACCTCGATGATTTTCTCGCCACCGCCATGAACTGGCATTACGAGTTCCTTCTTCTCCACCACATCCTCAAACCAATCCTCGTCAAGTTCCTCGGAAGGATCCATGTAGACGCGTACGATAAGCGGACAGGCGAACTCAGTCTCGATACCGTAAAGCTTCTTTCCGGTAAGTCTGAGCTGCATTCCAAGATAGTTGATGTCCATCTTGTCATACATGCCCTCGGTGCGGATGACCACCACCTTGAGGGAGTCGGACTCAGCCGGATCAGGAGTCATGATACGGAACTTCGAAGGAACGAAAATAGCCTCCTGAATCTTGTCAGGGTTGGTCTGTGCAGGGTTGTAAAGCACGTCAGCCGCATGTCTCTTGACAAATACCTTCACTCCATATACACCCTGGATCTTCTGGAGCTTGGCCTTGAATGCCATAGAACTTCCGTAACACTTTACTGAGCGGAGTCCCTCAATGGTAACATTCTCAAGTTCATCCATATCGACCACCTTGACCATAGTGCTGTCAGGTCCCATGACTTCCATGCCCCACTTCATATCTATGGTAGGAAGCTCGAACTTGCCTCCTGCCCACATTCCAAATGCTACCAGAGCAACTGTAAGGATTGCAGGAATGATATTCCAGAACTTGCCTTTAGCCTTTGCTGTAACGCCAACCTGAAGCGCACCTGTCTTACATGAAGCGACGCACTCTCCACAAAGGGTGCAATCAACAGAATCAACAGCTCCCTGACATGACTTGATATCAATATGATATGGACATTTCTTCATACAGAGACCACAGTTGTTGCAGGCAGCCATGTTCTTCTGCACCTTTACTACCTGAAGCTTTGGCTTTGCGTGGAAGATTTCAAGGAGATATCCTGCAACGCAGAAGGCTCCCAGAAGTGCAGCCCATGGAATATTTGCGCCGAGCACGTCTGCAAGATAATATGCTCCGAACAACACTCCGATCCATAGCCAGAACTTCAATGTGTTTGAAATAGCTCCGAGTGGGCAGAGATAACGGCACCAGAACATGTCCACGAGGAAACTGTCGAGCACTACCATACAGATAGATACGATAGACATCCAAAGTGTAATCTCGCCCTTGAATCCGGTTGCAATGGCATAGTAAGGGTCAAGATTCTTGCAGAAGAGTTCGCTGGCCTCGACTGTAGAATAGAAGATCCAGAACAGCAAAGCGTACTTCACGATGCGGAGTACCTTGTCTGCGACAGATCCGTTGCGGACCTTCACAGACTTGATATGCATCGCATTGCGAGCCTTGCTGATAAGGTCCTGTACTGTGCCAAGAGGACAGATGAACGCGCAGAACAGCTTGCTGAAAAGCACCACAGCAGCAATCAGCGCGATACCCATCATCACCTGGAGTGATGACATGCTGCACGGAAGACTGTTGTTTGCCAGATATGTGGCAAGTGCCTGGAGACCGCCCATAGGGCAATATGCTTCAGGGTCAACGGCCACCTCGGAAGGGATCAGGCCGGTAATAAAGACAATCAGAGCAACAAGCACTCCCCACTGGAGGAGGTACTTGGGCCAGTTAGTTATGATAGTAGATCTTTTTGCCATAGTAGATTATTTGTTCTTTACACAACGGATAGACGCACCTATGAGGAAGTTGCCGTATGCTACGGTCACCTTCTCATTAGATGCATTGTATGTAGGCATGAGGTAGTAGTACTGAACATTCTTGAGACTGCCGTCCTCGTTGGTTATAACCTGGTAGTTTGAAGAACCGATCATATAAGACATGATGCCGTACACGCCATTGTAGTTTGTCACTGTGTAGCTTCCTTTGCCGGCTGTGTTTGCCTTGTTTCTCATACTTGCGAACTGCCAATCCCATCCATCTGCAGCAAGGGCAGCAAGGCTTGCTCCGTTGATTGTAGCGTCATAATAAGCGCCGTCAGGATTTACCAAAGCTGTGTTTGAGCAGTGACCTACAAGACCTGTCATCTCAGCAATGGTAGGGATGTGCCAGCCTGTAGGGCAGATACCCTGTGTGCCCTCGAATGTAGCTGCATTCTCAAGTGTAACAGCCTCTACGCCGAATGCTGTAGCTGCATCATAGAGAAGTCCGAGAGCCTCGGCGAGAGCAGGGTCGGCAACCTTTTCAGCATTTGCTGCAGGATACCAGATACCGGCATCCTCTTCAGGGTCTTTTGAAACAGTCTTTCCTTCAGGAATGTAACGGAGGTTTTCTGCCATCCACTTGTTTCCGTCAGCAAGTGTGATGGTCTTGTACTCTATTCCATGATAAACGAAATGGTTTTCGTATTCAGCAAATATGACAGGAATATCCTCTGTGGAACCCTGACCTTCAAACCTGATCTCTCCCTCGTCTGACCAGTTCTCTATCTCACCGGACGCACTTACAATCATGTTGTCTTTGATTATGCGTGCGTTGATTGTGTACTGTCCGCCAGACTTGAGAGTCATCTCTGCGAGTGACTGATTGATCTTCTTGCCGTTTTCAAGGCTGATGCTGATTTCCAATCGCACCTGCCCCGGGATGATGATCGCCTGCCACTGCTTGCCTTCCTGTGCCTCATACGCCTTAACCTGTGGGACCGCATTGTTGACCGTTCCTTCAGCCTCTGTAAGGGTCATTTCAGCCAGGTCGATACC
The DNA here is from genome assembly GCA_017559545.1 of Bacteroidales bacterium. Taxonomy (GTDB): domain Bacteria; phylum Bacteroidota; class Bacteroidia; order Bacteroidales; family UBA932; genus Cryptobacteroides. Next base: position 17,575 of record JAFYRK010000006.1, read on the forward strand.
TGTGACATGCTTGCCTCCAACAACTTCCAGACTTGTGATTCGTGATTCTGAGAGATTCTCCACATTGATGACGAGCTTGGTCATCATGTGTTTGAAGACCATTGTGATGGCATTCGGAGTAGGTAGGACACCTTTCTTTGAGGCTGCCATGAAGTCTGCCTGAGCGATGCCATCTGTCTGGTCTTCAAACAGAGCATATATTGTCGGATTTATCGCGTCATATGGGTAATATGCATATATATCTGCTTCTGAATAAGCGTCTGCATACCACACGAGATCGCCGGAGAAAACAGTACCGTCAAATGTGAAGCATGCGTTATCGGCATATTTCTCGGTGTCATTTACCTTGGCCATAGTAAGGCCGATCTGGTCGCCGTTCTCGAAATTGACCTCGGTAGCCTTTGTGATTACAGGTTCTACCTGAACCTTTCCAAAGTCCACCTCAGGCTCTGCGGTGTGCTGACAGGCTACGAATGCGAGCGCTGCCATTACGAATGTTATGTAACGTTTCATAATTTTATGTTTTAGTTTTGTTTCTCATTATACAGATTGCCACGTCAGGACCTTGTCCTTCCTCGCAATGACGTATCCTCCTCATTAATCAAATGTTCTGTACCACGTCATTACGAGGAGCGTCAGCGACGTGGTAATCTTTAAAATGTTATTCCGATAGCAAGTCCTGCTTTATAGCGGTTCGGACTGGAGATGTACTGGAGGTCAAAGGCGTGCTGCCATGAGCCTTCCGCTTCAGCGTAGAGACCATTCCAGAAGTTCCAGCGAAGGGCTAACCCGATGCTCATACGCGATGCGGTCGCATATTCAATCTGCCTGTCATACCATTCCTGAAGCCTGTAAGGAGAAGTCTGCACTCCAGAATCCTCCGATGTCAGCCAGTTCTCCTCATTCACTCTTCCGCCCGCAAATCCGGCCTTTACCGAAAGATTGAACGGACCTATATATGTCTTCACGCGCACATCTGCGCCATATTTCATCAGTGACTGGGCTGACACGTATGGGTACATCTGTGAAGCGGTTTCCAGATGCTCCTCAACGTGAGCTGATGCAAGCACCTCCACCTTTTCCGCTACGTATTCATATTCAGGTTTGAGCGACCATCCGCTCTGGGTCTGTATCCTGTTATGTCCGTGGCCTACCACTGTAGTTACACCTCCTACAGAGACCTTTTCAAGAACGGTCTCGTCCAATGTCCCCGATTCCCATCCGAACTCAAGACGTGCGAAATGACCTTGGTGCTTATATCCCAATCGTACATCAACCGAATTGCCAGGGAAAAGGAACCAGATGAACTCCTTCTCACCGATGGTTCCGGAAGTATGCAGATACTCGACCTCTGCAAACAGGCCCTTGTACTGTACCTGCACTGCCGCTCCGTTGCTGAAATCCTTAACAGGGAATCCCTTCACTCCATCCTCATCAAGGTGCAGTCCGCTGCCGGTCCAGATGTTATGGACTCCATACATGAGACCCTTGTCAAGGAATGCATAGTAA
>JAFYRK010000036.1 GCA_017559545.1 Bacteroidales bacterium
AGCCATTGGTATCGACATGCCTTCTGCTCTTCTCGCTGAAGCGTATTCTGTGATCAAGATAGCGGTCTTTGCTAATAAACCAATCAACATCAGCAGACCGATCTGGAGGTAGATGTTGTTTTCCAATCCGAACATATTGGCAAACAAGAAACTGCCGGCGAGACCGAATGGCACTGACAAGATAACGACGATAGGGATGAAGATGCTTTCATATAAAGCACAAAGTATCAAGTAAATGAATACGATACATATTACGAATATTATCGCTGTCGAGTTGCTTGACGATGCTTCTTCTCTTGACATGCCGCCGAATTCGTAACCGTAGCCTGAAGGCAATAATTCATCTGCCACTTCTCTGACAGCTTGGATGGCTTCGCCTGAGGAATATCCGTTGGCAGCTTGTCCGTTGATTTGTATTGAAGAGAAGAGGTTGAATCTTGAGATGGCTTGAGGACCGTAGACACGTGTCAAGGTGACGTATTGTCCTATTGGTGACATCTCGCCGTCTTTGTTGCGCACGAACATATTATTAAGAGATTCAGTGTCGAGACGGTATTCTGCCGATGCCTGAATCATTACACGGTAGAGTTTAGAGAAACGGTTCATGTTAGAAGCGTAGCTTCCGCCGATATATCCAGCCATCACGTTGAGCACGTCGCCTGGAGATACGCCGTTGCGCTTACATCTAGCAGCGTCTACCTCCAAGAGATATTGAGGATATTTGGTGTCGAATGATGTTGTGGCTCTGCCTATTTCAGGACGTTCGTTGAGTGCGTTGATGATGTCGTTGGTTACTTTTTGCAAGTCTTCCAAGGTGCCGCCTTTCTGGTCTTGGACGTGGACTTCAAAGCCGCTGCTTGTTCCGTAGCCAGGAATCATACCGCGGGTGAAGACTATTATCTTCGCTGATGTGATATCTGCTGTCGCTGCGTAAATGTCTTCCATTACGAAGTCGATATTGTCTGTTGTCTCGGTACGTTCTTCCCAAGGTTTAAGACGGATGGTGAAGCCGCCGCATGAAGGACCGACGCCGCTCATCATACCGTAACCTGTTGTATAGGAATATGATTCTATCTGAGGTATCTCATCCAAACGAGAGGCGATGAGTTCCATGACGCGTACTGTCTCTCCTAAGTTTGTTCCAGGAGGTGTCTGAATGTCGACGTTTATTGAACCCATATCTTCTTTTGGAACGAGACCAGTCTTGGTGTTTTCCAACATATAGAAAAGTCCGCCGATAGCAGCGATGACGAGTATCACTGATAACCATTTGTTCTTGAACATAAAGAGGACACCGCCTTTATATCTGTTGATCAGGCCTTGGAAACCAGCGTCGAAGGCGACGTGGAAGCGTGTTGAAAACGACATGCTTCCGTCTTCTCTGATGACGTAAGGCTGCATCAATAATGCGCATAATGCAGGACTTAAAGTGATTGAGTTGAGGAGTGAGATACCTACGGCGACAGCCATGGTGAGACCGAATTGTGTGTAGAAGGTACCTGTCGTTCCTCCCATGAAGCATACAGGGATAAACACTGCCATAAAGACGAATGTAGTAGCGATCAAAGCATTGGAGATACCTTGCATAGCGTCGACGGTTGCTTTATATGGAGATTTATATCCTGCGTCGAATTTAGCTTGTACCGCCTCAACCACAACGATGGCATTGTCGACGACAGTACCGATGACGAGGACCAAAGCGAATAATGTAATCATATTAAGACTGAATCCCGCTACCTTCAAGAATGCGAATGTTCCTACGAGAGAGACGATGATGGCGATGGCAGGGATGAAGGTAGAACGGAAACTCTGCAAGAAGATATAAACGATCAAGACGACCAAGATGACGGCGAGGATGAGTGTCTCGATGACGTTGTCGATAGAAGCATCAAGGAAGTCTTTGGTAC
>JAFYRK010000007.1 GCA_017559545.1 Bacteroidales bacterium
CGCTGAAACAATTGTTATTATCTTTGTGGAAATGGCACATTTCAACAAGAGGATAGAGGATTGTGTGACCGATCTTGACAAGATGCTGTATCTGCTTAAATTCATAGGCAAGATGATGGAGCAGCCTGCGTGGTTACAGAAGACGGATTCCCGGAAGATAAACGCATTAAGTACGAACAGGAAATGAACGACGAGAAGAGGCTCAGAAGTGAATACAATACGGCAAAAAGAATAGGTCTGGAAGAAGGTAGAGAAGAAGGTCAGCAGTCAAAGGCGATAGAAATAGCTTTGAAATTGATGGCCAATGGAATGTCGTCTTCGGAAGCGGCTGAATTTGTCGGTATATCTGAGGATCTGTTGCCCCAAGAAGCTCCAAAACAATAGTTTACCACACATCAAAACTGCCACAAAACAGCAATCGTCACAGACCAATTGTTTGAATGGTCTGTGACGAACAATATGTAATTCTAATGAAGGTGGTATCTGCACGTCTGATAATATGTCTGCAATCTGCATTGACATAAGAACAAGCATCTTCATAACATCATTACACCTCATCTATAATTGATAACAATCTTTCCGCCATGAGGATTGAAATCAAAGTATGCGTCGCCGTTTTTATACACGACAGGAGGACGGCGGATTCCCTGTCTCACCTTGAGGCGGACTACTCCGGTCAAACACATTGTAAGAGGCATATCGTACACCGACTGATCAAGAGATAGAGAAGGAGTAACTTTTATCCTTCGACCTTTTCTGACTTCAGTCAACTGTATATCGTCCCTCTCCGCCACATATGCTGCCACTTCACGAAACGTACCGACCCAGACGTTTGAGTCCTTCGCTTTTACATAGTCAAGAAACGAAGCATACCGTGAGGGGTCCTTGAAACAATCATAACCTCTGAGAATACCATGTGTCATCCAGACGGCCCACTCTCCTTTCAATATAGCCTTATCCATTCTACCACGAAGATTCACATCAGAAGATTGTTCTCCAAATGCATATTGAAAGGTACGTGTGCCTACCCTTCCCTCAGAAGCCAATGCAATTATCTTGTCGTTCTTTGCATTATACGCATAGCAGAATGTAACTGGTCGGACACCTGTATGAGCAAAAATAGCAGAATCATTCCTCTCGATTTCCCTGACAGCCTCCTCATATGAGATTTTAGTCAGATTACGATGATTCCAACCATGGTTAGATATTTCATGTCCTCTTGAATGCAGGTCACACACATTATCCCACGTCATAATGCCTTTCCTCTGGTTGATCTCTCCTGGAATCCTGGAACAATTAAGCCAGAATGTGCCTCTCCATCCGCGTTTTTCTAGTTCTGGAGCTGCTATGGTATAATTATCCACATTACCATCGTCGAATGTAAAGCTTACTGCACATTCTTTAGCATCTTTAAATTTTGCGACATAGACTTCCTGAGCTGACATAGAAGAGGTTATCAAGATCAGCACTAATAGAATAACACTATGAATTTTGCTCATACACGTACTCTTAAAATTAAACTGACTCTAAAGTCTCATTGTGGGAAACATTTAGAGTCAGTAACGATAAACAAATAGGTATTATGATTTAAACAGTATTATCTGACTGTCTCCGTAAAGTCTATTTCAACGATATTCAACTCATATTTTGAGCTCTTGCGTGCTTCTTGTTCGTTGGCTGCATTTCCAGCAACCTCAATCAGTTCTCCGAAGGCATCATTTTCTTTAGAACTGCCCTTCATACTGACCGTAATCACATCTGTATCCACTGGATCCGCGATCTGCAGATGCACATAACCGAGACTTTTATCTGTAGTTCCGCTCCATATCAGTTTCTTGCCGGCGTAAACTTCCAATGGATAACTCTTGCGTCTCCATCCGCTGAGTTTTATGCAGACATCATCAACAAGAGCCTTCCTCTCCAGTTTATATGTAATCCAACTATTAGAAAGCAGGCCATCGCTCTTCCACGAACTGAGTTCATTGTCATCATAACTCAAGCATGCCTCTGCATTATTTGAGCCAGCATTCACCTGCACAACATTTACAGTTTTTCTGAGATCTGCATATGATGGAGTTAAAGGAGTTTCTCCACGAACCAGGCTAACCGGCAAACTTTGAGAAGGAAGCCACTCTGATACTCCATCATGAACTACAACCGGATGTGTCTCAAAATCAATTGCTGCCAACGGCAGTCCGGCCGCCTTTGCTATAACCTTTATTTTTCCAGGTGTAGCCGTACTTCTGATCAAAGCCCTGTTCACACCACACTCAACTGGCAAGGCCCTGTTCAATACACAGTTATTCTGGCCAAGCGCAATTCCACCTCTCCACTCGCCTTCACCTTCAACCACAAACTCCACAATCCTGTCATCCAGAGGACAGCGTCTGCCCTGTGCATCCACCACCTCAAACTGAATCATTGCAAGATCATGTCCATCTGCTTTGAAGCCTTCAGGATTCTCCCATGAGGTAATCTTCAGTGAAGCCGGCTCGCCTGCTGTTTCAATAGAATAGCGGCTTTCCTCCTTACCTGACGCGTCGTATGTTACCGCCTCAATAACACCCGGTTCAAAGGTAACACCCTTAAAGGTAAACAAGAATTCATAATCACGCACTGGTGCAGGCTGCTTCCTGCCATTGATGAAAAGATCAACCTTTTCACCGTTTGACACCACATAAACGTCTTTTACTATGCCTGGTTTATAATTCCAGTGACCTATTATGTACGTCTGAGGAGTCTCAGTGTCCACCCAACCGTTCCACATAACCTGATGAGCATAAAAACCATCCTTAGGAATACGCATCGCATCCGTCACACCACTACGTCTGTAATTTTCGGAGCCTCTATGGTGGGTATTGGTATCGGAGAATATGATTTTCACACCACCCGAACTCACTCTCTCACCTGTACCCGGACGTTCTCGCCAGTAATCATACCAGCGGCGTACGAGTTCTACAGCAAACTCATCCTGGTTATGATTATAACTTGTAGCTGGCTCTCCCCTATGAAGAGGGCCATCACCCTCTTTATGATAAGGGTAGCTCTCATCATCCCAATACTTGCGAAGTCCTTCATCACGGCAATATTCCATAGCCCACATAGGATGATGCTTGCTCTTGTTTATATAAAGCATCTCACCGCCATATTCAGCCTCGCGAATATCAAGCATCTCTCTTGATCCGATTGCACGTCCTCCGTAGGGGTCGTACATATCTCTGATCGCCTTCATTTCAATCATATGTTCACGAGAAATAGACTCGTTTCCACATTCATAGAAAATAATACTTGGATTGTTCCTATTATATATGATTGCATCACGCATCAGTTCTGTGCGGTGTTCCCACTGACGACCCTGACGATCCTTTTCCGAATCACCTGCAGGCATTGCATGTGGCATTCCGACACGATCGCATGATTCAACATCCTGTTTCCATGGAGTAATATGCATCCATCTCATCATATTTGCACCGCTCTCAATAGCAAGGGCATTAGAATAATCGCTGAGCCATGCAGGAACAGAAGCTCCTACAGCAGGCCATTCATTAGATGTACGCTGCGCATAACCATGTACCATCATCACACGGTCATTCAACCATATCTTTCCTTCACCGAATCTTGTCTTGCGAAAACCTGTACGTGTCGCGACTTCATCAAATACTTTTCCATCAGCATCTACGAGCTTTGTCTTGACTGTATAGAGATATCCGTAACCCCAACTCCAAAAATGTATATCCTTGAGTTTTGCAGATGCCTTGACAAGGACATCCCCTCCAGCCGGAACAGTAACCGGCTTGCCTTTGAATGTCTTTACAAGCACCCCATCAAGATCATACACAGAAACTTCATAGGTCACCTTGCGCGGGCTGTCACTATCATTTCGTACCTGAGACTCTGCATTTACAGTCACCTTTCTGCCAGGCACATCATAGTCACTGCCATAAATATAGACTCCGGTTGTCTGAAGGTTGCTATATAGCGGAAGGGTCTGATATACCTTATCAGTCACATGCAGAAAGACATTTTTCGGAATACCTCCGTAGTTGGCGTTGAAGTTACGGTCATTCCATTGATATCTCGTCCTTGTTTCTTTCTCTCTATAAGTCCAACTGTTATCTATGCGCACGGCCATCACGTTGTCACCAGATTTGATATATGGCGTCAAATCAAATCCGACAGCCATCACACCATTCTCATGTAGTCCCAGGTGGTGTCCGTTTATATAGAAGTCTCCTGCCTGACGCACTCCTTCGAACTCAATAAAGAACTTCCTGTCCGCAGTTTCAGCGAGATTGAAATGCTTACGATACCATACTACCGTATCAGTAAGGTCTATGATATCCACCGCAAAAGCCTCATCCTCATTGAAGGCACATGGCAAAGTCACATTTTTCCAGTCCTTATCATTATACTTCACACCGGCAGCGGACTGAATATCCCCCACCTTCAATTTCCAGTCAGAGTTGAAATTATATTTCTTTCTATCGAAGGCATCGGCATTAAAAACCACAGCCAATGCAAAAACGAAAAGCAGTATCTTCTTCATATTATCTGTATGCTTCATTTTGTGTATAAAGTCCTTCCTTAACCTTAATCTGCACATCTGGAATAGGATACAGATATGTACCCTTGGTCACTCTACGTGCGTAATCATATATCTTCGGATTTATTATATCTCCTGTAGAATTCGTTCCATAACTTCTGAACTTAGCGGATACCAGTTCAACATGCTTGTTCCAACGGACTATATCATGCCATCTTATTCCCTCTCCTGCCAGTTCTCTCCGTCTTTCAACACGAACAGCCTCCTCGAAATTTTCCAATTCCTTAGCCGTAAGCGATCCAATGCCCGCACGCGTACGGATCTTGTTGACATACCCGATGGCAGTGGGTGTATCTCCGACCAATTCCGCATACATAAGCATCGCATCCTCGAGGCGGATCAGAGGGAAGTTTATCGGAAAATAAAATCTGTTCACCACCTGCGCCGTATTATCAGCTTTTCCGAGGGCCTTGAGTTTCTTCTTATGCTCAAAGAACTTATTATAGAAATGTGTAGGCTCTTCCGGATCAAAATTGAAGGTCGCCTCCTTTCTGATATCATCTGAAACTCCATCACCGGTAACATCCGTTTCATACAAGGCCAGCAGCTGATCCGTACCCGGAAGATGATATCCGGACATCTTCAAATCAATGAAATTTGAACTTACCTGTGGTACCATCCAATAAATCATCGGATTGCCATAATCCTCCTTAGCGGCATACTGGATTTCCCATATGTGGTATTCGTTATCATTATCACTCAACCACATCTCCTGCCACTGAGTTCCTGTAGAGGCCCAATACTTATTTTCTTTTTCAGCATAATCAACGACACTTTTCAGAAGTTCCACAGCCAGCTCCTTTTTCGACGCATCATATAAAGGATAACCCGTCATGGTAGTATATACTCTTCCCAGAAGAGCCATCGCCACTATCTTATTGACTCGGCCAGACTCTACAGGCTTACCATCGCAATCATATGCAGTATAATCCAGACTATCCACGGCATACTGCAGATCCGGTATTATAACCTTCTCATACACATCCACAGCCTCAGACTGCCTTGTACTCATGGCCTGATCCACGGTCTGCGGTTCCAGAACGACAGGAACACGACCGAAATATCGCACCAGATCAAAATAGGCATAAGCTCTCAACAATCTGGCCTCCGCCTTAAACGATGCCTTCAGGTTTACGTCAAGATCATCATCAAACACAGTTTCAGTTTCAACATTCTGCAAGAACAGATTGGCCCTGCTGATGATTTTATAATAATCCAGCCACGCATCATTCAACATGGAGACAATCGACAGCGTCGGGCTATAGGTAAAAATTTCAAAATAATCCCTGGCCGCATTCGCCTCCTCGGCAGCTTCGTTCCAGACATCGTCGCTCCTCAGCTCACACATATTCCATGTATATTCAGGTATCGGAAGAAGCCCGTTATATACTCCGATCAGAGCCTGCTCCGCTTCGGTCGGAGTCTTATAGAATCCGTCAGCAGGTATATTGCTGACCGGCTCCACATTCAGCCAACCGGAACAAGATGCGACTGATACGGCAAGTACAACAAACAATATTATTTTTCTCATAGACATCATGGATTAAAATGTGACATTAGCACCGAAGGACACGATTCTCGCCTGCGGATATGCTCCATAGTCATATGCACGAAGCAGGTTTCCATTGTTGGTTTCTGGCGAAAATCCTCCTTTATACTTATCCCACATGTATAGATTTTCAGCATTCAGATAAAGCTTCAACCCTCTGACGAGAGATGATTTCTTGAATTTGAACCTATAGCTCAATGACAAATTCTTTATCTTTATGAAATCTGTACTGTACAGCCATCTTGTATTGTAAAGAGATGATGTATTCAGATTGCTGATTCCAGGTGTCATACCATCTCCCGGCTCTTCAGGCGATATCCACATGTTTTTCCAGCATTCCATCATATTGGTTCCAAGACTCTGTTTCGGCACATTGATCGAACGTCCCAAGACACTGTATATCATACCACCGGTCTGGGCTGTCAGAAGAACAGAGAGCTCCCACCTTTTCCATCTGAATGTATTCCGCAATCCATATGTAAAATCAGGTGACGGCTTTCCGACAATAGTTCGGTCATCTTCAGTTATCACTCCGTCATCATTAGCATCCCTGAATCGAGAATCTCCCAACACACTATTCTTCATTACCGGATAATATTTCAGATCATCCTCTGTCTGATATACGCCTACTGCATCATACATATAATATGCACCTATAGGCTCACCTACCTTGAGGACCTGAGTCATGGAATCACTCCAGCCGGAATATATGGTACTGTTGTCATCTCCAAGACTTTCGACCCTGTTTCTGTTATATGAAAGGTTGAATGTTGTAGACCAACGGAAATTCCTTCCATCGATATTATGCGATGTGAATTCCAGTTCAACACCACGATTTCTTATGCTTCCCACATTATCCCAATATTTGGCAACACCAAGAGTCGCAGGGACAGACACCTGATAAAGCAAGTCATTCGTCAGCTTATCATAATACTCCAAAGACAGGAGAATTCTATTGTCAAGGAAGCCCATATCGACTCCGAGATTCCAGCTTGTAGTTCTTTCCCAGCCTAGATTCCTGTTCTCTATTCCTGTCGGAGCATATCCATTTATCAATGTTCCATCAGAACTGTAGTTGGCACTTCCCAGAAGATTCAACGCAGCGGTGTTCGATATACGGTTATTACCGTTTATACCATAACTTGCACGGACCTTCAACAGATTCATGGCAAAGTCATCTGACCAGAAAGGCTCGTTAGAAATTCTCCATGCAGCAGAAACTGCCGGGAAAATGCCCCATCTGTTATCCTTTCCAAGTCTTGAAGATCCGTCACCACGGATACTGGCAAGCAGCACATATCTGTCACCATATGAATATTGGGCACGTCCGAACATCGACACCAGTCTGTTTGATATATCATACATGGCATTAGCCGATGTGATAACCTCATCACTTTCATTGAAAACTATCAGATAGTCATTCGGAAATTGTGAAGCGGAGATATTTGATGATGATCCGGAATTACCTTCAAGAGACGCTCCTGCCATCAGGCTTATCTGATGAGAGCCGAAGCTACGGTCATAATTTGTTGTGGCCTGAAGGAGGAATCTTTCTGACCTGCTGTTAGTTCTTTTACCTGTTGCCTTGTATCCTTCGCCATACTGTTCCCATCCTGACTGGACGGAACTTGGAATAAAGCGATGTGACTCTGATGCCTTGTAACCATATGATCCTGTCACATTAATCTTCCACCCCTTCAGCAGTTCCACCTCAGCAAAACCGGAAGCCGTCATATTGATTACAGACGATGTCTGGGTAATCGATTCCATGTATGCAACAGGGCTTGTCGAGCTTGAAGCCCATGCATATTTGTCATATCCGGCAGAATTCGAATATACGCCAGCTTCCGGCTCGGCCACCGGACACATCTGAAGAACTCTTGTCGCCGCATTGTCCTTTCCGTCCACATCAGCACCTGACTTCTTCGACACATTCGGCTTTATGTCAAATCCGATGGTAACCTTATCATTCAGAATCTTCGTCTGCACACGTGCAAGGAGATTGAATCGGTTATAATTAGAACTTACAGCAATACCATCCTGATTGACATAACCGGCAGAAATGCGATAGCTTGTCTTGGATGTCGCACCTGTTACGGAAATCTGATAATTCTGCTGGAGAGCTGGTCGGAAGAATGCGTCATGCCAGTCTATCAGTTTAAGACCGCCATAATCCGGCATGCTCCATCGGGGATCGGGCACGTAATTGGTGTTAACCTTGCCATTAGTATATGTAAGGCGGGTCTCATAGTCATCCGTAGCCAAAGCTCCCAATGAACCATATTTCTCTACATAATTACCGTTAATCTGTCTGGTCCTGAATTCGATCCACTCAACAGGTGACATGACATCTGCCTTTCGCTCCAAAGTCTGAACGCCATACGATGCTGACACATCTACTTTAAGAGACTGCTCCTTGTCTGGCATCTTCGTTGTAATAATGATCACACCATTCGCTCCGCGTGATCCATATATAGCCGCGGAGGATGCATCCTTGAGCACTTCAATGGAAGCAATATCGCTTGGATTGACATCAGAGATATCATCAACCAGCACACCGTCAACCACATATAAAGGTTGCGACTCTGCGTTCACGGAAGCGACACCGCGGATACTCATAGACACGCTCGAGCCTGGCGCACCGCTATTTGTTCGGACTTCAACACCAGCAAGCATACCCTGAAGAGCAGACGCAATGTTGGAATTATCTCTGTTTTCCAGTTTCTCAGAATCGACTTTCGCTACTGCTCCTGACAGATTACCTCTTTTGACCGTACCATATCCGATGACCACAGTTTCTTCCAGAAGGACATTGTCAATCTCCAGAACAGCGGCAATCGTTGACTTATCCTTTACAGGCACATTAATAGTCTTGAATCCGACACTGCTTATGCGCAACAGCGTAGCGGATGCAGGTACTTCAATAGAGAATTTACCGTCAAGGTCTGCTATCGTGGCCACACCTGAAGCCGGTTCAACGACTATCGCTCCGATTACAGGCAGTCCTTCTGTGTCAGAAACCGTTCCATGAACAGTACGGTTCTGAGCCAAAGCGGGCAATGACAGAATCATCATAGCCACAACTATCAGGACATCCCGTAAACATTTGTACGAATTATTCATAAAGTTTATGTTTATTCAGCAAGGGATTCCCAATTTCCGGTTACTCGGAAATTTCCGATACGTCCATCATATCCGTGATAATCACGGATCATAACTGAACGGATTGCATGCTTGAGAGTGCTTTCGCCGGCATTTGCAACAACAAGCGGCTGAGGCTCTGCTGTAGAGAGGTCAGGGTTCACAAATAGAGAAGCAAGGGATGCATTATAATCTATCTTGAGTACAACAAGATTGGTCTGACCCATCTCAAAAGCCATATTCGACTCAACAGTCTCTTCTATCAGCCTTACTCCGAAATAATAATTCGTCTTTACCTGTTCATCACGCTTTACGTATACAGTTCCTCTATGTCCGCCACCCGTATATGATGAGCAAAAACCAGCAAGCGGAGACATGTTCTTTGTACCGATCCTGTCAAAATTAACAAGGAATGCAAGATAGAGAACACCTGAACGCAGTTCCTTTGAACTTTCTGTAAGTGAGTATACAGACATTCTGCGTCCCTTGACATCATCATTAAAAGCAGAACCTAGAAGAATCGAGCATCCAGCCTCATTATATCCTTCATATGACAGCCCTTCAGCAACCTTCGGGCTCACTGCACCTTCAACCGGCTTTGATGTATATCCCGCAGACCATTGATATTGAGCGATGGGATCATCCTTGGCTGTATAGATATTTTTCTCAAGCACATCTAAGGGCGCATAACCCTCCATTAAGTTATTCTTTACAATCTGAGCATCCATCGACACCGATACTGCAAGCGCAGCAACAATAGTTATAAAAATCTTTTTCATGATATTGTATTTATTTGTTAATCAATTAGTTTCCTCTTGGTTTTTGATAAGTATCCTTCGGTCTTGTATACCACATGAATGATTCCGGAGCGTCCGGACATGCGGGATTGAAATTCACCCATCCCTCCTTTGTGTATCTTGAAAGACCAGGGATTCCGTCCTTGATGCCTTGAACCACACATTTTGCTGTCTCATATGCACCGAAAGGGCTGAAATGAGTATTATCCTTAAGGTCTTTATCTAATCCTTTCAGTGATCCTGCGGGCAGATGTGTCAGTAAAGCTTCTGATCCTTTTTCACCCATGGCAATATACATTGTAGTTGTCATTGCTGTCAGGTCTATCAATGGACATTGTTCGCGTGATGCAACTAGACGCATTGCCTCCGGAAACTCACCGTGAGTGTCAATCAATTGCCCATTCTTCCATCTGCGTCTTTGGGTCGGAGTCAGAAGAACAGGGTGAGCACCTTTAGCTTTTACCTGATCAATCATGATCTTGAGATTGGTTGAATAATAGTACCACGCTCCTGATCCGGGACGGGTCTGCTTCTCATCATTATGGCCAAACTCAAGGAACACATAATCACCGGCCTTGACTTGTGACAATCCCTTTGCAAAGCGCTTTGAGGATATGCAGGAGTTCGTTGTTTCGCCTGTTTCGGCATAATTGGCAAAGGCCACTTCCGGACCGAAAAAAGCTGGTATCATCTGGCCCCAGCTCGCATATGGTTCACCATCATAGTCACATACGGTAGAATCACCAAACAGATAGACAGTTACCACATCCGCCGGCTCTATCGAAATCGATTTTACACATGGAGCCGAACCGGTAAATTCAAAATTCAGACTGTCATCCCAATTCAATTTTGCAGCAACATCTGACTTCAGACGCACATAATCCGACTCAAAACCGGGACTTCTTCTATTTACTGCAAATGTCTCTGTGATAAATTCTCCTTTATCCGTTTCAACAGCATCCAGCATTACTCTAGAAGATTCCGCTCTCACGATAGTGCTTCCGGGATGTTTCTTTGCACCAAAAACTACTGTCACCTTATAGTTACCTTCTGGTAGTGAAACAGAATAAGTAAACGGTCCGTCACACCGTCCTTTAGAATCAAACTCATGGAAGTGAGTTTGAGCAGAGACGTTCAGAGTGATCAAGCAACTGATTATCAATAGCGAAAGACTCTTCATAACAAATCATTTAGAATGCAAAAGCATAGCGGAAATATCCGTAACGGCCATTAACATAACCTGTCTGCATCAGTGCATTATTATTTTCATCAGACTCCCACAATGAATAGTACATACATAATGCAGTACCTGCACGAAGTGTGCTTGTCCAATAAGCCTTGAACTGATTCTTTGCACCAGCTTCAGTGCCCTCAAACACTTCTTCTCCACCGGCATGTTTAAGACTGGAATTCAAGACTGACTCATTCTCTGCCATTTCCTCAAACTCTTTGTAGCTTGGAAGATACCAGTCTGTGGTATACGACGGAAGCACAACAGCATTTCTAAACGATTGAATTGAAGCAGTAAAGTTCTCCATCATTCCATCAGTACCATCATACCTCAAAAGTCCGGCCGTATATCCGAAACCATTGTAGTCAGTATCCTTGTAATCATTCTTATCCAATCCCAAATTTGTGTACCAGTCATTTTTATTCTGTGCTTTTCCAAAATATATTGCTTCCTGGTTTTCTCTTTCAAGTGCATAGACGAGAGCGTGAGTAAAGGTCGGATGTGCTGCCTCTATCTGATCGGTGGTGCCTAGCATATATATTACTCCGACTGCATTTTCAGGAGCGGGCACGTTGGGATCATATGACACAAGTGAACCATCTGCACAAAAATAATCTCCCACCTTGATCTCCATTCTGCCACCTATATTTCCACCATCTATCTTATAAGGCCTGCAATTTCCAGCCGGAATGCCATCTGGAATATTTATGGAGAATTTCTTTGATTTTCCTGCAGAAACAAATGTACCTGAGAGTGCAAGGGAGACATCTGGCCTGACAAGGAAACGGTATGTCTGTGAGGCCTGTTCATAATACGGCTTTATCTCTATCGCCGGCTCATTGCCGATTGCAGCATTAATCACAAGATCAGTTGCTTCTGAAATGACATATGGTTTCAATACCGGTTCTGTATTGGTAAAAGTATATGAGCGTTTAGGAAAGGCCACATCTACCAGTCCAAGTCTGTGTACCATATCAAAGGTTACAGTAAACTTTCCATTCTTCTCTACCACATCGGCCGAACTGGTCATCAAGTCCGTACCATCATATTTCTCTGATGTTGAAATATCGTACGGAAGTTTCCAAGATGCAAGTTTTGATGCGAAAGGATCAGAGGCTGATGCTTCAAAAGGCGATGCCTGATCATATGGATAATATGCATAGAAAACGGCTCCCTGCATCGATGAACTATAATTAAGTTTTGTCTCAAAAGACCACTCTGCCCCGTCAAAAGTCATCGGCAGATTGTTTACATTTGGCAATATTGCCCCATCCTTTACCGCATAAACTCCGACAACATCACCTTCTTCAAAACTAGTCCTGAATCCGGCATCAGTCACAGCACGTGTCTGGGTTGTTCCGCCGGCATTGACATCAACCTCAATTTCCTCAGAGCTTATATCACTGCTATCTCCAACAACCCAGTCAGCAGTCCCGCCATCAATGATTGTCAATGACGCATCCAATGTCTCGACACCTATTTTCGCCGTATACTCATGCACGGTATCCGATTCCAGGGCCACGCTGAATACTGTCGCATATGTTTTTCCTTTGTAGAGCACAGATATGGCGACCTCTGCAGACTGAGGAATCAGCAGAAGAGATGCACACATGTCAGATGCCTGCATGACAATAGCCTCAGGCCGTTCACCATCCACGACGCCGACATATCCTGTCATAGGGTCAAGTCGTCCTTTATGAACAAGACCGGAAAGAGTGTATTCCAATTCATCTGAACTTCCATCATCAGTGACGAAGTTTATTTTCATCATGCTCATCAGGTGACTGAAGTCGAATACCGCCACCGGATTTTCACGTGTAGCCGAGGCCTTTGCAAAAAGGAAATCATTAGATGTCTGACCAGATAACGTCTGCATCGACTCATCAGTATTTATAGTCAATTCAGATGGCGCAACATTTTCTGCTCCGATAAACGGATAATACGCTATCAGAGTACGCACGGATCCCTTAAGAACGATTCCTGCCTTAGCAGGTTCAAAAGCCATAGCATCTTCGTTCCAATCAAAGGCTATATTGGTCTCTGTCCCATAATCTGACATGCCGTCGACAGAAACACTGATCCTGTCTCCGTCCTCCCACTCCCTTGACTGAGAGTTGGAAAGTATTGTGACACTACCCTCGACAGACAACTCCTTGCCTTTGTAATCATGCCTAGAATAAGGGTCTTCACACCCTATCACCACAAGCAAAAGACCGGCAAGGCCTGAACATATTTTTCTGATCATAGTCTTATGTTTTAACTTTACATGGTTTGGCGAAAGCAAAGTTAATAATCGGCAAAATTTCCACCGCAGATAAAAATCCATTTTTATATGACATTCGTACGGAACCCTGGACGATACGCCATCAGACAATTATCACATCAATTCACACAAAACACATATACCGTTTGTAATATTATATGTACTTTTGAAGTTGGAACAGACTCTGGCATGAAACATATTCTCCTGTACATATCTATTTTGCTTCTGACCGCGCTTGACAATGTGGGTGCCCGACCGGCATACGACATGACCAAGCTCAGAATGGAGTCACTCGGAAGAGGTGTTGTCGCAGTAAGAACAAGTGACAACCATGACGTAATATCATGGAGATATCTATCATCCGATCCTGACGACATCATGTTCAACGTCTATAAAAATGGCAAGCTCATCACCCCGAAGCCGATAAAGGAAACATTTCTCACAGCCACGCATACAGAAAAGGAAGACGCAAGATATGAGGTAAGATGTATATTGAACGGCAAAGAGGCTACCGTAGGTTCATATAACGTAAAGGCTGCATCGCCGGTCGGATATATAGAAATCCCCGTAAAAACAGTTGCCGACGCGGTTACCCCATCAGGTGAGCACTATTCATATTATCCGGGAGATGCGTCTGTGGGTGATGTTGATGGAGATGGTGAGTATGAAATAGTTGTGATGATAGAGCCGACAAACAGGCACGATAACGCTCATGATGGATATACCGGAAATGTTTATATAGACTGCTACGAAACCACAGGTGAATTTCTATGGCGTATAGATTTGGGCAAGAATCTTAGAGCTGGCTCTCATTATACAAATATGCTTGTGTACGATTTTGATGGAGACGGAAAAGCAGAAGTCGTCACTCGCACATGTGATGGTACAAAAGATTCAAAAGGCAAGATAATCGGAGATCCGGATGTGGACTGGAGAGAGCATGGAGATTGGCAGAAAGACAAAAAAACTGGAGAGATGATATTGAAAAATCAGGGTCGTATCCTCAAGGGGAAAGACTACCTGACTGTTTTTTCAGGAAAAACGGGGCGCGCGCTTCACACGATTGACTACATACCACAAAGAGGGAATTCGCAGGACTGGGGAGATAACAGGGCGAACCGCAGCGACCGTTTCCTTGCAGCTGTGGCATATCTCGACGGCAAGACCCCAAGTATTGTAATGTGCCGCGGATATTACACCAGGAGTGTTCTTGCAGCATTTGACTGGAACGGCAAGGAACTCATTCACAAATGGACATTCGACTCAGACACAAAAGGTAACGAGGACTATGCAGGGCAGGGGTTTCACAATCTGACAGTGGGAGACGTCGATTCTGACGGCAAGGATGAAATCATCTATGGATCATGTACAATCGACCATGACGGCACAGGGCTTTACTCCACAAAGATGGGGCATGGAGATGCCATCCATATGACATGTTTCAACCCAGACAGTCCAAAACTTCAGATATGGGACTGTCATGAGAACAAAAGGGACGGCTCATCATTCAGAGATGCAGCGACTGGAGATATCATCTTTCAGATAAAATCTGACATCGATGTTGGACGATGCATGGCAGCCGACATCGACCCAACAAATCATGGAGTTGAAATGTGGTCGTGGTGCACAGAAGGGCTATGCAACTACAGGGGCGAGACCTACACATCGTGGACTAAGCGTCCTCCTATGTCTATGGCGATCTGGTGGGATGGAGATTTATCCAGAGAACTCCTCAACAAGAATCAGATATTGAAATATCGTCCTGACAGGAAGCGATGCAACGCAATCAGGACATTTGAAGGCGCAGAACACATAAATGGAACAAAAGCGACACCATGCCTGTACGGAGACATCCTGGGAGATTGGAGAGAAGAAGTCATCCTGATCTCAGAAGACCACAGACACATCAGGATATATGTGACAGACATACCGACGGAATATCGTTTCCATACATTCATGGAAGACCCGATATATAGGATTGGAGTCGCTATACAAAATGTTGGTTATAATCAACCTGCACATACAGGCTTTTACTTCGGAACAGACTTGAATGAAGGCATGTTCAGAGGATTTATGATAAATGCGAAAGTGAAATGAGACTGAAAAATCTGCTGTTCATATCAATAATACTATCGCTTCTTTCATGCGAAAGACCGGAAACTCCCACCCAGACAGGAAACGGTAACGACAAAGAGCCGGTCACAGTTCCCGAGATAACTCCGCGCATCATTCTTAACAGAGCATTATGGGCGTCCATCAATAATATTTCCAATGCCACAGACGCAGCACTGGCAGCAGACAACGGAAAAATACTGATCAGCTGGAGATTATTTCCTATAGATGATGAGAATACAGCTTTTGACCTTTATCGTAGAAGCAACGATGGCAGAAAAGTCAAACTGAACTCTTCACCTATCACCAAGTCCACATGCTGGCAGGATACCAGTGCCGACCTCTCGGCAGACAACACATACATCCTTCACATCAGCAATGAAAAAGAGGAACTTTCCAGCTACACCATAAAATCACAACAAGCATCCAACGGACTTCCTTATATCTCCATTCCGTTACGTCCGACCTCTGATCTTGGAAATTGGAAATATAACGCCAATGACATATCTGTCGGAGACCTGGATGGAGACGGAATATCAGAAATCGTGATACGAAGAGTACTGGAAACAGAGTTCATAGAAGATGAAGAATCATTGGACGAAGAAGCCGGACCGACTTCCATACTGGATGCAAGACATACTAACCTTTATGAGGCCTACAAACTTGATGGTACATTTTTATGGAGGGTTGCATCGGGTCCGAATATAAACCTTGGCAATGCCTCCTCATTTGCCGTCTGTGATTTTGATGGTGACGGAAAATGCGAAGTGGCAATGAGGACAGCAGAAGGTACAGTTTTCGGCAACGGCAAGGAAATACGTGACACTGACGTTGACGGGAAAACAGATTACCGCGTGCCGGGATCTTCATATCCTCGCGCATGTCCTAATTTCATATCAGTAATCGAGGGTACGACAGGCAAGGAATTGGCACGAGACAACTACATTCCGCTTGGAACAAGCCAGGAATGGGGTGACGATTATTTCAAGAGAGCACATAGTCTGCGCGTAGGAGCAGGTAATTTTTCAGGAGGTTGTCCATCCATTGTAATAGGAAGAGGATGCTACGGAAAGATAGTTATAGAAGCCTGGGACTTCTATAATGGCAATTTATACAAGAGATGGAACTTCGACACCTCTGCCAACAATCGCGAATATAAAGCATATGAAGCCCAAGGCTACCACAACCTCAGGACTGCAGATGTTGATGGAGATGGCTTTGATGAAGTAATATATGGTTCATGTACTATTGATCACAATGGCAAAGGTCTTAACTGTTGTGGTCTGGGTCATGGCGATGCATTACACGTAGGAGCATTTGACAGATCCGGCAGAATGCTGATATGGGGATGCTATGAGACAGGAACAGTCGGTGCCGCATTAAGAGACGGCTCTACAGGTTCAGTAATATGGAAATATGACAGCACAGACGACGTAGGCCGTGCAATGACAGCTGACATTGACCCCGACTCCCCTGGTAACGAAATGTGGTGGTATAGAGGAAATGTCCACTCCTTTGACGGAAAGGATCTCGGATACACTGCAGCTTCATGTAACTTCGGAATCTGGTGGACAGGAGCTCTGAACCGCCAGCTCCTCGACGGCACAAAGATTGACCAACTAAACTCGACAAAGACCTGGGACAGAGCATTTTCAGCACATCGATTCGATGTAACATCAATAAACGGCAGCAAAAACAATCCGTGCTATGTCGGAGATTTCCTAGGTGACTGGAGAGAAGAGATCATATATCCGTCATCGGACTTCCAGGAAATTAAAATCTTCTCAACATGGTATCCGACAAATCGCAGAGTGCCATATCTGCTGAGCGACCACACCTATAATATGAGTGCAGTAAACCAGAACATCGGTTATAACCAGCCTAATCATCTTGGTTATTATCTCGATTCAGACTCTCTTTAGCCTGTTTCTGATAGGCTTTAGGAGACATGCCGAACTGTTCCTTGAAACTCTTGCTGAAATAGCTGGCATCCTGGATACCCACCTTATATGAAACCTCCGCAGAGGTATATTCTCCGGTCATGAGCAACTCTGCCGCCTTCTTCATCCTCAATATATGTATATATTTATTCGGTGAGTACCCTGTCAGGCTCTTTATCTTTGTAAAGAAGGTTGATCTGCCCATTGCAAGTTCTGAAGCAAAATCATCCATAGAAAAATTCGGATTTGCCAACTGTACTTCCAAAACACGGTCAATCTTATCCATAAATTCCCTATCGCGGTCATTTGTACAGATTGCATCCGTCTTAAGTGACAGGTCATTTGAAAACTTCTCGCGCAAACGGTTTCTCTGCTCTATAAGTTTCAGCATTCTGACCAGCACATATGCTGGACGGAAAGGCTTGGTGATATAAGCATCTGCCCCGCTCTTGAATCCTTCAATCTGCTTATCTTCAGAAGAAAGTGCTGTAAGCAGGACGACAGGTATATGGCAGGTATTGAAATCCGCCTTGATCCTGTCTGCGACTTCATATCCGGACATGCCCGGCATCATGACATCAGACAGCACCATTTCCACTTCTGCATCTTTTGCAATGTAAGCAAGTCCGGATTCACCATCGACAGCCTCTATGACATTAAAATAACCAGACAGTTCTTCGACAATCATGCGCCTTATATCCGATTCGTCTTCTATCACCAGTACCTTGTGTGGATTGAGTGGCTTTGGGGGCATCTCCGTCATGAGATCTGCTTCAACAGGAGTGAAAGTCTTAGGTCCGACGCTTTCCAGGCTAGTAGATCCTGATACAAAGTCATCCTTATCAAAGATCTTCTCATCCAAAGGCAGTCTTACCGTAAATATTGAACCGCCACCCTGATTAGGAATATAGTCTATCTCCCCCTTATCGGCCTCAACCAATGCTCGTGCAAGATTCAGGCCTAATCCCATGCTCGACTCTGAACCATCGCTCAACGTGAATCTCGAAAACAGCATCTTTCTTTTATCCTCTGTTATACCGACTCCTGTATCCGTCACCTTCAATATCAGCGACAAACCATCACGAACGATTTCAAAGCATACTGATCCACCAGACGGAGTATACTTTATGGCATTGGAAAGCAGATTGTACACAACCTTGTCCATATCATCCCTATCGATATAGGCCTCCAGGGAAGTGAATGACGGCCTATATTCAAACGACAGACCCTTAGCCTGTGCTGACACTGTAAATGTCTCGAATATATCTCCAAAAAATCTTACGACCTCCGTCTTTTCGAGTCTGATACGATGCTTGTCATCCTGAAGTTTGCGGAATTCCAGCAACTGATTGATAAGCCTCAGCAGCCTTCTGGTGCCCGTATCCATCACCTGCACAGTCTTGGCCGCAGATGCCGGCATCTCCTGCATCCCTTTCAATTTATCCAAAGAATGAAGAATCAGAGTAAGAGGAGTACGGAACTCATGCGATATATTCGTAAAGAACAACAGTTTATATTCTGTCATCTGCTTTTCCACCTTGGCAGCATTACGCAAATCATTTATCCTCTTAAATATCCGCAATGACACATATATAGCCGACAAAATTAGAATTACATACAAGACATAGGCTATAACCGACCTGTAAAACGGAGGATATACCCTGATAGTCACACTCGACGGATCACTCCATCTTCCTGTGGAATCACAGGCCTTGACTGTCAGAACATATCTGCCAGGCGGCAGATTCCTGAAACTTGCTGATGAAAATTCAGAAGGGACACTCCAATCACCGTCATATCCATCCAATTTATAACTATACCTCGTTCCCAGGGAGTAATCCAATGTTGAGAATGAAACCGCAAAGGTATTCTGTCCATGCTTGAGTCTGATATCGGACTGATATGAAACAGAGGATTCGATATTGGCGCCGACTATATTCAATTCTGTAAAGACTACAGATGAAGCGACATGATTTATTGACAAGGCAACATCAGGCTCGACTACAGCAACTCCACTTTTGGTTCCGAACAGCAGTCGCCCATCATCAAGAAGCCCGACACTGTTGTCCAGACAGATGTTACTCTGCATCTTGCTTGAGAAGATAAAATTCCTGAACTCTCTGACATCGGTATCGAAACACGAGACGCCATATTCCGTGCTTATCCAGATTCTTCCGTCCTTATCCTCCACGAATCCCTGAACAAGTCCATTTACAAGGCCTTTGTCAACTCCATAATGAGTAAACTCTACCACTCCTCGCTCATCTGTCCTGGATACGCTGAAGCCGGCTCCACTTTCCGCGATCCATATACGTCCTTTTGAATCCTCCATCAAAGCCCGGACCTCGTTACTGCGGAGTTTTCCATTAGCACAATTATATGAAACATAAGCACTTGGATCATTCAATAATGAATCCGGATTAAAGTATAGCAATCCCTCACTTGTGCCGACCCACATATTGCCTCTCGAATCACATAAAGCGGAACGCATCCTCCTGCGACTATAAGAATCGTTAAAGAACCGTCTGAATGTTATTTTTCCATCTGGGGCCGTCTGCGCAAGATTAAGTCCTCCGCCAAATGTAGCCAGCCACATTCTTCCACTCATATCCCGAACAACACCAAACACGTTATCGGAACTTAAGGATGAAGCATCGTCATGGCGGTTAGAATACTTCACATCCCCGACAATGACCCCTTTTCCTCTTGTTCCTATCCATTGTCTTCCCAGAGTATCTCTGCACACATCATACACACTGGCGGCATGACTGACTGTACTGATTCTGGAGGACATATCTTTAGAATATATATGAACCTTTCCATCGCGAGTACACACCCAGACCCCTTCATTCTGACGGGTATCAATCATTCTGACCATATCCGAGTATTCAACATCCGCTGCGCCATCAATGTGAAGCATAGAAATGCCCTCATTTAATGCGCTCAGCTTAAACAAGCCGGAAAACTCCGTACCTAGCCAGAAATTATCGCCCCTGTCTTTTGTTATACACATAAGGATTCCCGATGCTGTAACCTTATCAGATAGAACATTGCTGATTGTATCTCTCTTAAGGTCATACACAAAAAGTCCCTTGTCATGAGTAGATATCCATACCTTACCGTCATCATCCCTCACAAAGTCATATCTGATTGTCCAATAGATACTTTCATCAGGAGAGTATAGATTCAGATTTACAATATGTCCCTCTGATTTATCATAATACACAACACGGCCATGATTATCATACGCCAGAGCATTTCCGTTCTTATCAGTTATAGTTTGACCTGAGCGCAGATCCAGTTTTCCTGATACCTTCTCAACTTCTCCTGATGTACCGTCATACTTCCATGTTGAAGATGAAGTGAAAATATACCATTGAGTCCCTGTCGAGAAGCCACCCGTAATCGGAATCTTGTCAACACAATCACGATGTAATAACACTTTTTCTGATATGGACTTTCCATTCGCCGCCCAAATAATGCCATCATCTGATATAAAGTGAGGAGTTCCATCAATTATCTCAGCAAATCGGAAAGAATGTTCTTCAGCCATATGCTCAATCTGTCCGTCTTCATATACGCACATACCTCGGTCTGTACCAATCCACGTGCAAGTGCCATGAGATAAGACAAAGTAAACTATATCAGAAGGAAGATTTTCGGATTGCATAGAAAACTTCTCTGACACGAATGATCTATCAGCACATCTTACTCTCATACAACCTTGACTTCTTCCCCAAAGCCATACACAATCATTTGAGAATAAAAGCTGGCCATAACTGCCATCATAGTCACCGCTACCACTATAATCCACAAAGCATTCATGCTGCAAATCATAACAGCATATTTCATCAGACATCGTTGTCACCCAAAGAAATGCATTATCATCTTCATAGATAGACTTTATACGCGGATCAGGCAGCCCTGGGGTATCATTATAAGTAGGGTATATCGTATTGAAGTTTCTTCCATCATAACGACAAAGCCCACTATTGACGGTTCCCAGCCATATAAAGCCCTTATTATCCTGATGAACGCTTCTTATGGAATTACACGGAAGACCGTCCGCCGTCGTAAGCTGGCGGAAGGATATTTCAGAATCAGATGCCCATCCGACGAGAGGAAGAGTCAGTAGCAATATTGTGAAGACGTATCTCAAATGTTTCAGCATCATTCGTTTTGCATTTTATGCAAAAATAGTATTTCAATCCAACATAACACTCAGACAAAATATATTATTTGTTCAAAAGTATAAGTCTATTGTACAGAGGTAAATTCTCGCATCATATTGTGATTAACTTTGTTTTCAACAAAAAATGATAAGATGAAAAAACTACTGACACTATTGACAAGTCTCGCATTGACCGTCACTGGAATTCATGCTCAGATAAAGCTACCGAAAGTACTGACAGACAACATGGTACTTCAAAGTGGCAAGGAGGTACGAATATGGGGAGAAGCCCCTGTGGGTGCTAAAGTACAGGTTGAATTTCAAAAACAGAAGAAATCGGTTTATGCAGATCATATCGGCAGATGGACGATTATATTGGACACATTGAAAGTATCAGCAACGCCATCGGAAATGGTAATCAGATGTGGCAAGGAAAAGGAGATTCTAAGCAATATTCTTGTAGGAGAAGTATGGCTTGCAAGCGGCCAGTCAAACATGGAATATTCAATGAACAACCATCCAAAACATCCAAAACCTAAACGCGGTGATCGAGATTACCTCTACAAAGCTTATTCTACAGCAGACAATCAACTGATCAGGGTACTGCATGTAAGAAAAGAACTGACTGACACACTTCCTACTGATGGTTGGAAAGTTCTCTCTCAGGAATCACTCGCACCAATCTCCGCGGCAGCATACTTTTTCGCTGATTCCCTTTCTAAAAAACTTAATGTCCCTGTTGGCATCATATCATCTGCGTGGGGCGGTACTCCGATAGAAGCATGGACATCCGTAGAGGCGTACGAAAACTCACCTGTCTTCGAAAACAAAGTAAGCTATAACAGACTAGACGGAGTAAGCATAGCAAAAAGATTTGACTGCATGATTGCGCCTATTGTACCATATACAATGAGAGGATTTCTTTGGTATCAAGGCGAACAAAATGTTGTACAGGGAGATACGGACATATATACAGACAAGATGGCATTGCTTATTGATGACTGGAGAGGACTGTGGAAAGACGAAAATATGCCATTCTATTTCGTACAGCTTGCACCGTACTGCTATTCGCAACGCAGAAATGATGCAAAGGCAAAGACATGGGAAGCATTACCGATGTTCTGGCAAGCACAGGAAGCATGTCTGAAAATAAACAACACAGGGATGGTTGTCACTACAGACCTGATAGACAAGACTACAGAGATACATCCTTCATACAAATGGGTCGTAGGTCGCAGACTTGCAAGACTTGCGCTTGCTAAGACGTACGGTTATACTGACATATTATGTTACGGACCGACATTCAAATCAGTAAGTTTCCAAGGAGGAGAAGCTATCATCGAAATGGAAAACGTAGGAGAAGGTCTGCAAACCAATGATGGAAAGAGTCCAGGTTGGTTTCAGATGGCTGATAAAAGCGGAAGATTCTTTGATGCTGAAGCAAAAATTATTGCTCCAAACAAAATATCAGTCAGATGTAAGAGATACGACAAGCCACTATATGTACGATATGCATGGGATGAACTTGCATCACCGAACTTATTTAACAGCGAGGGGCTTCCAGCCGTACCATTCGGCGCAAAAATGAAATAATTATCATGAGAAAAATACTGATTATATCCATACTGATTGCCATATCATCGAATGCTTTTGCTGATGGTTTATTCCCTGATGGCACAATCATAAGCAAATGGTACAGTACTGTACCAGAATTAAAGGCGGGCAAAACCTACGTCATTACCGATTACGGAGTAAAGAAGGACAGCACGAAGGTGCAGACAGCACAGATCCAAAGAGTCATTGACATCGCCGCAGAGAATGGAGGAGGAACAATAGTCATCCCTAAGGGCACATATCTTTCCGGATCACTTTTCTTCAAGCCTGGCACAAAACTTATGCTCAAGGAGAAAGCCGTACTCAAGGGCAGCGATGACATCTCTGATTTTGCGGTAATAGACACCAGGATGGAAGGTCAATGTCTGAAATATTTTGCAGCATTGGTCAATGCTATAGGCGTAGACAATTTCGCCATAACAGGAAAAGGAACAATCAACGGCAACGGACACCGTTTCTGGAAGTCATTCTGGCTTCGCAGACAGGTAAACCCCAAATGTACAAATCTCGAAGAACTCAGACCGAGACTTGTATTTATTTCCGATTGTGAAGATGTGCACATCGAAGGGGTCAGATTTGAAAATTCACCATTCTGGACAACTCACCTCTACAAATGTGAACGTGTTCGTATCTGGAATACTGAGATCTTTGCTCCCGAATCACCTGTCAAGGCTCCAAGTTCAGACGCCATCGACATTGATGTCTGCACAGACGTCCATATCAAGGGATGCAGAATCTCCGTGAACGACGATGCAATTGCACTAAAAGGAGGCAAAGGGCCATGGGCAGACAAGGATCCGGGAAACGGGGCCAATGTTGGAATCATAATTGAAGATTGCGATTTCGGCTTCTGTCACAGTGCTCTGACCTGCGGAAGCGAATCTATCCATAACAGAAACATCATCTTCCGAAATTGCAATATTGAGAACGCGGTGAGGCTGCTCTGGCTCAAGATGAGGCCGGACACGCCTCAGAATTATGAATATATCTGTGTGGAAGGGATGACAGGAAATGTACGCTCATTTCTCTATATCCAGCCATGGACACAGTTCTTTGACCTGAAAGACAGAAAAGACATCCCGATGTCATACTCATCCAATATTACGATGAAGAACATCAAGATGTCATGTAAAAGATTTTTCGATGTGAAGGCTGCCCCAGATCAATATTCACTGAAGGATTTCACATTCTCAGACCTTGAAATCAAGGCTGAGAATCCGTCCTGCAACAGATCCGTCATTGAAAACTTCACATGGAACAATGTCCAGGTGAACAAATAGCACTTAAAAGGCAAGCTTATAGACTTCGCTGGCGGCAAGGAGAAAACATCCCGCGCCATAGTCTTCAAAGTCAGGAATCGAAGTATGAGTTACAGGCTGACCATCCTTCGGTTCCTTTCCTGTTCCCTGTACATATCCCAGAAAGCCATTATCATGAACTGCTTCATTACTCATGGCATTCCATGCTTTGGCAACAATCGGATAATACTTGTCGCGGTCAAGGATACCGTTATTGATACCCCATGCCATTCCGTATACAAATAAAGCAGTACCTGTAAGCTCCTTTCCGCCGAAATTATCGGGATCATGGAGACTCACATTCCAAAATCCATCTGCTCTCTGACACATGGCCAACGCCTTGCACATCGCCTTAAGATCCTTGATATACAGCTTACGGTGAGGATCATCTTGAGGAATATCATTCAGAACCCTCACTAACGCCGCAACCACCCATCCATTTCCACGAGACCAGTAGCAGTCCTCGCCATTAGGTTCCTTATATGGAGGAAGAAAATCCTTATCACGCCACCACAAGCCCTCCTTCTCATTATACAGGCCCTGCTCATCACGAGAAGATACATACATCCTCCAAGCTTTCTCAAAATAACGTTCGTCTCCCGTCAACCTGCCGAGTTTTGTCAGAACAGGCATACCCATCTGAATTGCGTCAATCCATGTCCAGTCAGCGTCCATAGGCGTATTGACGAGCATATCCATGCAGGAAACAGTCTTACGAAGCTTATGCGGCTCAGGACAAAGACGATATAGATCTATATAAGTCTGAGCACAGCAATAGTTATCCGAATCACGAGTGGCCGTATCATCTCTACGCATACCCCATTTATGAAAATCTGCCCATCTGAGAGCATATTCATAGTACTCGTTCCTGGGATACACCGAATACATGGCCATCAACCCTTCATAATAAACACCCCTGGTCCAGATATTTGTTTCGTAATTCTTCCTGCGTGAAGGATAGGGCATGACAGCCGTCGGATCTGCATACTTTATCTTCATCACATAGTCATTGACCTTTATCATTGTCTTGAGGACTTCCTTCTGAGACGGAAGAGTCTCAGCTGACAATGTGGAGAATGCAACCAACGATGTCGCTATAGTCAGAAATAGTCTTTTCATATCACTTACATTTTATCTGTATCAGTTTAACTTTCGAATTCAGGCCAGAAGGGTCAGCCGGCCAGTCTGCAAACGAGAACTGCTTTGCGCCCGTCACACTTGCGATATTGGCATCCTTGAATATCCTCCACCTGACTCCCCTCCTCTCAAAATCTGCAATCCTATTGGAAGGGAGGTTACACACCTCAACCTCAAGAGTATTCATCTCCCCATTGGACAAGAGATGATCCGGACTGAAATAAAGCCTGAACGGCACACTGAACAACACACCCATATCCTTTCCATTGAGTCTGACCTTTGCACTTTCACGCACGTCCCCCAGATCCAAAGCCCACCATTCAGCTTCCACATCAGGTGTCCTGAAGTTTATAGTATAACGTCCTGTGCCACAATTAAGTTTCAATCCCTCATCATCAAGTTTTGTCCAAGAGGATAATGTATCCAGTACAAAACTTTCTTCTATCTTTGGATCACTTGCCGGGAAATCAAGCCTCCACCCTTTGTCAAGCACGAACTCCGCTCCCGTCTGATATGGCAACGTCCTGACATCATACTCGTCACCATTTGATTTCTGCGGAACAATTCTTAACAGCACTGATTCTCCAGGATCCAGATTCAGATAAACCGACAAGACTTCACCATTGAATCTATGACGCGCAACTGACCACTCTCCCTTAAGCGGATCAGACATCCACACCGTACCATTCCACTTCTTCGGCAGTTTTGCTCCAAGATCCACATACCCGTGTATCGGATTGTTTTTCAGCATTGACATAAAATAGTCATAACCACCATATTCATTTCTCTGTCGAAGCATCGTTCCTCCAAGCTCAGACTTGAAAGACTCTTGAACAGCCCCGACATCATAAAGGAGTTCGCCATAGTCATTGCCTACGACAACTTTATTTACCAATTTATTCAGCAGAACATTCATCTGAGTGCGTCGTGAATCAAGGTTACCAAATCCGGGAACATCACTCGGAAGGCCATCAATAAAAATAATTCTTGCACCCTTTCCTGTCAGACGCACAATATTCTCCAGAGTTTCCACAGGCATCATCCGACATGCAGGTACCACAAGTGCCTTATATTCCGCACCTCCTTCTGTTACAAGTCTTCCATTCCTGACTTTCAAGGTCTTTATAAATCTGTCTGAGATGTAATCCGCATCATAACCTTCATTTACAATGGAATTCATAGCCTCCTTAACCCTTGGCATTGTCTTGTCCATCTTATGTATATCAAAGATAAGGAACTGTCTTTCCTGCTGTTCGTGCCAGATATCATGAATCGGAAGATAAAGAAGCACATCATTATCCGGAGCGCCTTCAGTCAGGAATGCCTGACAACGTGTAACATAATTGAAGAAGGCCGGAGCATGAGTCCAAAGATTGTTGGTCGGCGATATATTTACAGCCGCATAAAATTTCCATCCGGGAAAACCTGCATCCTTTGGTGAATATGGCGCTCCATGAAAATACAGATGATTCACTCCTGAGGCAAACATCAGGTCCACCTCCGGCTTACACAGAGACAATGAGGTACGGAAATGCTCCGTAAGCCATGTCAACGCCTCTGCAGAAGTATATTTCTTACCTGTCAGGTGCGACGCCGAAGACGCAAATTTCAACACTGCAGGATCTCCGTCATTAGGTTTTAATATAGGATCTTTCCTCAGGCCAGGAATATCAAACTCAGACCTGCCGAATGATTCACACTCAGGGATATCGACGGCAGCATACAGATCTATGATATTTGCAGGAGAGCCATGAGCCTGATTTCGTGTCCTTACTCCATGAGAGTGTGCCCACTCCGTCCACGGAATGGTGAAATTTTCTTCAAGTAGCCTGGCCAAAGTCTGCCTGTAATCTGTAACAATGCGGGCATGTGTGTCAGCATCCCCTTCACCCATAAATTCAGGCAGGTACATTTCAAGACGATATCCATGATCCTTATAGAACTCATCCGGCAGCGCCGTCGCCCAATCGGAGCCATAGACCTCAAATGAATCATTGAAAAACGTATCAGGCCATGGAGCACCAGAAGCGGAAAAGGCATCTTCAAAACGGCCGAGATAATGGTCAAGTGCATCGTTATCATAATGATTCATAACCAATCCTTCCCCGCCCGGTGCTGCACGTTTTACCTTCTGATATGTATGTCCGCTATAAAGAATATACAGTGTCACATCTTCATCCGGAGTCCAGTTCAATGTAGCATCCTTTGCCTTATACAAACCGTCCTCAGTCAACTGTGAGCCGATGACATTAGCCGTCACATCATATCTGTCTGATTTTCCTACAGCAATGACTTTATGAACGACTGCATTTTCCTTCTGTCTTCTATCCTTTAGAGCAAGACTGACCTGATTCTTCTGACCTGCAGCTGCGGTTATCTTTGCTGTGATAAATTTCTTTGCACTATGATCTGGAGTAATCTGCGGACCGCCGAAGGGCCAGCCGGTACCGTTATTCAGATCTACCTGAAGTCCAAGTCTATCAGCTTCCTTTACAGTATATGAATACAGCTCCATCCACCTTGAAGAAAGATACTCGACATCGTTTGATTCATTGTTCTGGACACCATATATCGGAGTGATCTCAACACCTCCGATTCCAGCCTTGGCAAACTCCTCAAGATTCCATGTCAGTCCTTCTTCATCAACAGCGCTGCCAAGCCACCACCATCTTACAAACGGACGATTTTCAGTTTTCTCATCAGGAGCCGGCACTTGTGCCATAACATATGTTCCTGCAATCAACAGAATAAATGATAAAATAGATTTCCGCATACATGTATTCTATAACTGCAAAGTTACTCCATATGACATAGCTAAAATCCGAGGAAAATCCAAAAAGATAGGGCTATCGTCCGAGACTTTGCCACACTATTGCACGCATTTCAAAGGATAGTTAACTTGCGGTCATATATATTTATATGGTATAATAACGCAATGAAAATCAATACTATGAACAAAATGAAAATCATGCAGGAGCCGTACACCTCACCATTATGTACTGTTTCCGGAATGGAAACACAAGAAGTGCTCTGCAGCAGCGCCGTACAGCAGCCGACAAACTCGATCGATGATTATGTAGAAGAAGTTTATCAGTGGTAATGGAGGATAAGATTATGAAGACAACAAAATACACACTCATTGCCGCATTGGCAATCTTCTCAGCAGCATGCCAGAACAAGATTACTCCAGAGCAGACAACACATGAAGTGATTTTCAGCGCCAGCATTGATTCTCCAGCAACAAAAGTCGTTCTTGGAGATGCATATGTCGGAAGCGACAACAAGAATCACTACCCGATGCTGTGGCATGGTGCAGAAAAAATCACCGTATTTGATGCAGAAGGAAAGAACAGATACTTTGTCGGATACGCTCAGGAGCGCGACGAAGAAAACAACAGAGTGAATGTCAGCATGGCCTCTGTCAATTTCAAGTTTGATAACAGATACGAAACTGGTGCGACATTCGAATTAGCAGAAGGCACAACATATTACGCTGTGGAGCCATACAGTTCCGGACACAGCATAGTGGATGGAAAGATCACTCAAAGTATTGCAAACAGCCAGTATCCTAATCCTGAATTGGGTAATCTCCCATGCATAAGCAGAACCGTAAGCAGCGCAGGCACAATCTCTTACGGAGAAACAGCAATGGCAGCACTTGCCAAAACAAAGGATACATATCTTTCATTCAAGCCTACTACAGCTCTGATCAAATTTACAATAGGAAATGAAAATGTAACAAGAGTCATCTTTAAGGGACAAAGTTCAGAAGTTGTTGCTGGAACTGCAACCTTTGACTTTACAGGTGAGCAGCCATCTCTTGAATCAGTCGCTTCTACCTCTAATACAATGTATTTAAGAATAGATAGTGATGGTACTGAACTATTTACTAAGGGCGAGACTTATTATATAGCGGTTCTTCCACAGACATTGACACCACAACTTGGTTTTACAATAGGCGGAAGCACTAAGTATAAGAAAGGCGCTAATCAGATAACTCTTGCACCAGGTATGATTCTTGACCTTGGTACAGTTGAATTCTAAAAAAGTCCATCCATAAGTCGTTTTATTACGGCTTTCAAGAAGCCGCCGACTTCATTATATAATTTATGCTCCGCAACATTATGTTCGCGGAGCATTTTTCGTTACAGACCATTCAAACTATTGGTCTGTGACAATTAATATTTATGTCAGAATTTTGAGTATATTTGCGAAATGATTTGATTGCGCTTATGACCTACAAACCCAAAAACAGGAAAAACTACCTCACAATAAACTCTGCGGACCAGAAGTGGGGTCTTGCCATAAATTCTGTCGGACATCAGTCCATATCAGAAAACGAAGTCTATCCCCCGAATGTGCATCCAACCAGATACCTGTTCAATGTCGAGAACGGACGCACATTGAGCGAATATCAGCTCCTATATATTACTAAGGGAAGGGGGACTTTCTGTTCAAAATCTGCGGGTAAGTTCTCAGTGAAGGAAGGTCATATGTTCCTGCTGTTCCCGGGAGAATGGCATACGTACAAGCCTGACGAAAACACCGGATGGAACGAGTACTGGATAGGATTCAACGGCAAATTCGTTGATGAATGGGTCAGCAGCGGATTCTTATCTAAAGAAAATCCCGTATTCAAGATTGGCCTCAACGAGGAGGTCATATCCCTATACAACCGCGCGATTGTCATAGCAGAGGCTCAGGAGGCGAGTTACCAGCAGGCGCTGTCCGGCATAACATGCAACCTTGTCAGCATGGCGATCTACTTGAGCAGGAACCTGAGTTTCAACAAATCAGACATAGCCTCCCAAATCAACCTTGCAAAAATCGCCGTCCTCGACAATATCAACGACATCACTCCTGAAGAGCTCGCAAGGATCACCTGCATGAGCTACTCGAAGTTCAGAAAGATCTTCAAGGAGTACACCGGATTCGCCCCTTCGCAATACATACAGGAGGTGAGGATAAACATGGCCAAGGAAATGCTCACCAATACATCCAAATCCATCAAGGAGATTGCATTTGAACTTGGATATGAAAACAAGGACTATTTCTTCACAGTTTTCAAGAAGATAACAGGAACAACACCTATATCTTATAGAGTCTATACGCAAGGAACTGCAGAATAACTCAAAACGAATAGTCACAATATCAAATTTCAAAGCAGTTATTTGTGGTCAATATCTATTTTAGCACGACTAAATTAACAGGTAATGGCTATAAATTTTTTCGCTATCGATCTCGGTGCCACAAGCGGCAGAACTATTCTTGCAACTTTTGACGGTTCGCGCGTGGAAATGAAAGAGATTACGCGCTTTGCAAACCCTATGATTCCTCTCGGAGGACATCTATATTGGGACATCGCAGGATTGTATAATGAAGTGCTACGCGGACTACGCGAAATTGCTGAGAAGGGCATTCAGATTGAATCAATCGGTATTGACACCTGGGGCTGCGACTTTGCCTTCATCGGAACTGACGGGCAGCTGCTCGGCATGCCGCATTGCTATCGCGACCAGCATACTGTCGGAGCTCAGGAGAAATTCTTCGAGAAGATGCCGGCTTCTGAGGTATACAAGCGTACAGGCATCCAGTTCATGGATTTCAACTCGCTTTTCCAGCTTGACACCCTTAAGAGAAACGGTTCACAGGCGCTGGAACACGCAGACAAGGTGTTGTTTATTCCAGACGCGCTCATATATATGCTGACAGGTAAGGCAATCTGCGAATACACTGTAGCATCGACTTCTCAGATGCTTAATCCTATGACTAGAGATCTGGACGAGGATATTCTTAAAGCGCTCGGATTGCCTCGCGAGAAGTTCGGAGTCATGACTCAGCCCGGAACAGTTGTAGGCACATTGACGGCACAGGTTCAGGAGGCCACTGGCCTTGGTGCTGTTCCTGTAGTTGCTGTAGCCGGCCATGATACAGGCTCAGCTGTCGCTGCAGTTCCCGCTGAGGATAAAGAATACGCATATCTCAGCTGCGGTACATGGTCTCTGCTTGGAATCGAATCGGAAAAGGCAATCATTTCAGACGACAGCTTCCGCGAGAACTTCACCAACGAGGGAGGAATCGAGGGCACTACACGATTCCTGAAGAACATCTGCGGACTCTGGCTGTTCGAGCAGAGCCGTAAGGAGTTCAAGGATGCACCTGCTTCCGTAGGCGAACTTGTGGCTCTTTGCGAGCAGTCTGATTATGATGGTCTCATCTTCCCTGATGCTCCATGCTTTGCCGCTCCGACATCCATGACAACAGCAATCCGTGAATATTGCCTTTCTACAGGTCAGGCGGCTCCTGAGACACCAGCAGACTACTGCAGATGCATTTTCAGAAGCCTTGCACTGCGTTACCGTCAGGTTGTGGAAATTCTCCAGAGCATGTGTGACTTTCCTATCAAGAAGCTGCATGTCATCGGAGGAGGTTCTCAGAACAAGTATCTCATGCAGTATGCAGCAAATGCTTTGAACATGCCGGTAATCTGCGGTCCTATTGAGGGAACAGCCTTAGGAAACGTGCTTATGCAGGTTAAGGCGTCAGACAATGATTTGACATTGGAGAAAATGAGAGAAATTTCAGCTTCTTCGGTAGAGTTGGTGACATACCTCCCTTCTGACACAGAAGCATGGAATAAAGAATACGAAAGATTCATCAAATTGATAAACAAATAAACAATAATTAATATGAAAGAGACATTAATTCACCAGGCGTATGAGATTGCCAAGGAGCGTTACGCCGAACTCGGTATCGACACAGAAAAGGTACTTGAGCAGCTTCAGAACTTCCACCTGAGCATGCACTGCTGGCAGGCAGATGACGTAAAGGGTTTCGAGGTACAGGCAGGAGACCTCTCAGGCGGTATCCAGTCAACAGGTAACTATCCAGGCGCAGCTCGCAACATTGAAGAACTCCGTGCGGATGTTCTCAAGGCTAAGAGCCTCATCCCAGGTAGCCACAGACTCAACCTCCATGAGATCTATGGAGACTTCCAGGGCAAGGTGGTTGACCGTGACGAGGTTACTGTGGAATACTTCCAGAGCTGGATCGAGTGGGCGAAGGAGAACGATACTCTTCTTGACTTCAACTCATCATCATTCTCACACCCTAAGAGCGGCAGCCTCTCGCTTTCTAACCCTGACGAGAGCATCCGCAAGTTCTGGGTAGAGCACACAAAGCGTTGCCGTGACATCGCTGACGCTATGGGTAAGGCACAGAATGACCCATGTATCATGAACGTATGGGTACATGACGGCTGCAAGGACGTTTCGGTAAACCACATGCTTTACCGCGAGACTCTCAAGAAGTCGCTCGATGAAATCTTCGCGGAGAAGAAGCAGTGGATGAAGGACTGCGTTGAAGGCAAGGTGTTCGGTATCGGTCTCGAGAGTTTCACAGTAGGTTCACACGATTTTTATACTGCATACGCTGCAAAGAACAATATGATGCTTACCATCGACACAGGTCACTATCACCCAACTGAAGTGCCTGGTGACAAGGTTTCAGCTGTTCTCCAGTTCGTTCCTGAGCTCATGCTCCACGTAAGCCGTCCTATCCGTTGGGACTCTGACCATGTGACCATCATGGACGACATGACTCAGGATCTGTTCAGCGAGATTGTTCGCGCAGGTGCACTTGACCGTGTTCACTATGGACTGGACTTCTTCGATGGTTCGATCAACCGTATCGGTGCATATGTAATCGGCTCACGTTCTGCACAGAAATGTATGGTCAAGGCCCTTCTCGAGCCAAGAGAACTTATCGCTAAGCACGAACTTGCAGGTGACACATTCGCGGTTCTCCAGCTCATCGAGGAGTGCAAGACTCTTCCTTGGAATGCTGTCTACGACGAGTTCTGCGTACGTAACAACGTACCGGTAGGAAACGAGATCATTCCTGTGATCAAGGAGTACGAGAAGTCAGTTCTTGCTAACAGATAATCACAATGAACACACTTATCGGTCTTATAATCATAGCGATAGGAGCATTCTGCCAATCGAGCAGCTATGTTCCTATCAACAAGATCAAGCAGTGGAGCTGGGAGAGCTATTGGCTCGTACAGGGAGTATTTGCATGGCTTGTATTCCCATTGCTGGGCGCATTGCTTGCCGTTCCTGCAGGACATAGCCTTTTTGAACTTTATGCAGCAGCACCAAAGGCTACTCTTCTGACCATGTTCTTCGGTATGCTCTGGGGCGTTGGTGGTCTTACATTCGGCCTCTCTATGCGTTATCTTGGAGTCGCCCTCGGTCAGTCTATCGCCCTCGGAACATGTGCCGGTCTTGGAACTATCATGGGGCCTGTGCTGCTGAATGCATTCTTCCCTGAACTCAATGCTCTCTCTTCGCTTACTGCTTCGGTAATCATCGGTGTGGTTGTCACCCTTGTCGGTATCGCCATCATCGGAGTTGCAGGCGGAATGAAATCAGCGTCACTTTCTGAGGAGGAGAAGAAAGAGGCCGTCAAGGACTTCAACTTCCCGAAAGGACTTGCCATCGCCCTGCTGGCCGGCTTCATGAGCGGCTGCTTCAATGTCGGTCTTGAATTCGGAAAGGGTCTCAACTTCGGTGAAATGACTGATCCAATGTTCCGTACTCTTCCTGCTACTCTACTTGTAACTGTCGGAGGTTTCCTTACTAATGCTGTTTACTGTCTGTATCAGAATAAGCGCAATTCTACATTCTGTGACTATAAGAATGGCAGTGTATGGGCAAACAACCTTATGTTCTGCGCTCTTGCAGGTCTTCTCTGGTACAGCCAGTTCTTCGGACTCTCGCTCGGACGCAGTTTCTTTCAGAGCGGCAGTCCGATGGACACCCTCGCATTCTGCATCCTGATGGCTCTGAATGTCACATTCTCAAATGTCTGGGGCATTATCCTCAAGGAATGGAAGGGCTGTTCACGTAAAACTATAATTGTATTGATATCAGGAATTGCTGTGCTTGTCCTCAGTTCATTCCTTCCAGAATTATTAAAATAACATGAGATCGATATTAGATAATCGTCCAGGCCTGCATGCTGCAGTATGGCAGGTCGCAGAGACTGCCGGATACCTTTGGGAGAAGGGCTGGGCAGAGAGAAACGGTGGAAACATCACAGTAAACATCACTGAGCATGTAGATGACCAGATGCGTGCCCTACCGGCAATCAGCGAGCCAAAGGCCATCGGTACTGTATTGCCGCAACTTAAAGGCTGCTGGTTTTACTGCAAGGGTACCCAGAAGCGCATGCGTGACCTTGCCCGCGACCCGATGGCAAACGGAAGCATCATCCGCATTCTTGATGACTGTGCGCACTATGAAATCGTGGCGGACCAACCTGTAGCACCTACTTCAGAGCTTCCATCACACCTCAGCGTACACAACTATCTCCTTGCAAAGGGTTCACCTTACCGTGCATCCCTCCACACCCATCCTATTGAACTCGTTGCAATGACCCATTGCCGCAAGTTCATGGAGAAGGATGTTGCTACAAAGCTCCTTTGGTCTATGATTCCTGAGACTAAGGCATTCTGCCCACGCGGTCTCGGCATGGTTCCGTACCTTATGCCAAGCGGCGTTGAACTCGCCGAGGCTACAATCAAAGCCATCGACGATGACTACGATGTGGTGATGTGGGAGAAGCACGGAGTGTTCGCTGTCGACACAGACATAATGTCGGCTTTTGACCAGGTAGATGTACTCAATAAGGCTGCCCTGATCTACATCGCATCAAAGAACATGGGCTTCGAGCCGGAAGGCATGTCTGACGCTCAGATGAAGGAACTGTCTGATACTTTTGGATTACCAAAATAATACGGGCTAGTACCTGTAACTTAGCACTAAACTCAACTCTTTCAACTCCACCCATACATTCTTGCCCTTGACCTTATTCTCAATTTCCACCTTGTTTGTCTTACCGCGCTTTCCCTCTCAGACATGTCATATCGTGAGAACTTCAAAAAAAAAGATTATATTTGCCTATGAGTCAGTTTGATTTACATTAAACAACAGGCATATGAAAAAACTTCTTCCCCTCATGCTGATAGCATGCCTGGCATTGCCATCATGCGGTCTTTTAAACCTTGCGTCCTCAAATCAGGCAGTCTACCAGACTCCAGGAGGTGCATTGGTGAACCCTATTACAGCTGCTATCTCTTCTATAGCTCCGAACCCTCGAAACCTTACCGCACAGGAAGATCCAGGCACAGGACTGTATGGCTATCTCAATGAATATGGCGTATGGGTTATCGCTCCTACGTACCGAAATGCCTCAAATTTCAATACAGATATTGGTCTGGCTATCGTACAGATTTCAAATCAGAGATGGGGCGCCATCGACGTATATGCACAAACAGTCATTCAGTTCAGCTTCGACTCCAGATTTGATGTAGAAAGTGCCATCAGAAGCATACTCAAAGGCAGATATGTAGGTATTGACCTATGGGAAATGTATGATACAAATACTGAACTATGGGGTTATCTTGATTACTATGGAAACTGGTACATCCAGCCTCAGTACAGACATGCAACCAGCATGAGCAGCGATGGTTTCGCGATAGTGCAGATGGCTGATACCGGCCTATGGGGAGCGATCGACAGAAGAAACAACATCATAGTCCAGCCAAACTTCAAATCGCGCTTTGATGCCGAATCAGCGCTTAAAACGCTATTGAGCAAATAAAAAAACGCAGGGATCAGGAGTGTTTTGTTCTAAAACTAAATAACTTATGGAAAATGACATCAAAAACCAGAAGGTTGAGATTGAAATTGTCAGGCATAAAGGTCTATTTGAAATATTAAGAGATCCGAAGCAGCTATGGAAAGTCATGCTGGCGATGTTTCTGCTCATCATAGTTCTTTTCTTCGGCCTTGCCGTAGTCGTGGTCTCTGTCAAGTCAATGTACCCTTATGAGACCGTGCGCACCAACCCATATGGCGCAACGATCCTTGAGGATGAAGACAAGGAAGTTATCTACTGGCTATTCAACACGGCAGAGCTTTGGGCAAACTCCGGCATCGAGGTCAAGGCTGATGACGTACTGACGATAAGATCATCGGGAAAGATGCATACTGCGATTCATCACCTTGTGAGAGATGCCGAAAAAAACAAGGCATTAGATGACAGATGGCTAGGAACAGAAGGCGCACCTGTAAGGAAGGACAAACAGGCCAGGGATGAGCTCCGAACCAAATTCCGAATCGCTGAGCAAAAGCCAGAAAGCATACTTCTGATGCAGGTAATCGACTATAACCATTCCAACCTGTCGACCGAATTCATCACTCGTTCTGATTCCAAGCATCAGGATATCCTGTCATGTAAAAATTCAAATGAAGTCATTGTAATCGGCAAGGAGAGAAGAAATCTTCGTCCGGGAAAAGACGGAATCCTCCACTTTGCCGCAAACGATATAGTGCTGACAGATAAGGTGATTGACTCCATGTACAAACAGTACATGGATTCCGTACTGGCATATGATTCTACACAACAGATATTCAACGAGACAGCAACAAAAGAGTGGAAAGCCCTCTATGAAGAATGCATTAAAGGAGATGCATCTATAGAAGAAAGACTCGACACAAACTCGACACTATATAAAGCACTGGAAAAGCTACATCAAAGAAAAGACAAGAATAAATACACTAATGTCGGTCTTGCATTCAAGATGTATGAGCAGCAGGATACGTTAACATATCCTGTCGTGAACGAGCTCACATTTTACAAGAAAAAACAATTCCGTGATGCATGGTTTGCCGACAACATCGGCTCTTTCCTCATAGTAATCGAACGTAAAAAGGAGAAATAGCCATGGATTTTGATGCAAATACAGTGGTAGACAACTTGATGAACGGAATCAGTGCCGAAACCAAGGAAGATCTCCTTGTCACTGATGAAGTACTGTTCTCAAAAATGATAAGTGATGGTGATCCA
Organism: Bacteroidales bacterium; assembly: GCA_017559545.1. Lineage (GTDB taxonomy): Bacteria > Bacteroidota > Bacteroidia > Bacteroidales > UBA932 > Cryptobacteroides. The sequence goes on from JAFYRK010000007.1 coordinate 37,770, forward strand.
CAAGATGACACGGATGAAAGTATCAGATGGGATGGATTCTGCTGGGATCTCAAGTGGGATCGTCTGTTTCCAATATCAAGAGCGGTACTTTGCTTCATTTGGTCATGCTTCATGGGGCTCGTTTTTGCCATCTATTCAGCTTTCGAGTGGATCGCATTCAGACTGACAGGCAAAAGGAAGAATTTACGTAGGTCCATAAGGACTAATTCCGTTATTCTTATTGGAGGAATGATAGCCACCATCACAATGATTGTGGTGATGCTGGTGTTCTTCATCAAGGACGTACTTCTTTTCCCTGCCGACAATCACATAAACGATTTTGGTACTGTCACTATGGCACAACCTTGCGGAGTCGAACATAATGTCCTATTGGTCAACAGCTGTGAATTCTGGGCTGAAACCGGAATCCGTGTGGTCAAGGGAGATGTCGTCAAGATTGCCGCTTCTGGTGCATTTTATGGAAATCTTGTGGATTTCCATGATTCTGCGCTTAAAAACAGAGAGAGGTCATATGCTCCTGATAACTTTCATTGGAAAAAAGACGACGCACCTGGTTTCATCCAGAAACTGAAGCAACGGATATGCAAAACCGGAGCCCCAAGTGAGGAGACTCAGTTCTGCGTTTATGGCAGAAATCAAGAAAGCGATGCACGTTACGGCTCTCTGCTATATCAGATAAAGTCTGAGGGGCAAACATCCTCTGTACAGAACCCCAAGGATAAGGAACAGGTAATATTTCAGGTCAACCCCCTGAAGGACAGGGCATTTGAATTCAAAGCAAAGAAGTCAGGAGTTCTTTGCTTTGCAATCAATGACATCTATCTTGATGATCCAGAGTTCATAAATGAGATCATTGATTATGACCTACGTAGATATGCAGAATACAAGAAGGATTCAACAAAACCGCGTCCCTTGTTATCCGAATCCACACTGTCTCGAATTGATGGCAATCCAGCAGAACGCAAGATTTTCATCACTTCGATATTGGAGGGTAGGAAATCAAAGACAAACCCATTGCCTGCCAATAAGTCAATGTGGTACGATGATAACATCGGCGAAATTCTACTAAATGTAAACATCGAACGAAAGAATCCAGGAAATCTCTTCTCGTTTCTGACAAAACCATTCAGATGGATATTCCACAATCATGGATGGAGATGGATACTTGGCATCCTGTGCCTGCTGTTGACAGCAGACACATTCATCGGCGCTGGAGTAAGACGAAAAAGACAATAAAACTCTCCCCTCCTACTTCACCGAAACTCTTTCGCGGCTGGAAAGGTCAATAAGGGAGAGTCTGGCTGCCAGCTCTATACCTGACCTCATGGCCATATAGACGTTGTCGCCGGTTCTGCTGTAGCCGAATGTCTTTCCCATCTCACGCACAAGGCTCTCAAACGGCATGGCTCCCTGCTGTCTGAGGACATACAAGGCCGCATTCTTGGACTCCATGTCCGGGATATGCATAGCTTCTCTTTCGTTTGAATATCTTATCTGGCAATAGTCTTGAGGATTCTGGGAATCCTTCCAGTATACAGGTCCAGCCTCTTGAGTGGTCTTCAGATTCATGCTGTCAATAATAGATTGCATATACGCTGACATTCTTGGCCCCATCCTCGCAATATCTACTGCTCGGAGCACCCTTTTGCAAAGCAGATCATGCTTTATCGGGGCTTCGATCTCGATCACCTCCCTGATGTAACCCTTTATGAGTTCATCGTAGAATCCGTTCACCACACCTTCCGCCGAAAGTGGGAAAGGTGCCAAATCTGCGAATGAATATGGGAGGAGCTGGCTTGTGGATGTGCTATTGTTATTAACGGGTTCCACAGTTGGAGTGAATCCGGAATTATAAAGTCTTATCGGCTCTTCTTCCACCTCCACATAACTTCCAGCTATTGCATCATCGATCTTTGCACATATATCTCTCACAGCCGCATCCTTATCGCTCCACCAATCCAAGGCCCAGAGACGCCATATCTTCCAACCAAGCTTACGAAGCACGCCCACCTGGACAATCTCACGATCTCTTGCCGAACGGGACGATGCATAATTATATCCGTCACAAAGAATGCCAAGGACATATGACGACGAGTCTAAAGGATTTACAATTCCTATATCTATCTTATAGCCAGATGATCCGATATTTGTGCGAGCCTCATATCCCTTCTCCCGGATAGCTTTTGCAACAGCTTCCACGAAACCATCTGACGACGACGCAGGTACAGTTTCAACAGACTCCGATGCGCCAGCTGCAACTCCCCTTTCAGCATACTCCAAGAACTCCTTCAGACCGGCAACACCCTCTGCAGAAGTCCTCCTAAGGTCAATCTGCTCGGAGCGAAGAGTAGAGAAAACCTTCATCTCATAGCGTGCTCGCGACACTGCCACATTGAGTCTTCGCCAACCTCCTTCCCTGTTCAAAGGTCCGAAATTAAGCGTAACCTTGCCCGCCTTATCCTGTCCGTATCCAATTGAGAAGAGAATCACGTCCCTCTCGTCACCCTGGACATTCTCAAGGTTCTTGATGAAGATAGGTTCCTCGCATTCAAGAGCAATCTTTTCAAGATCCGGACGCTTGACAAAAAGGTCGTTAAGCATATCCTCCAGAAGCGACTGCTGGTTGGTGTTGAATGTCACCACGCCGATGCTCATCTTAGACAGGATAGGATCATCCAGTCTGCGCTCAATATCCTTGATGATAGCCTCGGCCTCGGCCTTATTCTGTCTGCTGCCACCACGGTCGTAAACTCCTTCCACATGCTGATAGCCTATCTTGGTACATAAGTCATCCGGAGACGGGAAGGTGTGGAGTTTATTCTCATAGTATTTGCTGTTGCTGAATGCTATGAGACTCTCGTGCTTGCTTCTGTAATGCCATCTGAGATACTTCGAAGGCAGAGTCAATGCAAGACAGTCATCCAGAATGCTCTCCAGATCCTCGATATGAGAATTATCCTCATCAAAGGACGTAGCGTTGAAGAAAGTAGTCGGAGGAAGCTGCTTAGGGTCACCCACAACTATAACGCTGCTACCACGGGCAATCGTTCCGACCGCCTCACATGTCGGCATCTGGGAAGCCTCGTCGAAGATGACAAGGTCGAACTTCATTCCACCAGCCTCAATATACTGGGCTACGGACATCGGGCTCATGAGCATGCAAGGGCACATCCTATGCAGGAGATCCTGGATACTTGCAAAGAAGTTGCGTAATGAAACACCCCTGCAGCCGTTGCGGATGTTGCGTTGAAGAATACCCACCTCGGAGTTCTGTGAAGCCTCTTTCTGAAACGCCGGAAGAGAAGATGCAATCTGGGCAAACAGTTCCTCCCTGGCCAAGGTCTCAAAGTCCTTGCACAGTCCTCTGAATCGCCTGATCTTTTCCTCGAACAATACGCCGTGGAAAAGCTGCAGATCCGGTTCCATTGTCAGGATATGCTCTGCGTAAGCCTTATACAGAGCCTTATGGAAGGCATCCTTAACAGCATCCGGGCCATATGAGCATGTCTCTATCTGCTCAGCAATCTCACCGAATCCGATAGTGCAGATATTCTCCTTATGCTTATTGTAAAGAACCCAGCTTCGGATCTTATCCCTTCCATTGTACCATCTTGAAATAAGGTCAATTGCAGCGGCAAAGACATCCCCTGCAGGTTCAGGCATACGCGCTCCAAGCTTATCAATGGCTATTGCAAGACGCTCACGGAGCACCTCCCTCTCGTCAAGTATGCGATTGAACACATCGCTTCCACCACTCTTAAGGATGGATGCCAAGGCACATAAAGTCCTGTTCATGGCTGCACGATCGGCAATGCGCTTGCCTAAAATCGACCTGACACTCCTTGCGACTACGCAGGACTCTCTCACTTTAGCCCAATCGGTATCATATCCATTAATGACACTCCTGACGAACGCGATACTGCGATTCAGATCAGCAATGAAACGATCTGCCTCCTGGAACGACTTTACTTGCTTCAGAACACTCAGTACCTGCTCGGCTGGAACAGGTTTAGAGCAATAGGTTGCAAGCCTCTTGAGGAATTTCCTGCCGGAGAAGAATCTTACCAGAGCCATCTTCGACTGGATATCTCTCCACTGTGTCTCATACTCCTTGACGTTGATCTCCAAAAGATCCTCGCCGTATTCAGCAACAATAAGTTTCCTCAACGGATCACGGAGCACGCCTTTTTCAACGGCGTCCTCGATAGCGGCAAGCGAGCACTCCGACTCACCAAGTATCGAAGCATGAAAACCTTCGGTTGTCAGAGGATAGCATAACTCCATGAGGAAATCATACTCCTCCTTTATGATATCACCGGAAGGGGTATTGAAAACCTGCTCACGGAAAGACTGGACCTTATGCTCCAATGATTCGATGAGAGAAAGTATCTGTGGCAGAGAGTTCAAGGCATTCTCAACTGAAGCATTGTACTCTGTAGCATCTATGCCACGCAGAGGGTTCTCCGAAGGATTGCCTATGATATTGAGCACTGCCTTCAGTTCGTCCAACGCCACCTCCATCCTGGCAACCATATCACCTGTAACAGTTTCCGCCTTGGATGCTGTCATGTCGAATTCAGGACACGACTCATCGATGGAAGTATACCTTGATATGCAGTCATAAAGCGACAAGCCCAACGGATAGGCCTTATGGAGCGTCTGGATGCAGGCATTCATCTCATCACGCACGCTGTTGATATGCTCAGCCTCGACACGATACTCCTCGGGGGATTTAGTCATTGCTACCTCTGAAGTGCGCTTGAGCTGGGCAAGGACAGTGGATTTCTTTGCCTTGTTGGAATGCAGTTCCAGACAGAACGGTCCCAATCCTATGGAATTGAGTCTGTTCTGCACAACCTCAAGTGCGGCCATCTTTTCGGCTACGAAAAGTACCTTCTTGCCTCGATACAATGCATTCGCAATGATATTGGTGATGGTCTGCGATTTACCTGTACCAGGAGGACCATGAAGGATATAGCTCTTACCGCTAAGGGCTGCGGTAATTGCCTCGATCTGAGACGAGTCTGCACTTATCGGCAGAAGTATATCGCCGGCCCTGAACTTCTTGTCCAGGTCTTCTGTCTCCTTGATTTCCACATTGATGCTCGGATCCACAACGCCACTCATCAGACTGGACACGATAGGGCTCTCACAGAGGACATCTGAATTGTTATGGATATCATTCCACATTATGAACTTATTGAACGAGAAATTACCCAGAACAGCCTGCTCGACTACGTCCCAGTTCCTCTGCTCCATAATCTTCGTCCTTATCGTATTGAACACCAAAGACGTGTCAATACCGCTGACATCCTTAGGCAGCGGCTCCAGACCTCCGATAGTGATATCAAACATCTGGCGAAGAAGTTCCAGCATCGTGATATTCAGCATCGTATCCTCGTCCCTGCTTCTGACCACATAACCGCTGGATGCTGACTTTCTGACAATCTCCACAGGGACAAGGAGGATAGGGGCATACCTTGGCTTCTGGCTGGTAGGAGTCTCAAACCATTTGAGCAGTCCAATAGCCAGATACAAAGTATTGGCTCCATTCTCCTCCATGGATGTCTTTGCGGTCCTATACAGGTGGGTCAGAGACTTCCTCAAAGTCTCCTCATCCAGATATGCGTGAATCCTGTTTTGTCTGAGTTCCTGCTGGATGAGCTCATGAATCGGATCAGTTGCGTTGATTGTCTTGTACAAACCGTCACTCAGGAGCTCGCAATCCCAATCTGTAGGCTTAGGACACACGATGAAGTCCTCGTTATTGGCCAAAGCATCCTCCAATGCGCCGATATTAGCTGATATGAAAGGTATATTACCCCTTGTAACCTTAAGATTCAGAAGGTTATTCCTAAGAGTCAGATCAAGCAGTTTTCTCTCCCATATGGTCTTTCTGCTGACCACTGCCTCCGTATCAATGATAAGGTCTGTCGCACTCATCTCGGTCGGCGCCGCACAAACCCTTTCCACTTCAGTATCTTCAATAACATAGTTTCCTTTATCATCCACAGTCCTGAGCGGGAGAGGTCTGACCTGTCCTATCCTTGCCCTGCACACATCGATAAAGAAAGAAACGTCACCGCTCATCATCTTTTGCTTGGCGGCATCACAGGCTTTATCAAAGCTTGCATGACTGCCTTCGTTCATAGCGGTACACTCCACGACGAGTATCTCATTCATACCGTCTGCCATACGCTTGGTAATCAGAGCGGGATCATCCACCACACTGTCCGGAAACGAATCAGGAGTCAGCCAGCAACCGGCAAAGGCATGATCGTCAGTAAGGATTATCAACGGATGAAGGCCGGCCGCTTCAAGACAGCTGGCATACAACATGGTCATGTCAAGACAGTTACCCATCTTCAGGGATATGATTTCATCCACAGTCCTGATGCGTTGTCCATGAGACTCAAAGCTCGCAGGCGATACACAATATGTTATCATTTTCTCCGCGATAGCCTCATAAATTGCCGCCATCTGGAACTTAACCCTGTTGTGATCCCTGTTCTGGTAAGCGTTCAGAGACGGATCACCTGTCCACTTTCCAAGGAACTCCGATGCTTTCTTATTGATGACAGCGACACCAGGATGATTAGGGGTCGAGAATGCGGCAAGGCTTTCAGGCATGACGCATGAGCCTCCCCACTCATTGAAAGTGAGGATGGATATATCACAATGTTTTTCCGCCAGGAGTTCGTCACCAGATCTGGCTGTAAGATTTACGGTTCCGGCGATCCTTTCTGTAAGACTGGCCAAAAACTCAGTTGATACCGATATCGGCACAACAGAAATCTTCACAAACTTCCCTGGGGCGATAGAATCCAGACGCTGAGTATACTCCAACGCAAATTCCGGTTCAAAACGTACAACAAGATCGATGTCATTGATCTGTTCTTCACCGGTGTTCCTCAAAACGATTTCACGGATAACGGGAACGTGATTCTGCTGCAATGCAAAATTAATCACCGGGATATAACTCAAGCTGATTTCCAGGCCTTTATTCATTGGGTTTGGATGTCTGTTTATCAATTATACTTTTGAATTCAATGTGAGGATTCTTGATAGAATATCCCCTTATATAGTATTATACGGCATTGATGAAATTTTGTGATGGTCTTCTATAAAATTTTTCCATCATTATATAATAAAACTCCCGGAACTTCCGTCCCAGGAGTCATGAACCGTCCCTCCCTCAATAAGATAACATTCTTACTGGAGAGCCACATTCTCCTCAATAAGATCAAGAAGATCATCAATATCCTCGTATGTAGCCGCAGTTGTAAGGACTGTCAGAAGTTTGCATGCATCCTCTGAACCCACTGCTGCGCAGATGAAGTTACATGCGAGGTTATCCTCTGTCTCCAGTTCAAATCCGAAGGCTGTCCTGCCAAGAAAGTCATACTCTGCAATAGGACTCTCATCCGGCTGCGGGCCGTTTTCACCGATAAGATCGGCGTATGTATCCTCGGCCTCGATAAGGGCATCAGAACCCTCTGGCATAGGTCCGTAGCTGATCACAACCGACCTCGGATCACCTGCAACAGCAGAGATATCGATCATCGCACACTCTCTGCCATCAGGCTCTGTGTACATCTCAGTTTCAACATGCCAGATATCCGGCACCTTCAGTTCCACTCCACCGAAGCAGACTCTCATAAGTTTGATTTCGCTCATTTCTTTTCCGATTTCTATTCTACAAATTTATTAATTTATCTTTACAATCAACCAGGAATAGAATGAATCTTATAGTTACAAAAAGAGAGTCAGTCCTTTGACTGACTCCCCGACTCTTATGGGTTCGGCCGACCGCCGTCCGTACAAAACCATCTGACCGTTGCCCCAGAAGGTCTATTGTTCTGCTTCCCATGCGGCGATATTACGGCTCTGATCCACCCAGATCAGCTTGGAAGTGTCATAGCCTCGGGCCTGTGCCTCATCAAGAACCATCTTGAGAAGAGCAGGATCAGGCTTTGGTGTACGGGACAGGATCCAGAGATAGTTCTCCGACTTGCTGCCTACCAGCGAGATCTGGTAATTCTCGTCTACCATCATTACATTGTAATCGGAATAGAAGAACAGGAAGAATGACACCCTCATCTGACCAGGATGCTGTTCTGGATCAGGGTATTTGGCCTTGCCCTCGGCTAGCTTGAACTTGCCGTCCTTCCAACCGGTGTTCAGCACCACAACCTTGCCGTCATCCTGCAGTACGTACTGAGCCATGGTATTATCCATGCCCCTCTCGAAACTGTGATCATAACGGGCGATCTCATACCATTCCCCCAGATAACGGGAAAGATCAAACTCAGTAACCGTTGAGTTGTCAAAGTCCTTACTACATGCCCATACCGGCAGAGCAGCCGCAAAAAGGCTTAAAATCATCAGGCGTTTCATAACACTACATTTAAAAATACTAACCGCCTGACGCCAAATCAAAAACCATTCCAATGCAAGCCGGAACAGAAATCCGATAATGAGCGGCACCAATGATGGGCAGAGATGGCTTCTGATATAAAAATATTTTATATTTTTGCATTACAACAACGTAAGACATATATGGAAAGAATAATCGAATGCGTGCCTAATTTCAGTGAGGGCCGCAACATGGAAGTCATCAACTCGATCGTCACTTCGATCGAAAAGGCAGGTGGAGTAAAGGTTCTGGACGTCGATCCGGGCGAAGCCACAAACCGCACCGTGGTAACATTCGTAGGAAGCCCTGAGGCTGTCCTCGAGGCTGCGTTCCAGGGAGTGAAGCGCGCAGGCGAGCTTATCGACATGCGTCAGCATCATGGAGCTCATCCACGTTCAGGTGCCACTGACGTGCTTCCACTCATCCCTATTTCCGGAATAACACTCGAAGAATGCGCTGAACTGGCAAGAAAGCTGGCTGAGCGCATTTATAATGAGCTAGATATCCCATGCTACTGCTATGAGGCAGCAGCACAGAAACCTGAGAGAAAGAACCTCGCAGTATGCCGTGCTGGTGAATATGAGGCTCTGCCTGAGAAGATGGCAGACCCTCAGCGTCAGCCAGACTTCGGTCCAGGCGAATATACTGAGCGCGCTGCTCAGGCAGGCGCTACCAACGTAGGAGCGCGTGACTTCCTCATCGCTGTGAACTATAACCTCAACACGACTTCAACACGTCGCGCAAATGCGATTGCATACGATGTACGAGAGAAGGGACGTCCAAAGAGAGAGGGCAACCCAATCACAGGAAAGATCGTAAAGGACGAGAACGGCAAGACCGTTATGATTCCTGGTACATTGAAGGGCTGCAAGGCTATCGGATGGTTCATTGATGAATATGGCATCGCTCAGGTATCAATGAACATCACAGACATCAACACTACCCCACTCCACGTCGCATTCGACGAAGTATGCCGCGCAGCTCAGGCACGTGGTCTCCGCGTGACAGGTACTGAGATCGTAGGTCTTGTGCCTAAGCGTACACTCATCGAGGCTGGCCGATATTTCCTTGAGAAGCAGCAGCGTTCTACAGGTATCTCTGACGAAGAGATCATCAAGATCGCAGTGAAATCCATGGGCCTCGACGACCTCAAGCCGTTCGAGCCTAAGGAGAAGGTGATCGAGTACCTCATCGAGGACGAGGCGACTGCAGCAGCAAAGGAGAGACTCGTACGCATGACATGCAAGGGCTTCGCCAATGAGACTGCATCAGAGTCACCTGCTCCAGGCGGTGGATCGATCTCAGCATACATGGGCGCTCTCGGAGCTGCACTTGGAACAATGGTGGCAAACCTTTCATCTCACAAGGCCGGATGGGATGCCCGTTGGAAGGAGTTCTCTGACTGGGCTGACAAGGGACAGGCTGTTATGAACAGACTTCTCGCCCTGGTTGATGAGGATACAGCTGCATTCGACAAGATCATGGCTGCTCTCGGCATGCCTAAGGGATCTGAGGAGGAGAAGGCTGCGCGCGCTGCCGCTCTTGAGGCTGCAACACTCTATGCGACTGAGGTTCCATTGAAGACCATGAAGGCTTCTCTCGAGGTATTCCCTATCGTGAAGGCTATGGCTACAGAGGGTAATCCTGCATCAGTGTCTGACGCAGGCGTAGGCGCACTCGCTGCACGCAGTGCCGTTCTCGGAGCCCAGATGAACGTGCGCATCAATGCAGCAGGCCTTGCTGATAAGGTTGCAGCCGCAAAGCTCTGCGCAGAGGCAGCCGAAATCGCTGCTGCTGCCATCGCCGCAGAGGCAGAAGTACTCGAAATCGTTAACGGTAAGCTCTAAGATTGATATGAACAGATTCCATGAAGACATATTGGCAGGTATTCCGGCAGTGCTTCCGGAGCCTAAGCCTTATGATACTACAGTAAGCCATGCCCCTAAGCGCAAGGAGATCCTCAGCGCAGAGGAGAAGGTACTGGCAATCAAGAATGCCCTCCGCTACTTCCCTGCCGAGCACCATAAGATGCTCGCTGAGGAGTTCGCGCAGGAGCTCAAGGAGTACGGACGCATCTACATGTACCGTCTCCGTCCTGACTACGAGATGTACGCACGCCCTATCGACGAGTATCCTGCTAAGTCAAAGCAGGCCGCCGCGATCATGGCTATGATCCAGAACAACCTTGACTACCGAGTGGCTCAGCACCCACACGAGCTGATCACATACGGTGGTAACGGAGCGGTGTTCCAGAATTGGGCACAGTATCGCCTCGTTATGCAGTACCTCGCCACAATGACTGACGAGCAGACTCTCGTGATGTACTCGGGCCACCCGCTCGGACTCTTCCCAAGCCATAAGGACGCCCCACGCGTGATCGTGACTAACGGTATGGTGATTCCGAACTACTCGAAGCCTGACCACTGGGAGAAGTTCAACGCTCTCGGAGTGTCGCAGTACGGCCAGATGACCGCAGGTTCATATATGTACATCGGCCCTCAGGGCATCGTCCACGGTACTACAATCACCGTGATGAACGCAGCACGCAAGCAGCTCAAGGCTCGCGGTCTCGCCGGCACTGAGGAGAACATGAAGGGTATGCTCTTCGTGACTGCAGGTCTCGGCGGCATGTCAGGCGCACAGCCTAAGGCCGGCGTGATTTCAGGCGTAGTGAGCGTATGTGCAGAAGTTAACCCTCATGCTGCGCACAAACGTCACGACCAAGGCTGGGTTGACGAAATCCATGAGGACCTTGACGTGCTCATCCCTCGCATCCGCAAGGCTATGAAGGACAAGGAGATCATCTCCATAGCATACCTCGGCAACGTTGTTGACCTTTGGGAGAGGCTTGCAGAGGAGAATGTGCACGTAGACCTCGGTTCAGACCAGACATCGCTCCACAACCCATGGGCAGGTGGATACTACCCTGTGGGATATTCATATGAGGAATCTAACCGCATGATGGCTGAGGAGCCGGAGAAGTTCAGAGAGTGCGTGCAGGAGTCCCTCCGCCGCCACGCTGCTGCCGTCAACAAGCTTGCTGACAGAGGTATGTACTTCTTCGACTATGGTAACGCATTCCTCCTCGAGGCATCACGCGCAGGTGCTGACGTAGTACGCGAGGACGGACGTTTCAAGTATCCATCATACGTACAGGACATCATGGGACCTCTTTTCTTCGACTATGGATTCGGTCCGTTCCGTTGGGTATGTATGTCCGAGAATCCAGAGGACCTCGCGAAGTCAGATGCAATCGCAGCCAAGGTTCTCCGCGAGATCATGGCAGAGGCACCGGAGGAGATCCAAGGCCAGATGATGGACAACATCCGCTGGATCGAGGAAGCAGGCCGCAACAACCTCGTGGTAGGTTCACAGGCACGTATCCTCTACGCTGACTGCGAAGGCCGTACAAAGATCGCCCTTGCATTCAACGAGGCTATCAAGAACGGTGAGATTTCAGCCCCTATCGTTCTCGGACGTGACCACCACGACGTCTCAGGTACAGACTCACCGTTCCGTGAGACATCTAACATCTATGACGGTTCGCAGTTCTGCGCCGACATGGCAGTGCACAATGTCATCGGTGACGGATTCCGTGGCGCCACATGGGTATCTATCCATAACGGCGGCGGAGTCGGCTGGGGCGAGGTAATGAACGGTGGATTCGGTATGGTCATCGACGGTTCAGAGGATTCTGACCGCCATATCAAGGATATGCTCCTTTGGGATGTGAACAACGGTATCGCACGTCGCAGCTGGGCACGTAACGAGGGTGCCATGAACGCTATCAAGCGTGAAATGGAACGCACACCTGGCTTGAAGGTGACCCTTCCTAACATCGCTGACGAGCAGATGATCAAGGAAATCCTGGGCTAGGATGAGTCCGATAGCACATAAGCCTAAAGTATCCATTGTAATGAGCTTCTTTGATGAGCCGTTGCAATGGATACGGCTTGCTATAGACTCTATACTCGCACAGACTCTACAGGATTTCGAACTGCTTCTCATATGTGACAACCCAGAACATGACGAAGCAATAAGATATGTAAGGAATATTGCTGACAGACGCATCCGCCTTACAATCAACGCAGCCAACATCGGCCCGACAAAATCCTTCAACATTGCCATTGCGCAGGCACAAGGAGAGTATATTGCAAGGATGGATGCAGATGACATCTGTCTGGCTGAACGTCTTGAAAAACAGGTCGCATACCTTGAAAGACATCCGGAGGTAAGCGTATGCGCGACCAACACTCATTCAATAGACGGCAAAGGAAAAATCATCAGAAGAAACCGCTATGACAAGAAGCATGACCGCGCACTGATGTTTATCTCCAACAATATCGCACATCCGACTGTGATGTTCAGACAAAGTCTGCTGGACATCAGGAAACCACTATACAACGAAGAATTTATCTATAGCCAGGATTATGAGCTGTGGCAGCATCTGCTCCTGAGAGGACACTTGATACATACTCTTGATGAAGTACTGCTTCTTTATAGAAAGACCGAGGAGCAGATATCCTCAGCGCAAAAGCCATTACAGACCGAGCTGTTCGAGAAAGCCCAGAAGTCTTTCATATCGGAATGGCTTTCCAATCACGGAATCATACGACATGAAGACCGAGAAGACATTCACATGATGCTGAAAAAGGCATCATGCGCATACCGTTCCGTTCCGAGCAAAGAGCTTACCCACATAATATATGCACTATATTTAAGTCTTGGAAGACACGAATTGAAATATAGGTTCAAATATCTATGGGACAGCAATCTCATAGTTTTCAGAGTCAGATTCATCTTCACTTTACGCCTGCTGTGCGCTAAAAAGAGGCCGAGCCTCCATAAGTGAACTTCAAGATGAGTCCTGCACTCTTCTGATAGAACTCACCTACATCTCCGTATACTCCAACAGTCAATGCGACAGGAAGCTTCGCAATGTTTTGGAGAAGGACCGTCTCAAGCGCCATTGACAACTGCCACAGATCCGAAGACAGCGGATGATAATATGTTCCGAAATTCTCTGTAAAAGTAGCCTTGAAGGTATATGGAACCTTATAGATGGTGCCCTTCATTCCGATATGGTATCCCCTGACCCTATTATTCATCACTCCACGGCACACACCATCCTCTCCTGGAACCATAGGCACCATAAGAGGCAGACCTATCATCCTGCCATAATAAGTCCATCCCGAATAGTAATAGCTATTATTGAAGTAGTCATCCCTACCACCTACCACCACTTTTCCATACCACGGGCTGTCCGGATCCTGACCGGCCATCTCCTCTGGGGTTGCCGGCCTGTCATGCACCACACCTGACTGCCATGTTGTGTTGATATACTCGCATGTCAGATCCGTAAGTAGTCCCTGAGTACGTCCTGAAGAGAATTGGAATGTCCACACTCCATCCGGGAAATTCTGGAAACACATGCCTGAATTATCCTCAAACGGCTTATCATACTGAAATGTATAAGTACGCGTTCCTCTTCGCCATATGAGCCTTGCCCATTCATTGCCAAGGTGATTTCCATATACATTCAGCTGGTCAGACAAAGTATCGCCCTCGCCACCTCTTTTAGCAAAGAAAACCTTCACATAGTCGTTTAATGAAGCCTGGATGCCTGTTCCACCCCACTGCGCATAATGATGAAATCCAGCCATGAGTTCTACCGTCCTGCCCGCAGCAATCCTTATCGCAATAGCCTTATCATGTACCATGGTGCCTTTGACAAATCTATTGTCTGACATGTAATAATGAGCGAGGTTGCCTTTTACGGCAAACCACTTACCCTTCTCGAAATATATCCAGTCTGAATATAGGTTCACGCCAGGAAGGTTACGTGCATTGCCGGACATTATGATGTCACCGCCGGTGATGGACAAGTCTCCAAGATCACCATGTCGTGGCTTGAGACCCAAATCGGCATGCAGCATTTTCCAGCCAGCACTGACATATGCCCTGTCGACTAACCCATAGACCGGTTCAGGATTCAATATGCTTTTCATGGAACAGGCTCCGACCAAGTTTGCGCCTGCACTGAAATAGAACCCCTTGTCGGTCTCATATAAAATGTCGCCGCCTGCAGTCATCAGACCCGAATTTCTGACGGGTAGAATACCGTCTTCGCCTGTCCTCGCCCAGAACGGCAAATACTCACCGGTACCACCTGTCATACGCAGGGACGCATACCAATTTGACTGCCAACCATTTGCACTTGCATTCAGCTGACATAGAAGGCATATCTGGAACAACAAAAAAAGTAACTTCTTCATATTGTCAGCAAATATAATTATATTTGTATGATATAAAATAACAAAAGCATGGACCATATAATTTCAAACAAAAGACTTACTATCGAAATGGCAGGTGCTCTTCTGGAGCCAGGATCAAAACTGACCCTCAGCAATGACTCCAAGGAGGCGATTCTGAAATGCCGCAGATATCTCGACAGCAAGATGGAGGACATAGGCAGACCAGTCTATGGAGTGACCACAGGTTTCGGTTCGCTCTGCAACATCACCATCCCAGCAGAGGATCTCTCGCAGCTCCAGCACAACCTCGTGATGTCACACGCATGCGGCACCGGAGAGACTGTCCGTCCTGAGATCGTCAAGCTGATGCTCCTGCTTAAGGTCCAGTCGCTTTCATATGGTTATTCAGGCGTTCAGCTTGTGACTGTGGAGCGTCTGATGGAAATGTTCAACAATGACATTCTCCCAGTGGTATACCAGCAGGGTTCACTTGGAGCTTCCGGAGACCTCGCACCATTGGCACACCTCTGTCTCCCTCTTATCGGACTTGGCGAGGTCGTATATAAAGGCGAAGTGCGTCAGTCTGCTGATGTATGGGCAGAACTTGGATGGGAGCCTATCAAGCTCCAGTCAAAAGAGGGACTCGCGCTGCTCAACGGCACACAGTTCATGAGCGCGCACGCAGTCTGGTCACTGCTCCAGGCAGAGCGTCTGTCTGACTGGGCAGACAAGATCGGAGCGATGTCTCTTGAAGCATATGACGGCCGTATCGAACCATTCTACTCACACGTGCATGAAGTACGTGCGCACAAGGGTCAGATAGAGACAGCCGCACGCTTCCGCGAACTCCTCGAAGGCAGCGAAATCATCAGGCAGCCTAAGGTTCATGTGCAGGATCCTTATTCATTCCGCTGCATCCCACAGGTGCATGGAGCATCAAAGGACACCATCCGCTATGTGAAGTCTGTCATTGAGATCGAGATCAACAGTGCAACAGACAACCCGACAGTGTTCCCTGACGAGGATCTCATCATCTCTGCCGGCAACTTCCACGGACAGCCTGTCGCTATTCCTATGGACATGCTCACTATAGCTCTTTCAGAGCTCTCAAACATCTCCGAGCGTCGTATCTATAAACTTATTTCAGGTCAGAGAGGACTCCCTAACTTCCTCGTGGCAAAGCCAGGACTGAACAGTGGCTTCATGATTCCGCAGTATACAGCTGCATCTATCGTGAGCCAGAGCAAGGGTCTCTGCATGCCTGCTTCCGCTGACTCTATCCCATCATCACAGGGTCAGGAAGACCATGTCAGCATGGGCGCGAATGCTGCCACAAAACTTGTACGCGTGGTGGAGAACACAGAGAGAGTCTTGGCTATCGAACTCTTCAATGCAGCCCAGGCCCTTGAGTTCCGCAGACCTCTCCGCTCGTCATGGACAATTGAGAAGATCTTCGCCGGCTACCGCAAGGTGGTACCGTTCATCGATGATGACCGTTACATGCACCCTCTCATCGAGAAGTCTATCGACTTTATCCGTTAAAACATAACGTTTACCATTACTAAATCATTATACCCCACATCATTTTTGAGTAATTCTCGATGATGTGGGGTATTATTATTTTATTATCACAAGAAACGCACAATAATCCAAGTCAATAAGTATGATATAAGGAAAAGCGCTGCCAGAGCCAGGATCGACATCGGGAGTATCTTAGTTATATTATTCCTATTCTGTTCCCTCAACTTTTCCTTTCTCTCCTCCAGTCTCATTGCCTCAACTTCCTCTAATGACAGGTTCAGGATGGACATATACCCACTTAATGAATTGTCGAATGGAATTGCCTGGCCTCCACATTCGAAGAAAAAGTTCATTCCGCAGGATTGTACATCATCTGGCATCCCAAAGGTTTCACCGAATATCGCTTTGACTTCCGAATACTTTTCAGGGTTATCCACGATAAACACAATCTTTTCCTTCATTGATATAGCCTGCTCAATTTCCCA
The DNA here is from genome assembly GCA_017559545.1 of Bacteroidales bacterium. GTDB lineage: Bacteria > Bacteroidota > Bacteroidia > Bacteroidales > UBA932 > Cryptobacteroides. The sequence continues at coordinate 54,446 of JAFYRK010000007.1, forward strand.
CATACAACTCTTGCTATTGTTTATCAGAATGAATACTTTCTCGGCCTTCAGCATAAGAGAAGCAACCTTTGCCTGCCATTCCTGATTATCCGCATATACTCTATAAGCACCTATAGGACTATCCAATTCCTTGGGCATACCGACAGCACAAAGAGGAGAATTGGTGCCATATTCAACAGCCTCGGCAAAAATACGCTCACTGAAATCATTCCCGGAGAGTTCATCCTTGCTTCCAAAAGGAAGGTCATCCTCAAAGCCTCTTAAATAGAGATAGAAACTCGGTGTACACTCCAGATATTCATCTACTGTCTGATATGAAACATTTCCATAAAGTCCATTCTCCGCCTTCCTCTTCAATTCCAGATAGAAAACAATAGTTAAAATTGTATAGAGGAATATTATTATAAATAATACAATAGCATCATAACGTGCATATATCAAACTCCTGATGATATTCATCAGAAAAATTGACAGAAAAGCAATGACAAACCACCAGATAAGTATCTTTTTCCTCTTCAAAATCAGATGCTTTCTCAACTTTGTCGCCTCTAACACATCTGATGTGGCATCCATACGTTTACAAGCACGTTTATCATAGTTTTTTATTATAAAATAATAGACTGCCAGAAACAGATTGAAATAAATTACGATAGCTAACATAATACTTATATAGTTTATGATTGACAAACAAAAGTAGAAAAAAATATTAACTTTGTTTAGTCATAAATATTACTTAATGAGAACAATAATCTATAATATCGGTACTCTGGCGGGAATACTGCCTGCAGACGTAAGGAAGCTGGAGGGAGCCCAGATGAACTCTGTGGAGTGCATCGAGAATGCATATCTGGTTATCGAGGACGGCATCATCACCGACTTTGGTAGTTGCACTTGTGGTTGTAGTGGCATTCAAAACCCTGCTACCACTATAACCACTGACGTTGAATATATCGACGCTCAGGGGGGATTTGTAATGCCGACTTTCTGTGACAGTCACACTCATATCGTGTATGCAGGCTGCCGTGACGGCGAGTTCAGAGACAAGATTGCTGGACTAAGCTATGAGGAAATCGCTGCACGAGGCGGTGGAATCCTCAATTCTGCAGACCTTCTCCACGACACATCTGAAGACGATCTATACGAACAATCAATGGTACGTGTCCGCGAAATCATGGCTATGGGTACCGGAGCTGTAGAAATCAAGAGTGGCTATGGACTCACAGTTGAAGATGAACTAAAGATGCTCCGAGTCATCAGACGCATCAAAGAGACTGCTCCTCTGACAGTAAAGGCGAACTTCCTTGGCGCACACGCTGTAGGACGCGCATACAAAGGACGTCAGTCTGAGTATGTGGAACTCGTGTGCAATGAGATGCTTCCGGCTGTCGCAGCTGAGGGGCTCGCTGACTTCGTGGATGTATTCTGCGATGCAGGCTTCTTCACAGTTGAAGATACTGATAAGATTCTCACCAAGGCTGCCGAATATGGCATCACGCCGAAGATACACGCAAACGAGCTTGAAGTATCGGGTGGAGTACAGGTCGGAGTGAAACACGGCGCTCTTTCGGTAGACCATCTTGAGAAGACCACCGAGGCCGAGATCGAAGCACTCAGGGGCAGCGGGACCATGCCGACCATGCTCCCTGGATGCTCATTCTTCCTTGGCATCCCGTACGGAAATGCTAAAGGCTACATTGAGGCAGGCCTCCCTGTAGCACTTGCGTCTGACTACAACCCGGGATCAAGCCCAAGCGGCAACATGCGCTTTGTCATGGCACTGGGATGTATCCGCATGCGCCTCACACCGGAGCAGTCATTCAACGCCTGCACCATAAACACTGCATATGCTATGGGCGTAAGTGACCAGCTCGGCTCGATCACAATCGGCAAGAAAGCCAACCTTATCATCACCAAGCCGGTCCCATCTCTAGCCTTCATCCCATACAGCCACCAGACACCGGTCATCGACCGCGTAATCCTCGGCAGCGTCACCATTTAGCCGCAAACCGCCTGGCACTGGTATTGTAATCATGATCGGAGACTTTAAAACGAACTGACATGATTACAAGTAAATTGCAGAAGGTCATCAATGACCAGATTACAGCTGAGCTATGGTCGGCCCATCTGTACCTCCAGATGGCATATTTCCTCAAGATGCTCGGATGGGAGGGATACTCACACTGGATGAAGGTGCATGCTGCTGAAGAGAAGAAGCATGCGATGGAAATGGGAGACTATCTCACTGACAGAGGCGGACAGGTCAGACTCCAGATGATCAACCTGGTGCCGGAAGGCTGGGGAACAGTACTGGAGGTGTTTGAACATTCGCTCAACCAGGAGAAGATGGTGTCAAAGATGATTAACAAGATCGTCCTGCTCGCAATTGAGGAACAGGATTTTGCGACTGAGAACTTCTTCAGGAGGTTTGTGGATGAGCAAGTGGAAGAAGAGGCTTTATTTGCAGGAATTGTCGACAGATTGAAGAGCAGTGGAAATGATGGGCTGCTTTTCATCGACAAGGAATTAGGTAGCAGACAAAAATAAACCAAGGCCCTTGGTCCTTGACGACATTGGCTCCCGAAAAGGGAAGGGGCCCACGTAGTGGGAAGGATCGTCTGGGACCAAGGGCCTTGGTTTTATATAAATCTACTGATTACTCCGCAAGAAGAGTGTCAACTGTTGCGAGAGAGTCTGTACATTCTACTACTTCCTCAATAGCCTCAACTGCATTGTAACGAGGGAGCGGTGACTGGAGACCTGCCCATGAGAGGAGGTTGGACATCCAGAGACCACCAGCTACAACTACAAGAGCAGCCAGAGCAATAGCCCACTTCTTCCACGGTGCAAGACCTGTCTTTGCAAACGGATCCTTAAGCTTCATCTTAGGGAATTTTGCAGAATCTGTCAGAGTCTCACCGAATGGAATGCTGATCTTTGAAGCGGCATTGACAGCCCAGCCGTTAGCATTGAGGAGCGGCGCGATGTTGCGGCGACGGAGTTTAAGCCATGCAAGGACCATTGCCGGACCTGAAATCAGGAGAAGCACACCCACAAGAGCGAGGATGAGCTGCCACCACGCCAACGCGAAGATACCCTTGGCAAGAGCAGCGAGAGCCGTACCGATCATACCGACTGCCATACCGATGGCAGCAAAGATACCAGCAAACTTGGCAATATCGAACGGTGGTGTTGCAGCAGGCTTGCCGTCTGCTCCTGCAGCTGGAACAGCAGTCGGAGCAGCATTGATCTTGGCTGTTGCATTAGCCATCATCTTTGCATCCTTATCAGCCGCGCTCTTGTTGATAAGATTCTCAATAGCTGTAGCCATTCTGCGATATGGTGACCAGAAAGACTGTGCGATGCTGATAGGATTGTCAACAACCTTAGTAATCACAGCATCCCACTCAAGACCAGTATTGTCATAGTAGATTGCGTTCTTTCCTACAACGAGATCACCAATTTCTCCTACAGTCACAGCAGCCACGATAGCGAGCTTGCCAGGCTTAGACTTAGTGGTACAGTCGCAGTAAACAAGGAACATTCCGCTGGCAGCAGCAGACGCATTATGCTTTGCAGCATCAGCAACCTGCATACAGAAACGGCACTCCCTCTGGTCAATGATTAGACAACCTGACTGGAAGATTGCAGAAACGCCCTTGTCCTTAGTATAGAAATCACTGAGAGTAACAAAGTTACGGAGAAGTCTATAGAAATCACAGAGAACATAGAGGAACTTATCTACCATCTCGATGTTTGCAGCTTCCTCCGCGAGAGCAGCATCCTGAGCTACAAGTTCAAGAAGAGCAGCCTTCTTGTCCTCTGCAAGGAACTTCTTCACTGCCTCAAGACCAAGAGCCTCAACAGCTGCACCGGCCTTCGCACCCTTCCAAGCAGTATAAGCAGCAAATGCAGCACCTACAGCAGACCAATCTGCCTCTGTGAGCTTTTTCTTGTCAGCGAAAGCCACAGACTTTACAAGCTCAAACTGGGCAGCCCATGCCGGATTGACAGGCCCAGAAAGATCAATCTCTGCCTTTCCTGTCACACGAGCGATAGGATATGCAGCAATCTCATCCATCTTGCCGGTAAGGTTCTCAGCGCTGATAGCCTGAATTCCAGCAGTCTGCACATCAAGAGAAGCAACGCTTTCAGGAGAGAACGCTGCAAGTTTCGAGCGCATGAAGAAGTCCTTCACCTTTGCATCAAGCGCATTGTAAGCCGCAATGACAGCATCAGTCTTATCTGCAAAAGGAGCCTCAACAGCAGTCTCGGTCCAAGCAACATAATCTGCGAGAGCCTTATAGAAGTTCTCGATCATCTCTGCGTTAACGCCCATAGCACCGCTTCTGTCAGCAACACCGCCCATAGCTGCAACAGCAGCAGCGATAACTGCCTTCACATCTGCATCATCTGATGATGCCTCTGTAATGATACCATCGCCGTTGAAACGTGTCTTAGCGAAGATCGCAGCAATGTCCTTTGTATCTGCAAGAGAGATCACACCACCATCCTTGCCGAGATTCTCAAGAATCTGCTTAGCCGCAGCATAGATCTTCTTTCCGTCAACATTCTCCTGATCGATTGCATCAAGAGAAATTGAATCCTGACCTGCCGTAAGGACATTAAGGTCCTTTACCACAGCGCAAAGCCACTTTGAAGTAGCAATCACATCATTCACACGGATCTTGCCGTCAGCATCCGTATCCATGTATGAGAGGCTCTTCTCGTCAATCTCCAGACCCTTCACAGGACATGAAAGGACTGTCCACATCTTTGGATCAAGCTCATCAAGGTGAGCGATATCCTCACCTGTCGAAATCTTCACACGTGAAGCTCCACCGATATTGGCGAACTCCCACCTGTACTTCTTTTCTTTGTTAATGATTGCCATATAAATGAAAATTTGATTAAAATCATATATAAAACACCTCCAATGGTCAAGCCCAATTCTTATATGGGTTCTTCATGAGCATGGAATTATAGTACTTCACATCTCCTGTCACTTCCTTACCGAGCCACTCTGGCTTTTCGAAAACCTCGTCCTCGGAAGTAAGCTCGACCTCAGCCAATGTAAGGCCTTCGTTGTCTCCGTAGAATTCGTCTACCTCATAAGTATGCTCGCCAACCTCAACAAGATAGCGCGTCTTGTCGATAACGCCTGGTTCACATATATGCAAAAGTTCAAGGGCTTCCGCAACAGGTATCTCCTTCTCCCACTCATAGCGGCTTGCTCCGCTTGCAGAACCGATGCCCTTGATGGTGATGAATCCTCTATCACCCTTTATGCGCACACGCACAGTCCTCTCCGGAACCGAGCATAGGTAACCTTGGGTAATGCGGATGGCCTTCCTTGCAAACGGCTTGAAGTCGCCTCCAACCAAGAATTTTCTTTCTATTTCCTGTGGCATAGTTCTGCGGAATGTCCCGGGTGAGATTATCTCATTTCAGTATAAGGGATTTCATCCTTATCTGCGTAGTTCAGGTTCTCACCGCACATACCCCAGATAAACATATAATTGCTGGTTCCTGCTGCAGAGTGGATTGACCATTCAGGAGATGTGATTGCCTGCTCGTTCTGCATCCATACAAGACGCTGCTGCTTAGGCTCGCCCATCAGGTGGCAGACAGCATTACCTGGAGCCACATTAAAGTAGAAATAAGCTTCCATACGACGTGTATGCGTATGTGCAGGCATTGTATTCCACACAGAACCAGGTTTAAGCTCCGTAAGGCCCATCTGCAGCTGATTAGTGCCGCCGCCTTCTACCTTGCTCAGCACAGTATTGACGATGAGCTGATTGACAACGCGGTCGTTGCTGTCCTCCATCTTTCCATAATTATCAGACTGAGCAAAAGCATATACAGAAGGATCTGCAGTCTTGTCGGTAGTAATCAGCTGAGTTACATATTCCTTATACGCAGGCGCTGAATTGATATAGAACTTAGCAGGATTTGCGGCCTCCACACTTCTGAAGGTAACTTCTTTCTTTCCACAACCGACATAGAGCGCCTCCTTGAAATTCATAGGATACTCCACGCCGTCAACAGTCACTACTCCAGGGCCACCTACATTGATGACACCAAGCTCGCGTCTGTCAAGGAAATGCTCCGCCTTGAGTTCATTGAAGGTCTCGAGCTTAAGAACCTGATTTACAGGCATTACGCCTCCGTAAATCATTCGGTCATAAAGCGTATATGTAAGGTTGATCTCATCTGCGGCCATAACCCTCTCCATGAGGAATGACTTGCGCAGACGTTCCGTATCATAGTGTTTCACGTCATCTGGATGACAGGCAAGCTGAATCTTGATATTCATGGTATTTTAAATTTAAAAGTGGAGCGGAAGCCCGAAGGCCAACGCTCCACAAAGATAATAAAATTGGTATATTTTTAGTTCGAATGGAACTCAATCTTGTAGAATCTGAGACCGTTTACTGTAGGGTAGATCTTGACAGTGCCGGCTGTGATGTTGAATTCTACTGGTACAGCACCGTTTGAGCTTGAATAACCTCCTGGGAGGGACTCTTCTGCACCGTCACCGACCTTCACTGTAACCATACGGGTAAGGTCCTCTGAGCTACCTGTGTTCGAAGCGTAAACTGTAAGCTTACCTGCCATCTCGGTAGTGAACTCGAAGTAACGCTGTGTCTCTGAGCCAGCTCCCTTAGGCTGCCAATAATAGGTTTCTCCAGATTTATTCCAACGAACAGACGATCCACCTGCGACTACTTTAAGTCCATCATACTCAACATTAAGGTCATTATTTTCCGCACCAGCTTCGACCCCTGTTCCTGTCATTATATCCACCCACTCAGGAGCTGAGAAATCCCATACATAGTCTACTCCTGCAGGAGCTCCTTCGAGAGCATCGTAAACGATACCGTAGAAGTTGATACCGTTATTGAGGACTACCTGGATGTCACCGGCCTTCACATCTACAACAACGTATGGGAATACTGAAGCGTCACCTACAGTGAACTTGTCAGCATCCTGGATTACAGTTGGAGCAAGGATTTCCTTGTCACCCTGCATCAGGGCCATAGTGCGGTCTGCTGCTGATGAGTTTGCTGAACGTGCTGCGATGTAGAGCTTACCATCGTTAGGTACGGTGATAGTCATGCTCTTGCTGTCAGATGTCTTGGCACCCTTGAGACGGCTAGTATATGAGTCATACTCTGATGCACCTACGACTGCGAATTTTTGCGAATTCGCATCATACTCCCATTCACCGGTAGTGCTAACATAGAAACCAGCATTATTATCACATACAAATTTTCCATCAGTTACCTTGATTTTCTCTCCTTCTGCTGGTGTCGGGAATACAAGCGTATATCTTACCACCTTGATGCCCGGCTCATCCGGAACGTCATTCACGTGGAATGAAAGCTCTGCAGGCTGTGACTCAACGCGTGTATAGTCGTCAGCTGCAGGGACCGCAGTCACCTGGATAGCGAAGTCTCCGCCTGCCTCTTCAACTGCATATCCGCCTGTAGCGAATGTGTATGAAGTCTCAGTAACGTTCTTCTTCTTTCCGTCTACTGTCACGTTGTATGAACCAGCGTAGTCAACAGCGTCCCAGGTAAGAGTGATCTCATCCTCTGCACGCTCGTTTACAGTAGTCTTGCTGATCTTCACATCAGGAGTAGCAAGAACCTTGTCGAGAACCTGAATGTCTGAAGTCCACTGGAGGAATGTTATTGCTATAGGATCACATGCTGTGATGTAAATAGTAGATTCCTCAGTGATGTTAGGGAAAGTAACCTTCTGATACTCGGCGCCAACTGGAACAGAAGCAGAAACCTCACCATTAAGGCTTACTGTAAGATGCGAGTGGTCGCCAGCGAGCTCTGAAGCTGCAGTTGATACCACGATAGAACCTGGTTCATTAACCTTGATACCCATACCAGCATCAGTAGGAACACCTGCATCACCTACAGTAGACTTGCCTGTAAACTCAATCACACCACCAAGGTTGAACGGAGTGTCAGTCACATAGAAACGGATGTTTCCACGCACCATATCCTTGTCAGCCTTGCCACGGAAAACAGTTGCATCATTAAGATCCCACGTTGTGATAGTAGACGTCACAGTCTGAGTAAGGTCTTCCGGTACTTCAACATATGGCACAAGCCATCTTGGGTCACCGGCCTTAGCAGCGAGCACGGTCTCGTCTATGACATTGCATACTCCTCCAATATAATCCTTACATGGAGATGATTCCAGAACAGCTCCACCATTTGCAAGAAGCAACTCTTTGGAAGTTCCCAGCGGATCAGCTTCTGTATCGGAATTATAGAAGAAGTTATTGGCTACGAGAGTTGGAGCCTTGCATTTTGCATCGAGAATAAGGCCATTCTCAGCTTTATACACATCAAGGAACAGATTAGATGTCATTTCAAACACGGTAACATCCTTCTGGACGATGAAGAGACCGCCATCTGTAAGCTTACCATTAGTTACAACTGTGTTGTTCCTGAAGATGATTGAAGGAACAGCGCACTTATCTATTCTCAAGATATCACGGTGATTGTTTATAATCGTGTTATTCTCGATCAGAATGCTGTTACATGCTGTAGCATCTGCTCTGAATGAAGCGAAGTCCTGTGACGCAGATCCAATATTAGTAAAGATTGATTCTCTAAGTACAAGCGAACCGAGGGTGACACCCTTATTGTCATAGTATATATTCTTCGTATAATTGCTTACTTCGCAGTTGAGCACTGTAAAGAATTCAATCTTATTGGTAACAACAGCCTCAGATATATCAATGATATTGCTTCTTTCGCCATATACCTGACCGGCTGAACCATCAAGATGCAATTGCTCAAAATGGAACTTCGCGTCTGCTGTACCGCCATTCTTGAATTTGATGCTGACCAGGACATTCGGGAATTTTCCATCCTTGGATGTCTCGCCATACAGTTCAAGAGAGTGATTGATCTGCAACTCGCCTAACTCATATCTGATACCATCATTATATGGGAAAACAAATCTTGACTGACCGTCTGCAAGTGCCGCAGCAAAAGCTTCAGCCGACTCAACTCGAGTTACACCTTCAAGATTAGGCTGAGTCCATGCTGTAATCTGGCCGCGGTCTGCGCTCTTGAAATGAACAGCAAGCGTATACTTTACTGACGGGTTGAGACCTGTAACCTCCACCTGTGCGGCAGCCTGAGCGTCAGCAGAAACATCGAAGCGAGTGTATTCTTCCTTAGCATCAAGAGCAGGAGTGATGCGGATGTGATCCACCTCAGGATCTTTGGTCCACTTGATGGTGATTGAAGATGCACTTCTGTCAACAAGCTCAGGATTGAGTGATGACTTGATCGCGTATGTCTGAAGAGCGCGGTCAAATGTCGCCCAGTTCGAATCCTCAATGACACCGTCGCCGTTAACACCCTTTACGCGAGCATAATAGGTCATATCTGCCTCAAGATCAGCAGTATATGGAACATCTGCGGCAGGAATTGTGAAAGTCTCGACCTTCTGCTTCATTTCCTCATCAGAGTAGAGCTCGAGAACGAACTCTGTAGCACCCTTGGACTTGGTCCATGAGAACTCGATGAACTCACCGTTGATAACTTTCGCTGAGAGTTCAGTAGGAGTAAGACATCTGCCGAGGGCAACCTCGTCATTGATGTCCACCATCTCTTCCGTACAGCTTGAAAGGCCTGTACCGAAAGCGAGAAGGATTACTCCGGATAATATTGCTGAAAATATTCTTTTCATATTATTCTTTATTTGTTAATAGATTTCTCCACTCACTTCGTTCGGTCGAAATGACAGTTGAAGAAGTTTAGAAACCATAGTCATTCTTGAGTGTACCCTGGCTGTTTACGAGAGTTGCCTCAGGAATCGGCCACCACTGCTTGGTGTTAGGGTCAATATCATAGTATGAATCAAGCTTCTTCTGAGCCGACTCGCTGTATGTGTCTGTATCTTCAGAGATGAACTTGAAGTATGTTCCAACCTCACCCTTCGAGTCAGTATAGCATTCCCAGCCTTCCCCTGCCGGAGCTGCTGCCGTTGTCGCAAGCTCATTGTAGCCGTAAGTCTCGATTGAGCCGTCTGCTGCATATCTGTACCATACTGCAGGACCGAATGTTGTGCCTGCATTGTCCATCCATGCCTGAAGCTCTTCCTTAGACTCGTCCATCTTGGTCTTGAGAAGATTCCAACGGATAAGGTCGTTCTTGCGGAGCATCTCACCAACGAACTCCAAAGCACGCTCGTCAACGATCGCATTGAAGATTGCAGTCTGTCCTGAGAGGCCGTTAACATATGATGTAGCAAGACCCTCATTACCCTTGTATGCTCTCTGGCGAACCTGAAGGAGACACTCCTTAGCGAAGTTCTCATCGCGAGTTCCGCATGCAGGATCGTTTGCAATCTCGGCAGCCATAAGAAGGATGTCGGCATACCTCATATATATAGGCTTGATTCCGTCGTCGTTACCGCCGGTGTAAGGCACCTTGTTTTGCCACTCCAGGCGGAACTTACCGAAATACCAGTCGTTTGGACCTGCAAGCTGAGGGATGTTCTTTCCATTAGGGCCAAGAACCCACTTCCAGTTTACGCAGCTCAAGTCACGACGTACGTCCTCGTTCTGATATTTCCAATAAAGAGTAGGAACTGGACCAGCTGTTCCACCGCGGCTTGATGTAAGATTAGATGTCCAGTCAGGATTTCCTTCTGTCCTGATTGCGAAAGTGTAGTTCCAGCGTCCACGAGAATCAGATGAAGGAATTACATAGATGACTTCCTTTCCTGCTGCGATATCCATGTTGTTGAAATCTCTCCAGAGCTGCTCGTAGCTTCCGTAAAGTGAGAGTCCTGAATTTTCGATCACGTCCTTGAGCGCTGCAAGAGCTTTAGGATAGAGAACGCCCTTCTGGAGTTCTGGATTCGTTGAAAGTCTTACTGTACCCTTGTTGCCTGTTCCCACCGCTCCTTCGTCAGGACGGAGTGAGTAACCAGAAGCCATGAGGCAGAGACGTGCATAGAGACCCTTTGCGAAAGCAAGGCTCGGACGGTCTGTCGTAGCTGTAGCCGCACTCTTTCCAGGCCAGTTCATGTAACCGAATGCCTCCTCGAGGTCAGCGATAAGCTGCTTGTAGATGATGTCCTTGTCTGACTTGTTGAGATAGATTGTCTCCGCATCGATAGGTGCGAAACGTGCAGGCACCTCACCATAAGCCTTAAGGAGCTCTGTGTAGAGAAGAGCACGTGCTGTAAGAGCCTCGCCAAGGAGCTCTGCCATGTCTGCATTTCCTTCAGGGTTTCCATACTGACGGATTCCACGGATTGCGAGATTTGCTCTCTCGATACCTCCCATGAGTTCATTGTAAGGTCCGTTTGCGAGGTTAAGCTGACCGTTTGTTGCAGTTGACGAATATCTTGCGATGCTTGACTTCTCGTCAGCATCAGTATTGTTATAGAGCTCGATATCGGTGTTGAAACCATACCAAGGAAGGTAGCGTCCACGGTGGCAGTTCGTATGTCCGAACACCTCGTAGATTCCGAATACATTATACTCGGCAAGTGTGTAGTTGGAGAACACTACAGACTCATCGAAAGATGACTGTGTCTCTGTCTTGAGGCCGTCCTCTGAACAAGATGTCAGTGACGCAGCAGCAAGCATTCCTACACCAATGAATATTTTATTCAATAATTTCATAAATGTCCGATTTTAGAAAGTGATGTTGACACCTACTACATATCCTCTGCTCTTTGGATAAGCCGAGCAGTCTACACCTGGAGTAAGAGGAGTCTTACGTCTTGTGTCGACCTCAGGATCGTAGCCTGAATACTTGGTGAGACAGAAGAGGTTTGTTCCGGTAACGTAAACGCGGAGCTTCTGCATCTTGATCTTGTTTGTCCACTTCTCAGGAAGAGTGTAACCGAGGGTTGCAGACTGGAGACGGAGGAATGAACCATCCTCGACAGCCCAGTCAGAGAAGATCGCCTTGTTTGCACCAGGGCTCCACATTGTTGTACCGGCATTCACTTCAGCAAGACGGTCTGCGTCTGTAATCTCCTCACCTGTAGCCCAATCGATGTTTGTCCAACGGTTCTCCACATTCATTGAAGAAAGGAGGTTACGGTTAGAATACTTACGTGAGTGGCTGAACTCGATCTTGTTTGCGTTATAGATGTTGTTGCCGAATACATAGTTGAAGTTAGCAGAGAAATCGAATCCGTAGAGGTAACCTGAAAGGTTGAAACCGCCGATTCCAAGAGGCTGAGCGTTTCCGATGACCACCTTGTCGTCAACAGTGATCTTGCCGTCACCTGCATCTGGAATTCCGTCATCGTCAGTGTCAACTGTAAGCTGATCCTTCAGCTTCATCGCACCCGGACGGAAGAACTCCTTGCCGAGAATGTCAGACGCGTCTACAGTACCCTCGTTTGCTACCCATGATGTTCCGTCATGAGTGAACTCGTCAACCGAGTAACGTCCGTCAGACTCATAACCATACATGTCACCGAGAGGTCTTCCTACTGTTACAACGTAGTCAGGACCGATCTCAGTCGATGCCCACTCAGATGTAGCCTCGATCTTCTCAAGACCACCGAGGTTAGTCACCATGTTCTGGTTCAAGCTGATGTTGCCACCGAGTGTGAGGCCGAAGTTCTTCTTCTCGAAGAGAACGAAGTTTACAGAAGCCTCGAAACCGCGGTTCTGAACCGATCCGAGGTTACAGTACTGGTAGTCATAACCTGAACCTGCCACAGGGAACTGGATGAGGAGGTCGTTTGTAGTATTATGGTAAACCTCGAACGATCCGTTGATGCGGCTGTTAAGGAATGCGTAGTCGAGACCGATATTGTGAGAAACTGTAGTCTCCCATGTAAGGTCTGGGTTAGGCATGATGGACTTTCCGCCTACTGTAGTAGTTCCCCACCATGTGTTGCCCATTGAAATCCACTGTGTGTTGTTAGCCTGGAAAAGGAGCGAAGACACGTTCGAAGGGATGTTGTTGTTACCTGCTGTACCGTAGCTGTAGCGGAGCTTGAGGTTTTCAAGCCATGTAGCGCCTTCCATCCAAGGCTCATTGGAAATTGTCCATGAAGCCGCAGCTGAAGGGAAGATACCCCACTGGTTGCCCTTCTCGAACTTTGATGATCCGTCGGCACGTACTGTAGCAGAGACAGCATAACGTCCAGCATATTCGTAGTTTGCTCTTCCGAAGAATGAAAGGAGCTGTCCGTCTGGATTATAGAAGTTGTTTGAAGCTACCGGAGTTCCTGATGCCATGAAATTCCATGCCATCTCTGAGTCAAAGAACTCAGGAAGTCCCTCGATTGTAGTCGAAAGGGTATTTGACTTTGTGAGGATGTACTCCTGACCAAGGAGGAGGTCAAGCTTATGGTTATCATTTGCAAACACCTCAGCGAAATTATAGTTCAAGGTATTTGTTGTACGGTAGTTTGTGCGGAACGCATTCTTGTACTGAGTTGCAGGCTGGCCCTTGATAGTAGCTGTATTGCCTACATAATATGTAGTAAGGCCGTAGTAACGGTTGTCCTCCTGTGAATAGTCATCAATACCGCCCTCTACCTTGAGGTTCAGGTTCTTGATGATGTGCCATGTGATGGCTCCGTTGAGAGTCCAGTTCTTACGGATTCTTCTATTGTCATTATCAGCAACAGAAAGGAGAGGCGGAGCGTTGTCGCCATAGTCCTCAGCGAGGTCAGAATCAGATGCTACACCTGTGATTGGGAATGGAGTATACTGAACGGCATGCTTCAGACGACCGTTGCTTGATGTAGAACCACCGTCGTTCATAGAGTTTGCACCAGCGCCAAGAACTTCTGTGCGTGAATATCTTGCGTTGATATCGACAGTGATCTGGCGGATAGGCTTATACTGCGTCTTGAAATTGAGGTTGTCTCTCTTATAGGTAGAGCCGATCATGATGGCATTATCGCCTACATGAGCATAACTTGCAGTCCACTTTACCTTATCGCTTGATCCTGAGAGTGAAACGTTATGGTTGAATGTTGTTCCTACGTTTCCGAATACCTTCTTTACCCAGTCGTTCTTAGCGACACCCTTGTAAAGATCCATATCCTCGAATACGCCGAATACCTTCACGAAATCGTCATCCACGCGGTCTCTGAGGACAGCAAGCTCATACTGGTTCTGTACGAAGTCGTATGGAGAACCTGTCTGGATAGCATCTGCATTCGCCATTGTCTTCTGGCCCCAGTATGCGTTGTAGCTTACTGAGATCTTGCCTGAAGCGCCTGACTTTGTAGTTACGAGAACTACACCGTTAGCACCACGTGAACCGTAGATTGCAGTAGAGAACGCATCCTTGAGCACGTCGATAGACTGGATGTCCGAAGCCGGGATGTCAGAGATGCTTGCTACAGGGAAACCGTCCACGATGTAAAGAGGAGAAGCGTCCTGAGTGATCGAACCGCCACCACGGACACGGATCTTGACTTCAGCATCAGGGTCACCCTCTGTGGTAGTCACCTGCACTCCGGCCATCTTACCTGAAAGGGCCTCCCCTACCGTAGCAACCGGAATCTGTGCGAGAGCTTCGCTTCCGACTGAAGTAACGGAACCCATGAGGTCACGACGTTTAACAGTTGCGTATCCGATGACTACGGTCTCGTCAAGGAAGTTAGAGTCCTCATCGAGCACGACATTGATGGTCGTAGCGTCGCCGATAACGACTTCCTTTGTCGCCATACCGATCATCGAGAACACGAGTGTCTTGCCCTTTGCGGAAGGCACATCGATGGTGTAATCACCATCTACACCCGTAGATACACCTAAAGTTGTGCCGTCCACGAAAACGGATACGCCTATGAGCGGTTCTCCGTTGACGTCTGACACGACACCTCTGATCTGTTGAGCGTTTGCCGCAAGTACTGAGGCAAACATTCCCAAGATCAGCAGAGAAATCTTGTACGTCAGGTTTTTCATAAAGAAGTGTGTTTGGTTATTAATTTAGTTAATTGAGTTTTATATATTCTCCATTGTTGTTTTGCGAAGTTGTAATTTCCCTTACAAGATAATGGAGATACATTTCAAGGTTTGTATAACGTCCGTACTGGTCCAGAGTCTTTTCTGCTGAATCCGATGCTTTGGAAGAATCAAGTCCGAACTCTTTTTCGAACCAGTCCGGCATTCCGTCGCCATCAGTGTCCTTTACAGCAGCCATCTCCTCTGATGTTGCAGTATACACCGGCCAGCCTCCTACAGCTGTCTGAGTGTCGATGATGCCATCCTTGGAACCATTTCCACCATCCTTATAGGTCGCTGTGCCGCTTTTTGCATCAGAGCATGCTCTTTCATCTACAATATCCCTCACGAGGGATACACCTGCATATTGGCAAATCATTTCAAATGCATTATCAGCTGAGTGAGTGGTCGTATAGACGGCTTTCTGCTGAGGGCCATCAATCTTCAGTGGAGTTCCGAGAAGGCTGTTATAGTTGCCATATCCCGAACCGTTGTGCCAATAGATTGTAGAAGCGTCATTAGCAGCACCAAGCTCCGGATACTTTGTGTTGACATTTCCGCTCAGATACATCTGCGGATAGCTGTCTGCGTATGTGGTGCCGTCCTTCTCGTATGATCCATACGCATCGACGAAATACTTCCTGTCAGATGATGCAGGACCTGGCTTATAATAATTGTTCACGATATTGAACCAGCCGTCCTCTCCTCCATAAGTAAGATTAGATCCCCAGTTATAGACGGCATTACATCTGTAGTCTACGTTGCCTCGATGTGTTTCCACATAGTTGCCATAGATCTGAGGATGGTCTATCCTTGGGTTACGGCTGTCGTGATTTGCAAGCAGGTTATGGTGGAACGATGCGTTCTTTCCGCCCCAGATGCCGCCATATCCGTGCTTTCCTTTGCCGTGAACAGAATTGCGGAGGCTTTCGGTCAGGATGCACCACTGCATTGTGAAGTACTCATTTGCATAGAATGAAGAGCATTCATCGGTCGACCATGACATAGAGCAGTGGTCGATGATGATATTTCGGTTGTATCTTCCCCAGAGTGCATCTGCCTCTCTCTTGGCCTCATCACCCATACGGAAACGGATGTATCGTATGATGATGTTATCTGCATTTTCAAACTTCAGTTCGTAATTCTTGATGCAGATACCGTCTCCTGGAGCGGTCTGTCCGGCAATTGTGACGTTACCGTTCTTGATGGTCAGAGTTGAATTCAGTTCTATGATTCCTGCTACGTCAAAAACAATGGTTCTTGTTCCTGACTCATTCAAGGCAGCTCTAAGAGAACCTGTTCCGCTGTCGGCTAGTGTAGTTACATGGATTACTTTTCCGCCGCGTCCGCCTGTGGTGTACATTCCCCCACCCTCGGCTCCTGGAAATGCTAAGGCTTTAACAAGTGCGTCTTCGTGTGCTGGAATCTGGAATTGTGCATAATACTCGTTCGGTTGTGGAGTCGGTTTTGGATCATCTGGCTTCGGGTCAGTTCCTGTACCCGGGTCAGGACCCGGTTCTGTACCAGGTGTGTCATCCCCTGCAGTCTTAGCGGTAACAGAGACTGAATAAGGAGAATCAGTTTCCCCTGCCTTTGTCCTTACCTTGAAACTGTATGATGTTTCCTTCGCAAGACCGTCATACTTGATGGATGTCTCCTTTGTACTCGTCTGACCTCCAGGGACAAGCGTACCGTCAGATGTTTCAAGTCTGGCAACATAAAAATCAGCACCCTTGACCTCATCCCATGCGAACACAAGGGATGTCTTGTCTGATGATACCAACCTTACGTTAGCAGGAGCAGCAACCTCCTCAGGCACTTCGACAGGCGCGTCCGGACCGCATCCTTGCAGAAGCATGGATGCAGCCAGAGCAGCTGTAGCGTATATTTTAAATCTGCTTGTCATTAAGCGATCTTCTTGTACTTAGGCACGAGGATCTTCATCACGCTCCAAGCGATCACATATGCAACCGCACAGAGACAGAACATGATCATATAACCAGCTTCCTTGCCTTCAAATCCGAGGAATGTGAAGGCTGCGCCTGCATTCTCAGAGAATGTGAAGAGAACTCCTGCTCCCTTGTTGATCATGAACGAGCTGATACCACCTGCCATACCTCCGATACCTGTAATGGTAGCGACAGCAGACTTAGGGAACATGTCACCGACAGTCGAATAGAGGTTTGCCGACCATGCCTGATGTCCTGCACCGGCGAGACCGATCACGATTGCCGGCCACCATGCAGAGAACTGACCGAGAGGCTGAGCGAAGAGAGCGAACAGCGGGAAGAATGCGAAGATGAGCATCGCTAGCATTCTGCCCTTGTAAGGATGCATTCCCTTCTGTTCCACGAAAAGCTTAGGCAGATATCCGCCGAAAATCGAAATGACGGTCACGATAGCGTAGAGAGTGATGATGAGCATCATTCCTGTGCCTGATGAAGCCTTATATCCGAACTGATCCTGGAAGTATGCAGGAGCCCAGAAAAGGTAGAACCACCATACGCCGTCGGTAAAGAACTTACCGGCGATGAAAGACCAGGTCTGGCGGTATGTGAAGCACTTCCAGAGCGGAATCTCCTTTGTCTCCTCAGCTGGTGCTGCAGCTGCAGGCTCGTCCTCATCATCATTCTGAAGGATATACTCAAGCTCGGCTGCATTTACATGCTTTGAGTTCTGCGGCTTGTCATACATGAACACCCAGAAACCCATCCAGAGGAAACCGAGGGCACCGATGACAACAAAGGCCATCTCCCAACCAAGCCATGCAGCAAGAGGCGGGATTGTAGCAGGAGCTACAAGAGCGCCTACTGACGCACCGGCATTGAAGATAGATGTAGCGAAAGCGCGGTCCTTCTTTGGGAAATACTCAGCTGTAGTCTTGATCGCTGCAGGGAAGTTTCCTGACTCACCCATTGCAAGCACTGCACGGGCTGCCAGGAAGAGCCATACGCTGACTGACGAAATCGCCAGTGCGGCCTTCGTACCTGCCTCTACTGCCTTCATAGCCTCGATAGACTCGTATCCATTGATATGCATTGTCGCCCATCCGCAAAGCGCGTGTGCACATGCGCCGAATGACCAGATGCCGATAGCCCAGAGATAACCTTTCTTTGTGCCCATCCAGTCTACGAACTTGCCGGCGAACAGCATCGCAACGGCGTAGAAGATAGAGAATACGGCTGTAATTGTACCGTAATCGCTGTCTGTCCAATGGAATTCAGGAGCAATGAACTCCTTCCATGTGAGAGAAAGCACCTGGCGGTCCATATAGTTGACTGTAGTCGCCACAAAAAGCAGTACTACCATCCACCAGCGCCAGTTGGTCATCAGTTGTTGATTAGTGTCTTTTTTCATAAAATCGGTTAATTAGTTATTTGATTACATCTGTTTCTATGTCTATGATGCCAGGGATGCCTGTCACTGAGCCTTTGAAGTAAGCTTTTCCCTTTCTTACCTCCTTGATTATCCTTTTGTCGACGGCATCGCGTCTTTTAGAAGCACCTGCACTCTTCAACACAGCCCTATATGCACTTGCTGCTTCTTCCTCATCTAAGCTTACTCTGATATCGAAGGCTTCAGACGACACTTCGTCATATCTCTTCTGATTTGCAACAATCATATCATAGTCAGGCGTAGCACCCTTGTAATTGCCTTTTCTGACTGCTGATACGTCATATACATTCCCTTTAAGATGGAAATTGCCAGGTATCATTGAAGTGGTCGGTGATACATAGAAGTCAATCCACTCACCATCAAGTCTTGCTGATGCCGGTCCTGGACGGAAATAATTATCTGTAACATTGAACCATCCTTCTTCTCCACCATAAATTGCCTTTGCACCCCAGTTATAGACAACGTTGTTCACAAAATCAACAGTGCCTCGGTACTGAAGCATATCGTTATTCCAGTAAAGCCTCGGATGGTCGAAACGAGGATTTCTGCTGTTGTTGTGGGCAAAGAGGTTGTGGTGGAAACTTACATTTCTGCCTCCCCAGATGCCTCCGTAGCCATGCTTACCTTTGTGATGGATAGATGCGTTAAGCGCTTCTGAAATTATGCACCACTGAATCGTTGCGTCTGCAAGATTGTAAAAAGAAGCATTCTCATCAGTAGCCCAGCTGATTGAGCAATGGTCTATGATCATATGTCTGCAATGCCTTGCTCCCAATGCATCCCCTTCAACTCCTGCTGCAGATCCTAGCCTCATACGCAGGTAGCGCAGTATAACATGATCAGCAGTAATGAACACATTATGATCACGGATGGTAATTCCTTCTGCTGGAGCAGTCTGTCCAAGAATCGTCAGATACGGGTTCCTGATGTTCAGAGGAGCGGTCAGATGGATGTCACCGCTGACAGCGAAGGTGACGATGCGAGGACCTTCAGCTTCTACAGCGTAGCGAAGTGTTCCTTCCGAGCCGTCGTCAGCAAGTGATGTCACCACATACTCCTTTCCGCCTCGTCCGCCAAGCGAATACTTTCCACAGCCCTCAGCTCCTTCGAATGCAATGGCCTGGCCATCTCTTGACGGTGACCAGTCAATGTTGTGTCTTGCCTCCCATTCGAGCGAAGCCCAGATGAACGGACCTACACCTTTGCAGTCATTTTCGATTATCGGTTCGCTCAGATAGTATTCGAAGTCTCCTTTCCTCATCTGCTTTCCACCAAGTCCTCCGACTGCGCAACAATCTGTCATAGAGATCGTTCCATCAGCGTTTTCGCAAATGAAACGGTCAATGAACTTCGGATATAGACCGAGGATGTATTCCTCATGAGACCTGTCGATGTATCCTCTTCTAAGCCCCTTGAGGAATGCGTATGTGAACATGATCGAGCAGGTCGCCTCCTGGTAGTTGCCTTCCCTTTCAGGACAGTCAAGCACCTGGTACCACATGCCTGTCTGAGGATCTGCCCATTTCGGAAGTACCTCAAGGAGATAATTCAGCTGGTCTACGAGCTCCTGATGTCCAGGGTGTTCCTTCGGCATATAGTCAAGGACTTCAACCAAGGCGATTGCATACCAACCAGTTGCGCGTCCCCATGCATGCTCTGAAAGACCTGTTTCGGGATCGCACCAGAACATCGAGCGGGACTCATCCCATGCGTGACGGAAAAGTCCTGTCGCAGGATCGTATGTATTCTTTGCTCCTGCTGTGAACTGGTGCGCAATGTCTGCAAACAGAGAGTCTCTCTGCTCTTTAGGAGCATATCTCTTGGTGTATTCTGCATAGAACGGAAGAGCCATGTAGAAGCCGTCAAGCCATACCTGGTTCGGATAGACCTGCTTATGCCAGAACTCTCCAGACTGTGTACGAGGATGCGAATCAAGCTGTTCGCGAACCTTTTTGGTTACACGACGATAACGCCTGTCCTGATCGCCATACATGTCGTGCAGATCAAAATAGATTCGTGCAGGACAGATATGGTCTACATTATAATTTGACTTCTTGTAGCTGTAGATCTCCCCTTTCTCAGTGGCCATGGTATCTGCCCAAGCGCGGACATATTCTACTACTTCCGGCAGTTCGTATCTTTTCGCAGCGTCGAGGAAAGACTTCAGCTCAAGACCGGTCGTGTAGTTCCATTTTCTCTGGCCCTCTCGTCCGTCAAGATATGTTGCATCAGGATTCCTCTGCATTTCTGACCTTATCATGCGTATCGAATATGGTTCCTGTCCGTAGGCAGCAACCGCAAACAATGCAGTAAGGATCAATAAAAGTCTCTTCATAGTTAAAATATTTTGAAATACCATTCGGTAGGAACGTTGACACCGTTCTTATCCTGCTCTGAACCACATTTGAGAACATTTGCAGGAGTATACTTCTTAAGGTCTTTAGCCTTCAGGACATGGGACCATTTTACTCGTGTGCCTTCAGCTCC
>JAFYRK010000037.1 GCA_017559545.1 Bacteroidales bacterium
TGCTGGAAAAGCCCTGTGTGCGTGACCCCCGAAGCCCAAGTGCCGTTGACCCTCGAAAGCAAGTTTAGAATGACCCCTATAAAGTCCTAGCCGGCGGGGTCATTTTTATTTTGCCCTACTACTTATCTCCTTTACGTGCCTTAGTCTTTCTGAGACTCTCTCCGACAAGCTCGATCTGATGAGCTGAGTGCACGATTCTGTCGAGGATTGCATCGGCTACAGTTGGGTCTCCGATAGCATCGTACCATGAGGATACAGGAAGCTGAGAAGTCATTATGATTGACTTTCTCTCGTGACGATCCTCGATGATCTCAAGGAGGATAGAACGCTCCTTAGCGTCGAGTGATACGAGGAAGGCATCATCCATGATGAACAAAGGGCACTTCTCGATCTTCTTTAACTCCGCATCAATCGTACCCTTCACCTTTGCAACCTTGAGAGTTCCAAGCAACTTGGATGCATTAGCATACAATGTGCGTATTCCAAGGCTACATGCTTTGTAGCCAAGAGCTGTAGCGATAAAGCTCTTTCCTGTTCCAGAAGAACCAGTGATAAAGAGGTTGCGACCTTGCTTGACAAACTCAAGCGTCATAAGTCTCTCCATCTGATTACGGTCAAGACCTCTGCTGATTGTGAAGTCAATATCTTCTGGGTACGCCTTGTACCTAAAAGAAGCCTGCTTAGTAAGGCGTTCAATGGCTGCATTTGATCTGTAGTCCCACTCTCGGGATAACAGCCAGTTAAGGAAGCTGTCTGGAGTCATTGTTTCTGCGAAGGTAGAAGAGAGACTCTCTTCAAAGGCTGCAGCCATTCCATGAAGCTTCATGCGGCGCATTAGATCAAGTGAGATTGTGTTCCTATCCTTCTCTTGTGTGATAGGAGCAGTCTTTTCATTTATTTCCATCTTTCATTTAGTTTTTCTTGTTTGACTTTGGAGCGAAGTAGTCGCGTCCGCGTATGTTCTTGTGCTGCGCAGGAGTGCGTGGAGCCTCCCATTCTTCGCCATGCTGAGGTGACAAGAAGTCTATATCTTCTCCTTTGTCTAGGATTTCCTTCACCTCGTTGAAGCCATAGCGACGTCCCTGAGAAGCACAGGCACATGCAGCCACAAGGCGGTCTAAGCCGTATTTCCTTTCTAGCGACATGATACCCTTGCAGGCCCTGAACGCCAGTGGCGGATACTTCTTCAGTTCCGCCACTTCTTTGAGATATGTCAAGACGATATTATCTATCGTTGCTGCACGCTGATAGATTTCATCCAAGTCCTTCTCATAACTGCCATGTCTTCCCGGTAGATTATGAGACTCCTTACGAGTATACCCATGCGGCCTATCATCCCTTGTATGGGTTGTAATGAGCTTCATTCCATAGAAGATTTGCAACGTATCTGCATCATAGATGATTTCTACACGCTTGCCGATATATTCTATCGGAACACTGTAATGATGCTTATTCAAGGTCACGTAACTGTTGCGCATAACAGTCGCAGTCTTACGTTCTCTCATCTGATAACGCAACGCAGGAAGTGGCTGTAGATAGTCTTTCTCCATTTCAACGAAGAGTTCCTTCCTTGACTGGCCTCGTCCTGACATCTTTCGAGAGTTGAACTCGTCCAAAGACTTGAGGATAGCAGCATTCAAAGAGTCTAGATCATGGAAGATAAGTCCCTCGACATCCTTGTAGATACTGCGGTAGATTAGCTTTACCGCATTTTCAACCAATGCTTTGTCTTTAGGGTGGCGAGGTCTAGCTGGAAAGACGGCGCAGTTGTAGAACTCCGCAAAAGCAGCGAACTCTTCATTGATGACAGGTTCATGACGATCACTGCGTGTCACTGCAGACTTTAGATTGTCTGGAACAATAGCAATTGGAGCTCCGCCAAAGTAATGCATTGCATTCTCGCAAGCTGCAATAAGATCTTCCTTCTTCTGGGACCACACTGCCTCGCAATACGTCATGTGGCTACATGGAAGAACTGCCACAAAGGTTTCAGTAGTCTGAACCTCACCTGTGAGTTCGTCTACTACCTCAAGCTTGTCTCCTGCAAAGTCAATGTACATCTGATCACCAGCAAGGTGCTCAACATGTCCAATGGCCTTCACCTCAAGCTTATAATGACGGATTCGTCTTTTGAAGCTAGTATGGCTATATCCATCTGGATATTTGCTGGCATACTCTTCATAAAGAGATTTGACAGTAACGCCCTTACGACTAAGTCGCTTCAGGTAGTCTGGTAACAGTGCATCCAGTTCCTCCTGACGAGGAGATGGAGTTCGCGAACGAGAGACGCCATCGACAAACATGTCTATTATCTGACTCTCTGGCATCGCTAGTAGTCTTTCTATAGAAAGACCGCTCTCTTGATACCGTCTCACATACTTGCGCACGGTATTTCGAGATACCTCAAAAGCCGTACTGATACTCTTGAGGCCCATTCCCATCGCATAGCAACGGAGAATGTTCTTTAGATTTTTCATAATTTTGTGATGTTTTAGTTTCCCGCCGGCCAGGACGGACACTAAAACTACAAAAAATCCCCTGCCTATATCACATAGGTAGGGGTCAATTTTATATGGCACTTAAAGGGTCAGCGAATTTTGGACCGCGAGGGTCAACGGCACTGGGCTTCGGGGGTCACGCGCACAGGGCTTTTCCA
>JAFYRK010000008.1 GCA_017559545.1 Bacteroidales bacterium
GACAAGATCCTCCAGGCAGGCGGATATGTATCAGTAAGAACAGGTGGCGTTCCAGATGGAAACGTTATTCCTATTCCTTACGAGAAGGCTGAGGAGTCTATGGACGGTGCAGCTTGTATTGGTTGCGGTGCTTGTGCTGCAACATGTAAGAACGGTTCTGCAATGCTTTTCGTTGCAGCTCGCGTAAGTTCACTTGCTCTCCTTCCACAGGGTAAGGTAGAGGGTGCTAAGCGTGCTAAGGCGATGGTTGCAAAGATGGATGAGCTCGGATTCGGTGCTTGTACAAACACTCGCGCTTGCGAGATGGAGTGTCCTAAGCACATCACAGTATCTCACATCGCTCGCCTGAACCGCGAATTCCTCTGCGCAAAACTTCAGGACTAAGTATTTGATACTTAAATAATTAGAAACCGACCCTTTGGGGTCGGTTTCTTGCGTTCTATAGGGAGGCGTAGAGCTTTCCGACAACTACACTGCGGGTTTCAATGCTGGTTTTTCAAGAACAAGCAACATACTTCCTCATTGTCTCGGAAAAATACCCTTTTTTTTGGGATACGATGTATCAAAAGTGGGGTAATGCGTCTAAAATGACAATCGTCTCGGAAAAATATCAGAGTTTTTCCGAGACGATTACTATGTAACAGGGCCCGCGACGAAGTCGTGGGAGGGATTTAGTTTTTCCAACGTTATACCTTTCAGTATGTATTACCACAAGAAATTGTCGAATGGATAGCGACCGGCGTGGATTTCCGCTACCATCTTGTAGAGGTCTCCGCGCAGCTTGTCGATACCGATCTTCTCGCGTGCTGAGATGAAGATACAAGGTGTATTCTCCTTAGCGATCCAGCTCTTCTTGAACTCATCAAGAGTATAGTTTTCCTGTCTCTTAGGCTCAAGAGAGAACTCATCGTACTCCTCGTATCTATAAGCATCTATCTTATTGAATACTACGAAGATAGGCTTATCAATAGCTTTGATATCCTTAAGAGTTTCCTCTACCACGCGGATATGATCCTCAAAATTAGGATGCGATATATCCACCACGTGCATCAGGATGTCAGCCTCACGCACCTCATCCAATGTACTCTTGAATGCCTCCACCAACTGATGTGGTAACTTACGGATGAATCCTACTGTATCACTAAGTAAGAACGGAACATTCTCAATAACTACCTTTCTTACTGTCGTATCAAGTGTAGCAAACAATTTATTCTCTGCGAAAACGTCGCTTTTAGCCAGTAAATTCATCAAGGTACTCTTACCTACGTTTGTATATCCAACGAGGGAAATACGCACTAAAGAACCCCTGTTTCCGCGCTGTGACGCCATCTGTCTATCGACCTTCTTCAACTGTTCCTTGAGTTTTGAAATCTTGTCCTGGATGATACGGCGGTCAGTTTCAATCTGTGTCTCACCCGGACCACGCATACCGATACCTCCTTTCTGTCTCTCAAGGTGTGTCCACATCCTTGTAAGTCGTGGGAGAAGATATTGATACTGAGCAAGTTCCACCTGCATCTTAGCATACGCAGTCTTTGCTCTCTGCGCGAAGATATCAAGGATAAGATTTGTTCTGTCAAGGATTCTGATATTTAGTTCACGCTCGATGTTTCTGAGCTGGGTAGGGGATAGTTCATCATCAAAGATCACCACCTCAATCTCATTCTCCTCGCAATATTCTCTTATTTCCTGAAGTTTTCCGCTTCGGATGTATGTTCTTGAGTCTGGTCTATCAACCTTTTGGATAAATTTCTTCACACCGACTGCTCCTGCTGTCTCAGCAAGAAATTCTAGTTCATCAAGGTATTCCATAATCTGACGCTCATCGTCATTCTGCTTTATAACGCCGACGAATACCGCTTTTTCCTGGTGCTGTGCTTCTGTAATTTTTGCCATAAATATATAATATAATTTCGTCCCTAGCTCGGGACGAGTCAAAAATAAGTCCGGTCAAATATATTGATCGGACTTATTATATATTTGAAAATCAAATAATTATCTAAGCTGGAAGATAACAGGGAAGGTGTAGGTTACAGGAACCGCACGGTCTCTCTGCTTTCCTGGCTTCCACTTTGGAGACATCGATACTACGCGAACAGCCTCCTTGTCAAGAGAAGGGTCAACACCACGAAGAACCTTAACCTTTGTTACAGAACCGTCCTTCTCTACTGTAAACTGAAGAGTTACACGACCCTGTACACCGTTCTCCTTTGCAATCTCTGGATAAACAAGTCTTGAGTTCACCCACTTTGAGAATTGGTTTGCATCGCCACCCTGAAACGATGGCTTCTCCTCTACGAGCTGGAAAGGAATAGCTTCCTCTTCTACAACTTCTTCCTCTACTACCTCTACATAGTCCATGATCTCAACTCCGAGGCTTGCATCATCCTCAAGATTCATGAACATATCATCTTCAATTTCAATTTCATCGTCAACGATGTCGATCTGGTCTGAAAGTACAGGAATCTTCGGAGCCTCTGGTGGTGGTGGAGGTGTCTCCATCTGAGTTGAGATAATCTCTTCTTCAATCAAGATCTCAGTTGTATCCTCAAGAAGACTGGTTTCTGTCTCAGTACTAGTCCACTCGAATGCGAACAAAGTGATTGCAAGAGAAATTATAAGTCCGATTTCAACAAACAGCAGCTTTTTGTTCTCCAAGCTGGCTTTTTCTGACTTTTTGATTTCCATATATTGTTAGTGTTTTTATATTCCCATTTTGCCCGGTAAAGTTAGAAATTATATTTTTTATTTCAAACTTTTTATACATTTTGTAGTTTTGCATAAAATTTCATCAAATGATATCATATTACTTCGAAGACACTGATTTTATTTTCAAAGGTAAGACCTTGAATAACCGTTGGATACGTCTTGTAGCAGAGAGTGAAATCCGCCGTATAGGTGATATATCCATCATATTCTGTTCCGATAATTATATATTGGATGTAAATCAAAAGTATCTTCAGCATGATTATTTTACAGATATCATCACTTTTGATTACTGTGAAGGAGATAGACTTTCAGGTGATCTCTTCATCAGTGTAGATACTGTAAGAGAA
This sequence comes from Bacteroidales bacterium, assembly GCA_017559545.1. Classification (GTDB taxonomy): domain Bacteria; phylum Bacteroidota; class Bacteroidia; order Bacteroidales; family UBA932; genus Cryptobacteroides. The sequence goes on from JAFYRK010000008.1 coordinate 3,057, forward strand.
AACGCTATCGAATATGGAACTGAGTTCAAGGATGAGTTGAACAGAGTTATAGTTCATGGTATCCTTCATCTTATAGGTTATGATGATCATGAGGAAGATGATATCAAGATGATGAGAAGTAAGGAGAATTATTATCTTTCATTAAGAGAACTTGTCTGATATGCAGAGGAATTATGATATAATTGTAGTAGGTGGAGGTCATGCCGGCTGCGAAGCTGCTATGGCCGCATCGAGGATGGGATCATCAGTTCTTTTGATAACGATGGATATGAACAAGTTCGGACAGATGTCCTGCAATCCAGCAATCGGTGGAATTGCCAAGGGACAGATTGTCCGAGAGATTGATGCACTTGGTGGTTATACAGGAATAGTCACTGATGCCTCAACTCTTCAGTTTCGTATGCTCAACAGGTCAAAAGGTCCTGCAATGTGGAGTCCTCGCGCTCAATGCGATAAAATCCAATTTTCTTTATATTGGCGAAAAATCCTCGAAAGTGCCTGTAAATTAGATATTTACCAAGATACTGTCGTGAATTTCCTCTTTGAGAATTCAAAAATTGCGGGCGTCCGTACAACTACAGGGGCAATTTTTAATTCTCAGGCGGTTATCTTGACAGCTGGAACCTTCCTTGACGGCAAGATGTTCATAGGACGTAATATGTTTGAGGGAGGAAGGATAGGTGAATTACCGTCTCATGGTCTGACTCAACAGTTGGTTGAAATGGGAGTTGCTACAGCTCGTATGAAGACAGGTACTCCTCCGAGAATTGACATTTCATCTGTTGATACTTCAACATTGACTCATCAGTTCGGTGATGACCATCCTGATAAGTTTTCATATCTTCCGTTTCTTTCAACTGCTCAGAACGGAACTCCGCAGATGCCTTGCTTTGTTGTTCATACAAATGAAAGTGTTCATGATACCTTGAGAAGCGGTTTTGCCGATTCTCCACTTTTCTCTGGATTGATCACAGGTATAGGACCAAGGTATTGTCCAAGTATAGAGGATAAGCTCAGAACCTTTGCTGATAAAACAGAACATCAACTTTTTCTAGAACCAGAGGGTAGAGGAACGAATGAATATTATCTCCAGGGATTTTCTTCATCTCTTCCGCTTGAAGTACAGATGGAGGCACTTCATCAAATCAAAGGTCTGGAGAATGCTAAGGTTTACCGTCCGGCATATGCGGTTGAATATGATTATTTTGACCCTACTCAGCTTAAGGCAACTCTCGAATTGAAGAATATAGAAAATCTATTCTTTGCAGGTCAGATTAATGGTACTACTGGTTACGAAGAAGCTGCTGCTCAAGGACTTATGGCCGGAATGAATGCTCATTTGAAGGTTACGGGTCAAGATCCGTTCATATTAAAGAGAGATCAGGCGTATATAGGTGTCTTAATTGATGATCTTATTACAAAGGGTGTAGATGAGCCGTATCGTATGTTTACGTCCAGGGCAGAGTACCGTATCCTTTTAAGACAGGATAATGCAGATTTACGTCTTACTCCTTTATCATATAAATATGGCCTTGCAGATCCTTACAGGTATGATTATACTATGCGTAAGTATGATTCCGTTGAACGCTTCAATCAGTTTTTTGCAGATGCTGCTGTCAAGCCGGAACATGTAAATGACTATTTAGCTAGTGTAGATTCTGCAGAAATTAATTCTCGTAAACGTATTTCAGAATTGATTTCACGACCTCAGACAGATATACATTTTTTATTTAATTTAGTTCCACGTGGAACATTTAGTAAATTTAAAATTAATCCTGATGAGGAATTTGCATCACCCCTGAAAGGATTATTGACAGCAGGGTCTACATACTCTGATATTATTCAGTATAATAAATATCAGGATCTCGGAGAGTATTTTGACTCGGATTATCCAAGTGATTTATCATATAAGGATGCAGCTTATGTCCTGCAGTATAATTCAGAATATCCTGTATCGAAGCTTGATCAGGGTAATTTGGATAAGGTAGTTGAAGATAATTATAAGAAGGAAATACTTGATTCTTCCGAGATATCAATCAAGTATAAAGGATATATTCAGCGTGAACAGCAGATGGCTGACAAGATTATGCGCTTGGAGAATCTTATAATTCCTGATAATTTTGATTTTGATAGGGTAGAGAGCCTTTCTATTGAGTGTCGTCAGAAACTGAAAAAGTATGCACCGAAGACTATAGCCCAGGCTTCAAGGATTTCTGGAGTTTCACCAGCGGATATATCAGTTCTTCTGGTTTACTTTGGGAGATAGTCAGGGATTAAGTTTTAAAAGAAAAAGTGTTCCACGTGGAACACTTTTTCTTTTTACATTCGTTTGAGAGCAAGCTTGATGATTTCCTCCAAGGTTGCTGTAGGTTTTTCTTTGAGTACAGCGCTGACAGCCTTTGTTACATTGGCTTTTGTGAATCCTAACATGACGAGTGCTGTAGTTGCTTCGTCGACTGCAGGATTTGAAGCAGGTGTAAACAGGGTAGTCTTGTCAGTTCCTCCTCCATTGGAAACTTTGTCTTTAAGCTCCAGAATCAGTCTCTGAGCACTCTTGAGACCGATTCCTTTGATGCTCTTGATCTTGTTTATGTCTTCAGCGAGAATCGCGTTTCTGATCTCATCTGAAGTGAGTGATGAAAGCATCATACGGGCTGTAGATGCGCCTATTCCAGATACACCGATCAGAAGTCTGAACAGTTCCCTTTCATCTTTTGTTGCGAATCCGTAGTACAGTTCTTCATCTTCTCTAAGGTAATGATGGATGTAAACTTTAGTCTCTTTCGTTCCGTTCAGTACCTCGTAAGTCTGTAGCGAAATCAGGATCTTGTATCCTATTCCATTGTTTTCTACAGTTGTTTCTGTGGCAGTAAGTTCTTCTATTGTGCCTTTGATGTAGTCTATCATATTTGCGTATGGTTATTGTCTATGCAAAATTATGATAAAATCCTGTAAAAGACGGATAGTTTTTGTTAAATTTGCAAGTTATTATGAATGTACGCGAAATACGATCAATGTTCCCAGCGCTTTCCAGAAAAGTGTATGGCAAGGATCTCGTGTATCTAGATAACGCTGCTACCAGCCAGAGGGTACAGACTGTGCTCGACGAGTGGAATCGCATAAGTGTGGAATCAAATGCCAATATCCATAGGGCAGTGCATTGTCTTGCAGATGAGGCAACCCAGGCATATGAGGCAGCAAGGGATGCGGTGAAAGATTTTCTTAATGCCTCAGGCAGGGAGGAAATCGTATTCACAAGTGGTACTACTGCAGCCATAAACCTTGTTGCATTCTGTTATGGTGAGGCGTTTGTGAAGGAGGGAGATGAGGTCGTGGTTACTGAAGCTGAGCATCATTCCAACATCGTTCCATGGCAGATTATGTGCAGGAGGAAGGGTGCTGTTCTGAAGGTTTTACCAGTAGATGATCTTGGTCATCTTAAGGTTGATATGCTTGATGAAATCCTTACTGAGAAGACAAGGATAATGGCAGTAACTCAAATTTCGAATGTGCTAGGAATCATAAATCCTGTTAAAGATATAATCGACAAGTGTCATTCTAAAGGAATACCGGTACTTATCGATGGCGCACAGGGAGCAGTCCACTGCAAGGTTGATGTTCAGGATATGGATTGTGATTTCTATGTTTTCTCTGGACATAAACTCTACGCAGCTACAGGTACAGGAGTGCTTTATGGAAAGAGGAAGTGGCTTGATGCCATGCCTCCTTATATGGGTGGCGGAGAGATGGTAGGAACGGTAACATTCGCAGAGACTACCTACGCTCCACTTCCTATGAAGTTTGAGGCAGGTACGCAGAATTTTGCTTCTGCTGCGACGTTAAAGCAGGCATTATATTTTGTTAACTTATTGAATGATAATGAGTTAGTAAAATATAATGATAAGATTAGAGATTACCTGTTGGATTATTTCCTTAATGATGAGAGAATTAAACTCTTTGGTGTTCCTCGTGGAACATCGGATGAGAAGATACCTCTTTTCTCTTTTGTGGTTAAAGGTGTCCATCATGAGGATCTTGCACTTATTCTGGATAAGATGGGTATTGCTGTAAGATCGGGACAGATGTGTGCAGAGCCTGTTATGGACAGATTTGGTGTGACAGGAATGTTGAGGGTATCTGTGGCTCCATATAATACGATTGAAGAGGCAGAGTATTTTGTGAAATGCCTTAATAGGGCAATTGACATGTTGATGTGATATGACATTGATTGAAGCAGAAAACGCCATTATCGAGGAGTTCTCGATGTATGAAGAGTGGCTTGATAAATATGAATATCTGATTGAACTCGGAAAATCGCTGAAGGATTATCCTGAGGATGCTAAGACTGAGGAAAAACTTATAAAGGGGTGTCAGTCAAGAGTTTGGTTGGATTATAAGATGGAGAATGGAAAGATTGTCTTCAATGCTGACAGTGATGCTATCATTACAAAGGGAATTATTTCTTTGTTGATAGGTCTTTATTCAGGTAGAAGTGCACAGGAAATTCTGTCATCGGATTTTTCTGTTGTTGAGAAGATAGGATTGAAGGAAAATCTCTCCCCAACCAGAGCTAATGGTCTGGTATCAATGATTGCAAAGATCAGAGAGATAGCGACATTGAATATGTAAAGTCTCCAGGCGAACTCGAGATGACATGTGAAGAAATCTTAGGTTATGGGACTGAAAGATTGGATAAAGAAGAAGGCTGCAGAGGTGGCCCAGGAGGATAAGGAAAGAAAGATGAAGCTTGAAAGAGATATAATCATGGCTCTCAGACAGGTTTATGACCCTGAGATTCCGGTAAATGTATATGATCTCGGACTTATTTACGAGGTTAAGGTCGATGATGACCATAATGTATATATCCAGATGACGCTTACTGCGCCGAACTGCCCTATGGCGGATTATGTTGTGGAGCAGGTGAGAGTGGCAGTTGCCGATGTTCCAGGAGTTGTAAGTGCAAGGGTTGATCTTGTGTGGGAACCTGAGTGGGATAAGAGCAGGATGTCAGAGGAAGCTCTTGTTGAACTCGGTCTGGACGCTGACTGAAGTCCTGAAGGGGAGAGTGAATTGAGGGGTAGAGTCAGTGATGACAGAGATAAGGTTGAACTTTACCTGTCCTTGGGCTCAAATCAGGGCGATAGACGAAAGAATATAGAGGATGCGATAAGTCTTCTTAATATTGATTTAGGAACGCCGTTTAAGCGTGTTTCTTCGCTTATAGAGACGGAACCTTGGGGGTTTGAGAGCGATGATAAGTTCATTAATGCTGTGGTGATGTATGAACTTGAACTTCCGAAGGGATATAATCCCGAAGCAGAGGGTTTGATGATTCTGGAAATATGTAAGGATATAGAAAGGAAACTTGGAAGAACAGGAACACCACAATATGATGAGAAAGGAGATAGGATATATACCTCGAGGCCTATCGATATAGATATATTGCTCTTTGGAGACAATAAGATAGATTGCGAGGAACTGACCGTTCCGCACAAACTCATGTACGAGAGGGAATTTGTGATGGAACCATTGAAGGAGATTTCTTCAGACAAATAAGAATTAAAAACTATAACAATTATGACACAGGAAGAACTTTTTAAAATTCTCGTAGCTCACTGTAAGGAGTATGGATTCATTTTCCCTTCAAGTGAAATCTACGATGGTCTTGGTGCTGTTTATGACTATGGCCAGCTCGGTTCAGAGCTTAAGAATAACATCAAGAGGTATTGGTGGGAGGCTATGACAAGACTCCACGAGAACATCGTTGGTATTGACTCAGCTATCTTCATGCATCCTAAGATCTGGGAGGCTTCAGGACACGTAGGTGCTTTCAATGATCCTCTTATTGATAATAAGGATTCCAAGAAGAGATATCGTGCCGATGTTCTTATTGAGGACTATATTGGCAAGCTCGAGGATAAGATTGCCAAGGATGTAGAGAAGGGCAAGAGAAAGTTCGGCGAAGCTTTCAACGAGGAGCAGTTCCTTGCTACTAACCCTAACGTTCTCCGTAACCAGGCTAAGATCGACGAGGTGAAGAAGAGAATGGCAGATGCTCTCAATGCAAACGACCTCGAGGGTCTTCGTCAGATCATCCTTGATTGCGAGATCGTGTGCCCTATTTCAGGTACAAAGAACTGGACAGACGTACGTCAGTTCAACCTTATGTTCTCTACTCAGCTTGGTAGCGTATCCGGTGACACAAACATCATCTACCTCCGTCCTGAGACAGCACAGGGTATCTTCGTTAACTACCTTAACGTACAGAAGACCGGCCGTATGAAGATTCCTTTCGGTATCGCACAGATCGGTAAGGCATTCAGAAATGAGATCGTAGCACGACAGTTCATCTTCCGTATGAGGGAGTTCGAGCAGATGGAGATGCAGTTCTTCATCAAGCCAGGTACTGAACTTGACTGGTTCGCTAAGTGGAAGGAGAACCGTATGGCATGGCACAAGGCTCTTGGAATGGGCGATGATAACTATCGTTTCCACGATCACGACAAGCTCGCACATTATGCAAATGCAGCTACAGATATCGAGTTCCGCTTCCCATTTGGCTTCAAGGAGCTTGAGGGTATCCACTCACGTACAGATTTTGACCTCGGTAACCACCAGAAGTTCTCTGGAAAGAAGATTCAGTACTTCGATCCTGAGCTCGGTGAAAACTATGTTCCATACGTAGTTGAGACTTCTATCGGTGTTGACCGTATGTTCCTTGCGGTTCTTTCAAACTCATACAAGGAGGAGCAGCTTGAGAATGGTGAAAGCCGCGTAGTTCTCAGCATTCCAGCACCGCTTGCTCCAGTTAAGGTTGCTGTACTTCCTCTTATCAAGAAGGATGGTCTTCCAGAGCTCGCAAGAGAGATTATGGACGACCTCAAGTATGATTTCAACTGCCAGTACGATGAGAAGGACTCTATCGGTAAGAGATATCGTCGCCAGGATGCAATCGGAACTCCATTCTGCGTTACTATCGATCACGATTCACTTAACGACCGTTGCGTTACAATCCGTCATCGTGATTCAATGCAGCAGGAGCGCGTAAAGATCGAGGATCTCCACGCAATCATCGCTAAGGAGGTTAACCTCAGCAATATCCTTAAGAAGTTGAACTAACGGAAAACAGAAGGAAATGAAAAGAATTCTCACAATTCTTGTAGCTATCGCATCTTTTCTCGTTACGGAGAATACTGCAGATGCTCAGCTCCTCAAGAAACTTTTGGGAGGAAAGTCAGAGACTACTACAACTCAGACTACAACAACAGCAACATCAAACGGTCAGGCTGCTGGTGTGGCTCTCAAGGCTCTCTATGGACAATACAAGACAGATGGTAAGCTTGATATGGGTAATCTCACAAACCTCATGAACCTTACTACTCTTGCAACAAACGTACAGGGTCTCAAGGGACAGTCAGACAAGTCTGCTTTCTACATGGATTTTGCTAAGGGACTTGTTCTAGGATCAAACAACCTTGTAAATGAGAATAATTCTGCGTCAGTTATGAGCGGTCTTTCAAACCTTGTAAACAACGTAGATCTTTCTGGTCTTACTGCAACAGCAGAGGAAAAGGCTCAGTCAGCGGCTTCAGCACTCACTGAGAAGCTTTCAGGTGCTTCAGACAAGGCTAATACAGCCGTTGAGAATGCATCAGAAATTGCCGGAGCAGTTACAAACATCCTTAACCTCTTCAAGTAAAGAACTTCGGTTAACAAGAAATAAAGAAGCACCGGGCAAAATTTTTGCCCGGTGCTTCTTTATTAAGTCATGTTTACATGACGAGATAATTAATCATTATTCCATCCTTGTGCTTTCATAGGTAGTTCAACTCCATCAGGTGTTACCACGACAGCTCCGACTTCAGGTTTAGCCAGATGACCGATGATGTCGAAGGTCTGGAAGTCATGGCGGAACTTGTCGTGTTTGCCGATAGGGATCGTAAAGAGGAGCCTGTAGTCTTCTCCGCCGTTAAGTGCTGCAGAGATAGGATCTATGTTCATTTCCTTGCCTAGATCAAAGGTTTTGCCGGCAAATGGAAGTTTGTCTACATATACCTTGGCTCCGAGTCCACTGTCGCGTACCAGGCGCTTCACTGCGTCCGCAAGTCCGCGGGTTACGAGGTAGCCATGTGACGGCATGATCTCGGTTTCCTCCATCTGTCCTATGACTGCAGGGTTGATCTGTGGCTTCAGATATGCTCCCACCAGATTCTTGTAATTCTCAAGGTTAGCCTGTTCCTTTCCTTCCTCGAAATTCTTCTTCTCTCTCTCAAGCACCTGGAATCCCATGTATGCTGCTCCGAGGCTGCCTGAAACGCAGATCAGATCCATACTTTTGGCAGCAGGACGGCGTTTTGCCATGAGGAGGGTTGTCTCTCCTGATGCTGAAATGCAAATGGTCAGTCCGTTAGGTGATGGTACAAGGTCGAGGGATACGTCCTTGTATCCGTGTTCTTTAGCTGCAGTTACGATACCTGCCCATACTTCCTTGATCTGCTCGAAGTCGAGTTTTGCTGAGATTCCTATACGAACATCCATTGTACGAGGATGCGAGAACTCAGCATAAAGTTCACCAGTTACAGCAGTAACGCATTTGTAGCCGAGGTGTCTGAGTGGGAAGTATACAAGATCGAAGTCCATGCCTTCGATGAATACGCGTGACTGAGTGCTGATCTGGTTCTTTCCAGAGGTCTCAAATGAGCATGTCTTATATGGTTTGTAAGGGGTACCTTCATAGAGTCTTGCAATCGCCTCGACTCTTCCAAGGTCTGAGAATCTTTCTTCTGCCATGATGTCTGATTTATGATGTACAAAATTACAATAAATTATTTTTATCTTTGTTAGACTGACCGGAAAATTATAAACTTAGAAACATGATCAGGAGATTTATACTTACACTTATGGCTTCAGCTTTACTGATGCCTCAGTTGTGTTTTGGACAAGAACTTAAGGTTATGTCATATAATATCAGGCTTGGTTCAGGAGAAGATGGTACAAACTCATGGATGTACAGGTATCCTGCTACCCTGGAGATGATAAAGGACCAGAGTCCTGATGTATTTGGAGTGCAGGAAGCACTGGACTATCAGGTAAGATTCATCAAGGAGTTTGCAGACGGGTATAATTGTGTGGGAGTAGGTAGGCAAGACGGCAAGAAGAAGGGTGAACATATGTCGATTTTCTGGAACAAGAAGACAGTAAAGTTGCTGAAATGGGGAACATTCTGGCTTTCAGAGACTCCGGATAAACCTTCCAAGGGCTGGGATGCGAAACATTACAGAACAGCGACATGGGCACTCATGAAGGATAAGAGGACAGGAAAGAAGTTCTACTTTGTGAATACCCATCTTGACCATGTCGGAAAGGAGGCCCGTGCCAATGGTCTTACACTTATTATAGATAGAATAGCAGAGATCAATCCGGATGGTTTACCTATGGTACTCACAGGTGACTTCAACGTAAAGCCGACCGACCCGTGTCTGACCGTTCTTGATGCCCGTATGAAGAGTGCCCGCAAGATTGCCGCAAAGACAGACAACCACCATACGTATAATGGTTGGGGTAAGGCCGCAAAGGACTCTGTAATCGATTACATCTACATCAGCGGCTTCTCAGCCTGTGCGGAATACCAGACTATCACCAGGAAGTATTCTGGCCGCACCTTCATCTCCGATCATTATCCGATCACTGCCCGCTTGATATTTTGATTTTCAAAATATTATCAGCCAGCCTATTTCTTGTTGACGGTGTAGCGGATTCCGAGGGTCTTCAATTCCTCGAGGAATTCGTTGGTTACCTGCACTTTGAACTTGTGTGAAAGGAACTCTATGTTCCATTTCTTCTGAGGATCGTAGAGGAACATAGTCAGAGGGGTTTTCCCCTTATTTCTTTTAAGCATCTTCACGAGGTTCTCCCTGAAGGCCGGTGAAAGCATGGTTGTGGTGATGTTCATTGACAGTCCTGTGATTCTTTCCTCTGCTACATTGCCAAGAAGGGTCATGTTTTTCGGCTTGAAGATAAGGGCTGGACGATCCTCAACCATCTTTCCGGTCTTCTCATCCTTCTTGCCCTTAGGATCAGGGCGATATTTCTCCTCAATCACTCCCTCTATCAGAATAGCACTGTTTACCTTATGGTATGAGAGATAGGTCTCAAGGTCTTTTCCGAAGAACGCAAATTCATAGCTTCCGCTGAAGTCCTCGACGGTCATACGGGACATTGGGCGGCCGTTCTTAGTCTGACCTTCCGAGCATGCTGTGATGAGTCCGGCAAGCGCAACCTTTGTTGGTTTGCGAGTTGCATTGCACTCCGAAATCAATGCCTGAAACTCAGCCATCTGGCATGTTGCGAAAGTCTCCATCTCAAACGAGAAGGTGTCCAGAGGGTGCGACGACAGGTACATACCTACGAGCTCCTTCTCATATTTGAGTTTCTCAAGGATATCCTCGTCTCCGACCATAGCCGGAATCTCCGGCCTTTCAGGCTTAAGCTCCTCAACGTCTCCGAACAGGGAGATTGCACTCTCCATGCTGTCCTTCTTAAAGAGTTCACCGTATTTCAGCAAGGTGTCTATGAACAGGTCGCCATTTTTACATGGAAGCGTGAACTGCTTGCGTGAAATACCGAAGCTATCAAATGCTCCAGAGTGCAGCAATGCCTCAAAACCCTTTCTGTTGACGATACCGGACATACGCTCTACAAAGTTGTAGATGTCCGGGAATATGCCGTTTTCCTCGCGTTCTGCGAGGATTGCCTTCACGATGTTCTCACCAAATCCCTTGATACCTCCGAGACCGAAGCGGATTTCGCCCTGCTTGTTTACGGTGAACTTTGAATCAGACTCGTTGATGTCCGGATTGAGTACCTTGATGCCGTTCTTCTTGCAGTCGTCCATGATCTTCTTGATCTCGTCCATGTTGGAGAGATTCTTGGTCAGGTTGGCTGCCTGGAATTCAGCTGGGTAATGGGCCTTGAGCCATCCAGTCTGGTAGCTCACCCATGCATAGCATGTTGCGTGGGACTTGTTGAACGCATACGATGCGAACTTCTCCCAGTCTGCCCATATCTTTTCGAGCATATCCTGAGGATGTCCGTTTTTTGTACCTCCTTCGATGAAGAGACCCTTAAGACCGTCCAGCACGTCCTTGAGTTTCTTACCCATGGCCTTACGGAGCGTATCCGCCTGACCTCTGGTGAAATTGGCGAGTTTACGCGACAGAAGCATTACCTGCTCCTGGTACACTGTGATACCGTATGTATCCTGGAGTGTCTCCTCCATATCAGGAAGGTCATACACGATAGGTTGACGGCCCTGCTTACGCTCAACGAAATCAGGGATATAGTCCATAGGGCCCGGACGATAGAGGGCGTTCATCGCGATAAGGTCCTCAAAACGGGTCGGCTGGAGCTTGATAAGCCACTCCTTCATGCCCGGCGACTCAAACTGGAACACGCTGGTTGTGTCTCCGCGGCTATAAAGTTCATATGTAAGCGGGTCTTCGATATCGATTTTCTCAATGTCGAACTCAATGCCGTGGCGTTTTTTGATGTTTGCCTGGCACTCCTTGATGATAGACAGGGTTCTAAGTCCAAGGAAGTCCATCTTGAGCATTCCTACTTCCTCAATGTAGTGGCCGTCATACTGCGATACCCATACTTCCTCACCGGTAAGCTTATCGTTGGCTATACAGATAGGAATATATTCGGTAAGATTTCCTCGTCCGATGATCATGGCACATGCGTGCACTCCTGTCTGACGGACACAACCCTCAAGTTTGCCTGCGTAAGTCAATACCTCTCTGGTCAGTTCTGTACCGTTTTCCAGCTCATCCTTAAGGTCGTGATACTTCAGACAATTGTTCAGCTTCGGCTTGATCTCCTTCTTCTTTTTCTTGCCGTTCTCGTCAAGCACTGGCTTTCCATTCTCATCAAGTTCGTCGATTTCAAAAGGTTTCTCCGGAACCATCTTGGTAAGTCTGTTAGACTCCTCGATGGACATGCGGCTTACGCGCGCAACGTCCTTGATGGCAGACTTTGCCGCCATGGTGCCGTATGTGATAACGTGGGAAATCTGCTCCTTTCCGTATTTTTCTTCAATATACTGGAACACCCTATAGCGGCCATCATCGTCGAAGTCAATATCCACATCCGGCATGTTGATACGGTCCGGGTTGAGGAATCGCTCAAAGAGGAGATCATACTTGATAGGGTCAATATTGGTGATCTTGAGACAGTATGCTACAGCAGAACCTGCCGCAGAACCACGGCCAGGACCTACTGAGATGCCTTCAGAACGTGCAGCAGCGATGAAATCCTGTACGATAAGGAAGTAGTCTGGGAAACCCATCTTACAGATGGTCTTGAGTTCGAATTCAATACGCTCGGCCTGGACTTCATTGAGCTGCTCGCCATATCTCCAGTGCGCACCTTTATATGTAAGGTGGCAGAGGTATGCAACAGAACGGCAGAACTCTTCTCCGCGCTCGTTTCCGTTTTTGTCGCATCGACCTTCATCAATGATTTCCTTGTATTTCTCCAGATATGAGTCGATGTCGGCAAGGAACTCCTCCGGGAGGTCGAATTTCGGGAGGATAGGATCCTTGTCCACCTTGAAACTGTCGATCTTATCCGCAACCTCAACTGTGTTTGCAAGTGTCTCAGGATGGTCAAAGAACATCTCTGCCATCTCTTCCTCGCTTTTGAGATACTCTTGCTGGGTATATCTCATTCGGTCAGGATCGTCTACGAATGTATTTGTAGTAAGACATATCAGTCTGTCATGTGCCTGGCTGTCTTCTTTGCGTACAAAGTGTACGTCGTTTGTGGCAACCACCTTGGTTCCGGTCTTTTCGGCAAGCTCGTATATTCCGGCGTTAGCGATTACCTGTCTCTCATATACTTCCTGTGACTGGCCCGGCACGAGTGTCTTGTGCTGCTGTACCTCAAGGTAGAAGTCCTCTCCAAATACTCTCTTATGCCATTCTATAGCCTTTGTTGCTCCTTCCATGTCTCCTGCAATGATAGCTCTCGGAATTTCTCCGGCAATACATGCGGAACAGCACACGAGATCCTGTGCATATTTCTCTACTACCTCATGACAGACACGCGGTTTGTCGTAATACTTACCCTCAATATGTCCGGTAGAACATATCTTCATAAGGTTCTTATAACCATTGTAGTTCTTGGCAAGGAGGATGAGGTGGTAGTAGCCTCTGTGATCCTTGTCCTTTAACTTATGGTCATAATGCCGTGTCACATAGATTTCGCAGCCGATGATAGGCTTGACCTCCGGGAACTTCTTCGCAACCTTCAGAAATTCCTTTACACCGTACATGTTTCCATGATCTGTGATTGCCAGAGCCGGCATGCCGAGCTCCTTTGCCCTTGCAAAAAGGTCACCGATGGCCGCCTGGCCGTCTAGGATAGAATACTGTGTATGGACGTGAAGATGAACGAATGACATATGCTGATTTTTAAGGAAGACAAAGATAAATAATCTTGCCCTACCTATCAATAATAAAATAATCTTGTATAGCTAACTGCTTGCCAGTCAATAGAAAAAGTTATTAACAATGTACAATGCCCAATAAATAAAAAACAGAGCGACCTTTGCGGGTCGCTCTGCATATTTATTTGTGAAGCATATTACTTCTGAGCCTTCTTCTCTGCTCTCTTTGTAACGTCGTACATGATAGGAGTTGCGATGAAGATTGAAGCGTATGTACCGATGACGATACCGAGAATCAATGCAACTGCAAGACCTCTGATCACCTCACCACCGAAGATTGCAATCGCGAGCATAGTCACGAGAGTAGTGAGTGATGTATTCATTGTACGTGAGAGTGTGCTGTTGAGGGCTGCGTTCACGTTCTGCTTGAAGTCAGCCTTAGGATGCATCTCCTTGTACTCACGGATACGGTCAAAGATAACCACTGTATCGTTGATAGCGTAACCGATGATGGTAAGGATGGCAGCGATAAAGGTCTGGTCAATATCAAGGCTGAATGGAAGGATTCCAGAGAAAAGTGAGAAGAATCCGATCACGATAAGTGCAGTGTGTGTAAGACCTGCAACACCACCGAGACCCCAAGTCCAGCCCTTGAAACGGATTGCGATGTAACCGAAGATCACGATGAGAGCAAGGATCACAGCGATGAATGCGTCTCTTGTGATGTCGTTCGCAATTGTAGGACCTACCTTGTCAGAACTTACGATACCGTTAGGGTTATCCTGAGTTGAAGTGAACTCCTCTATTGCGAGTTCCTCAGCATAGAAGCCCTTGAGTGCCTCGTAGAGGATACCCTCAACTTCTGTATCAACCTCAGAAGCCTCGTTATCTACCTTATAAGTAGTAGTGATCTTGATCTGGCTGTCACCACCGAACTGCTTAACCTCAGCAGCAGCGTTGTCTACAGTCTCGTCGTTTGAAGCCGCATTGTCGAATGCAGCGTTAACTGCAACGCGAACTGCCTCAACCTCAGCTGGCTGGTCGAATCTTACAACGTAAGTACGTCCACCTGTGAAATCAACACCGTAAGTGAAGCCCTTGATGCCGATAGAGAGGATAGAGATGAGGATAAGTGCGCCAGAAACGAAGTAAGCGATCTTCTTCTTACCGATGAAGTCTACATGTGTGTTCTGGAGGAAGTTTCTAGTGAACTTGTTGTCGAATGTCACGTTCTTGCCCTTCTCTACTCTGTCATCGAAGATAAGTCTTGTGATGAAGATTGAAGTCACCATTGAAGTGATGATACCGATGATGAGAGTAGTAGCGAAGCCCTGTACAGGACCTGAACCGAATACGAAGAGAACGAAACCGGTAAGGAGAGTAGTCACCTGACCGTCGATGATAGCTGAGTAAGCGTTTGAGTAACCGTCAGCGATAGCCTTGCTGAGGCCCTTGCCTGCGCGGAGTTCCTCCTTAACACGCTCATAGATGATCACGTTAGCGTCCACTGCCATACCGAGTGTCAGCACGAGACCGGCGATACCAGGGAGTGTGAGGACTGCACCGAATGAAACGAGGGTACCGAAGAGGAGAACCACGTTGCAGAGGAGTGCGATGTCAGCTACGAGACCGGCACCAGCGTAGAAGAGTACCATGTAGATGAGCACGAGGATGAACGCAATCACGAATGAGATCATACCTGCGTTGATAGACTCAGCACCGAGTGATGGTCCTACAACCTGCTCCTGGATGATTGTTGCAGGTGCAGGGAGCTTACCTGACTTGAGGACGTTTGCAAGGTCCTCTGCCTCCTCGAGGCTGAACTTACCTGTGATCTGTGATGAACCGCCCTCGATCTTGCCGTTTACGTTTGGATATGAGTAAACCATGCCGTCGAGTACGATTGCGATCTGCTTTCCTACGTTGTCGCCAGTGAGTCTTGCCCAGATACCTGCGCCCTCACCGTTCATTGTCATGGAAACCTCAGGTGTACCTGCTGTAGTGCCGAACTGTACGCGTGCGTCAGTTACATAACCACCGTCGAGCGGAGCCTTGCCGTCAGCTGAGATAGCCTTGATGGCAACGAGCTCGTAGATATTCTCTCCCATTGCAGAAGCGTGAACTGTCCACATTGGCTTGAACTCTGCTGGGAAGAGAGCCTTTACCTGCGGCATAGCGAGGTACTTGTTTACCTTTGCTGTATCTGAATAGTGAGCATATCCGATGCATGCGCTCTCGAACTGTGCAGGGGCAAGTGCGGCGTAGAGAGGGTTCTTCTTCATGAGCTCAGCCTCAGCTGCTTTCTGCTCAAGCTCTGCTGCGAGGAGTGAATCAGCCTCAGCAACAGGAGTTTCCTCTACTACAGTCTCGTCTACGAGAATCTCTGCAAGAAGAGCGTTAGCCTCATCGAGGTAGCTCTTTACCTCAGAGTAGTTGAATGTTGGCCAGAACTCGAGTGATGCAGTTCCCTGGAGGAGCTTTCTGACACGCTCAGGCTCCTTTACACCTGGGAGCTCAACGAGGATACGTCCGCTGTTACCAAGCTTCTGGATGTTTGGCTGTGTTACACCGAAACGGTCGATACGGTTTCTGAGTACGTTGAATGAGTTAGCGATTGCGCTCTCTGACTCTGCTCTGATAACCTCGATTACCTCAGCGTCGGTTGACTCAGGTCCGATCTTGCCTACCATGTCGATAGTACCGAACACGTGTGCGAGTGGAAGGCCGTTTGAGGTCTGCTTCCAAGCCTCTGCGAAGAGTGTTATGAAGTCCTCTCTTGAGTCCTTCTGGTTCTCCTTGGCAAGCGCGATAGCGTTGTTGAACTCAGCGCTCTGGTTGTTCTTCGAGAGAGCTCTTACAAGGTCCTCAAGCTGTACCTGAAGCATTACGTTCATACCACCCTTGAGGTCAAGACCGAGGTTGATAGACTTAGCCTGTACTTCCTTGTAAGTGTATCCGAAATAGATCTTCTCGGATGAAATCGAGTCGATGTACATTCTGTTAGCGACCTTCTTTACAGAGTCGATGTAGAATGCCTTATCGACGTCAGCTACCTTGCTGAAAGCAGCTGAATTCTCTGCAGCGACAGCCTTCGCCTCTGCATACTTCTCTGCTTTGTTCTCCTGCACACTGTTTACGAGTGTGAAGGAAAGCTGCCAGAGAGAAGCGAGCATGAGAAGGATCGCTACAAGTCTGATTGCACCTTTACTTTGCATAATGTTTTTATAGTTTTGTTGTTATTTGTTGCTGTATAAGAACCGCAAAATAGGGTGCAAATTTAAGATTTTTTTCTTACAAATAAAGAAACTGGCATGTTTTCTCCTCTTATAATGTAATTTTTTATAATTTTGTAAGATGAAAATGGGAAAGCGTATATTCTTTTTAGCTGTTCTGGTATTGCTTTCCGGACATTTTGCCAGTGCTCAGACCGACTCTCTGGTGCGATATGGAGAAGCTCTACACAGGGCTTATAACTTTGAAGAAGCGAGTGCAGTATTTCTGCAATTACTTGATTCTTTGGACGTAGTGGAGGATTCTGTAATGGTGAAGGATGTCCGGGAAAGGTTTCGTATGTCTGAGAACGGAAAGAATATGTCCCGTTTCGTTCAGGTACCTCACCCAGTAGGTAAAAAGCGTCTGCTCCAAGAAGAATGCTTCCTGGTTTATCCTCTTGAGGATCGCAGCTGGAGAGCCTTGCCTAATGTTCTGGATGCAGATAATAGTCATGAGTTCGCTAAGGGTCTATATGCGCCCGACTGGAACGATGTCCTTTATTATTCCGCAGAGGGGCCATCCGGCACCAGGGACATCATGATGACTATGTTGGACGACACCGTATGGACTGTGCCGGTTCCGGTTGAAGAACTTTCTGACCCATCCGCCGATGAAATCTACCCCATCCTTTCTCCTGACGGCAAGACGATGTTCTTCGCTTCCAATGGACTTTACGGAGTAGGTGGTTATGACCTTTACAAGTCGGTATGGGACGAGCAGCGCAAGAGGTGGTCTGCTCCGCAGAATATGGGATTTCCATACTCTTCTCCTGCCGATGATTTCCTTTATGTGGAGTCGGAGGATGGCGATTATGTTCTGTTTGCCTCAAACAGAGAGTGCAGTAACGATAGTGTATATGTCTATGCGATAAGATATGAGTCTTTTCCTGTTCATGCTCCGATGACCGATCCCTTTGATCTTCAGGAACTTTCGCTGGTAAATCCTCCGCTCGCGGATGTCAAGCAGGAGCCCGTGGCTGATATTCCAGATAACGAGCTTACTATCAAGTATATGGCTAAGATGGACGAGGTTCGTGTCTTGCGTGATTCAATTGCATCAACATCTAACGACCTGGAGACACTACGAAACGAATATGTCTTTGGAAATGACCCTGCCGAGAGGGCCCGTCTTACCAATGAGATTCTTCAGCTTGAGACCAAGATACCGTCGCTTCAGCGCGCTCTTGACAAGGCGAGCTCCGAACTTGGGGCCATAGAGATGGAGTTTCTCAAGGAGGGAATCTTCCTGAACATGGACATGCAGAAGGATGACGAAAGCCCCGTTGCAGATATGCCTGAATATGATTTCAGGATCAGGTCTATGGGTGATCCTTTGGCTATTATGGTTCTGGTGCCCGAAGTGAAGTTTGATTATACCTTCAGGATAGAACCGGAGGCCGTGTTTGCTGAGGATCAAAGTATCCCTGCTGACGGTATCGTATATCAGGTACAGCTGTTCAGTGGCGGACGCAAGGCGACAGTCTCAGAACTTAAGGGCCTGACTCCGATATACGAACATCGTACACCATCTGGCATGTACACATATAGAGCCGGATTGTTCAGGGCATATCAGGAGGCGGTGTCAGCTGCCGAGCAGATCAGGCGCAGAGGTTTCAGGGATGCCTATATTACTGCATTCATTGACGGTAAGGATGTGTCGGTAGTATCGGCAAGAACCGAGGAGGCTCGAAGAAATAATCAGGTGATTCTCTATGAGGTAAGAATCATTCCAGAATCAGGCGAACTTGAGCCGGGAGTTGTTGAAGGAATGGTGCGTCTTGCCATGGGTAAGGATATCGCCAGAATCGAGGCCGAGGACGGTACATTGGTCTTCAGTGTAGGGCCGTTTGACAACAAGGACAAGGCAGAGGAACTTGCCGCATATGTGCGCAGTAAGATTGTCGGCAAGGTAACATGCGAAATGCTTGGAAACGAGCTGGATGTAGACTAGAATTCAAACAAGATATGGGTATTGTCATTTCTTTGATAATCATAGGGCTCCTGTTAGTCTTTGCAGAGGTTCTGATCATTCCGGGAGTCGGTGTTGCTGGCATTCTCGGAATAGCCGCCATGGCCGGTTCATGTGTATATGCATTCATGGAGATGAGCCAGACAGCTGGTATCATTGTTACAGCTGTCAACGCCGTGCTTCTTGTTCTCATTACTGTCTGGGTGCTGAGGGCAAAGACTTGGCAGAGGCTCGCTCTTCAGACCAACATCGACTCAAAGGCCATCGTTCCGGAGGCAGATGTTGTTCCCGGCACCATCGGTATTACTGTCACGAGGCTTGCTCCTATGGGTACAGCCCGTTTCGGAGACCTCAGGCTGGAGGTGACTGCCAGAGAGGGAATCATCGATCCGGGTGTCGAGGTTGAGGTAGTGGAGGTTGACGGCATCAAGGTGTATGTTGCCGCTTTAACTTCAAATGTAATTGAGTAATCTAACTAAACAATAAATTATGGACGCAATGATTGTTATTTGGATCGCCGTCGCTATTGTCGGCTTGGTGATCTTCCTCTGGTTCTTCCCTGTTACCCTGTGGTTCCAGGCATTGATTTCCGGAGTTCGTATTTCGCTTATCCAGCTCGTTCTCATGCGCTGGAGAGGAGTTTCTCCTAACACCATCGTAATGGCTATGGTGACTGGTACAAAAGCAGGTCTTACCCTTTATGCCAATGAGCTTGAAGCGCATTATCTTGCTAAGGGAGATGTCCCTAAGGTGGTAAATGCTCTCATTTCTGCAGACAAGGCTAACATCTCACTTGACTTCAAGATGGCTGCAGCAATCGATCTTGCAGGTCGTGACGTTTTTGAGGCTGTTCAGATGTCAGTAAACCCTAAGGTGATCAACACTCCTCCTGTGACTGCAGTGGCTAAGGACGGTATTCAGCTCATAGCTAAGGCTCGTGTGACAGTACGCGCTAACATCAAGCAGCTCGTCGGAGGTGCTGGTGAGGAGACAGTTCTTGCACGAGTAGGTGAGGGTATCGTATCATCAATCGGTTCAGCCGAGAGCCATAAGCTTGTTCTTGAGAATCCTGACAGTATCTCTAAGGTCGTTCTCAACAAGGGACTTGATGCAGGAACAGCATTCGAGATCCTCTCTATCGACATTGCTGATATCGACATCGGAAAGAACATCGGTGCAGTCCTCCAGATGGACCAGGCAGAGGCAGACAAGAACATCGCACAGGCCCGTGCAGAGGAGCGCCGCGCAATGGCAGTTGCTCTCGAGCAGGAAATGAAGGCAAAGGCACAGGAGGCACGCGCAAGAGTTATCGAGGCCGAGGCTGAAGTTCCACTTGCAATGGCAGAGGCATTCCGCAGCGGCAACCTCGGCATCATGGACTACTACAGGATGAGGAACATGCAGGCCGATACAACTATGCGTGAGAATATTGCTAAGTAGTGCGCTGTATCACCTAAAATATTAAAAATCAGCAGTTTATTATTGTGAGGGTCGGAAAATTCTCCGACCCTCGTTTGTTTAACTTGTTGGTTCTGAGGTTTTTATCTGAACCAGATAGTTTACTACTTTGGTTCTTTCGGAACCTTAGTCTTTTTCTTTATAGGGATTTGCAGGAATTTTCTAATCTGTGTGCTTGATGCGGATGTCTTTTGCTTAAGAATTCCCGTCAGTTGCACCTTCATTCCAGTATCCATTGTCAACACAGACCTGCAGTCAGCAATATTCATATTGTTCAGGCATGAAATGATTTCCCTATAAGGAACATCAGTCTTTCCGTAGTGATTTTCCTTGATTTCATGTTCACTGCCTGTATTCGAATTGATTGCAATGACCATGTCTTCATATGACTTATAATACTTGCAGACCATTTCTGTGTCAAACGGAAAAAACACTTCAAGTATGTATTGGGTCAATATTCTCTTTTCGTGCTTAGAAAGGTCTTTATATAGATAGTCCAGAAGAGTGTATTTTAGGTAATACCCTTTGTTGAAATTGTCTTTTACCATTTTCATAGACCTTTTCAGTTTTCTGCTCCTTTTCATTGTTGTGCTGACAGGGGTATATTCCGGGCAATAGAGACGCAGAAAGTTCCATGTATAATCCTCCGCTTTTGTGCATAGCTGCTTTTCGACAGGATTATTGAAAAGGTATGCTATAGCGGACCTGATCTTTTTCCACTCCATCTTGACCGCACTGCCATATGCTTTCTTGAAAAGCGGTCCGCTTCTTCCTGTGTGTAGATTGAATTCACGTACGAACACTGATGTGTATGCAGATATAAATCTGCTCAGCATCTCAAGGTTGCTGCATGATGCAAGCAGGTGCGTATGATCAATCATCAGACACATGGCCAACAGGTTTATCCCAAACTTTTTAGCATAAACCGACACAATCGTGTAGAATAGGATGAAATCTTCAAGACAATAGAAAACATTATAACCGGATATGGTTCTTTGATAAATGTGCATAATGCCATCTTCGTTAAACTTCCTTTTCATACGTTCGTTTTTTCATGCAAAACTATCAATCCTGGCATAAATCAGTTTAAGAAAAAGAAAAATGTGACGGAGGTCGCGATTTATGTGGTCAAACACTGGAATTTTAAAATTCGTAAAAAGCACAAATTCATATTTTTTATTTATTTTTATGATCACTTATAGTCTTGATACTAAAAGAGTTACATCTATAAGGGTCGGAGAATTTTTCGACCCTTATAGATGTAAAATGTTGATTATCAAGATGTTTGGTGAGTAGAGTATTAACACCGCAATCGTACGTACTCTATAAATCAGTGACTGCTGAAAATAAAGAGCAAAAAGTTGCAAAACAATAAATTATTTGTATCTTTGCAGTCCTGTTCTAGAGAATAGGCAGTTTCAGGTGAGATGGGTGAGTGGCTGAAACCACCAGTTTGCTAAACTGACGTACGGGATTACTGTACCGGGGGTTCGAATCCCCCTCTCACCGCAGAAAAAGGAAGTCGCAAGGCTTCCTTTTTTGTATTTAGGGGGGGGTGAGAACCCTAGGGTTCGTAATCGACGAAGTCGCTGAGCTTTAGCGAAGAATCCCCCTCTCACCGCAAAAACGGCACTACAAATAGTTGTAGTGCCGTTTTTGTGTTTGGTGCCACAAAATGTGTGACAAAATTCCGTTACAGGTTCGAATCAAGATCAGTCGATATAGTCCTGGTAGCCTATGTCCTTTACTTTTAAGTCAGGACAGTCAGGTAGGTCGAGGCCTTCAATCTGTTGCTTGAGAACCTGTGCCAGAGTCTTGGCCACATCTATCTTCTGTGCATTCCACAGGAATACGCTCCATGCGATACGCAGTACGAATCCGTTTATCTGTGCTGCGTTATTAAGCTTGCGCAGGAAAATATCCGGGCTGGATGTGTCATGATATCTCTGCCTGTCGGTCTTGAATCCGTAGCAGATGTCCATAGTCTGCTCCAGTTCTGTGAAAAGCTTGTCAGCCTTTTCTATATTCTTGATCAAGAGGTCAGTGCCGTCAAATCCTTCATCTCCCTTCTTTCCGCCATATTCGATATGGAACTGTGTCGGGAACTCAGGCTCGTTTGCGCCGCTTGATGGGAGAAGGGTGATCACCCAGCTGTCCGCATCGGTAGTCACAGTGTTCATGTCTTCCATGAATTCATTGAGACCGGCAACTTCGCCCTTGAAACTCTGATTGTAGAACGACCTATATGGACGCGAAACGCCCAATTCGCGGCTTACGAGGTTAAATCCGCCTATTTTAGCCAGATAATAAGCATAATATCCTATCGCAGCGTCCATGCTGCTGGAAGGTGCAACGATAGTGATTTTAGAGCCTCTGTTTATGAAGCAGCCGTACGGGCGGTTAAGCACGAAATGCTCGATAGCCAACTTGTCCGGAGCCATTCTGTCAGCAGGAACAGTCGTGCCCAGATTAACTACTCTGAAGTCATCCGACATATCTACAACCTTGAAAATATCGGCTTCAGCCAATCCCTGAGAGGCCTGAACATTGGCGAACGGCAGACTCATAGGGGAGAGGTAAAATCCAGTGTGCACGTCAAGTTTTCTCTCGAATGCAAGATGCAGCTTCTTAGAGATGGACTTGAGTGTCTCCTTCTCTTTCTGCGCATTCACGGCCTGGAGGAATCCTGAGCCGATAAGTCCGGCTGGTACGGCGAAGATTGCAATTTTCAGGATACCGATTGCGCATGCGATAAGCTTTCCGATTGTCGATGCCGGTGGAACATAAGCGAATCCTCCAGGATCCTTGATATATTGGTTAAAAGCCCATACCATGGCCTTCCAACCGTTAGAATAGTATTCCGACTGCTCCTTATTCTCCACAAAGAACAGAAGGAATGAAAGAATCAAGGTTATGATGCAAAGGAACTGAAGCGACACAGCAAGCTCTGCCTTCTTTGACATAAATGCAGCCTTGAGCAGCTTGAAAGAGGTCATGTACCTGAAGATCCTTAGCAATCTAACGATTCGTAGTACCTTGAATGCGGAGTACGGGATAGGGAAGAAGAAACCCAGATAGAATGGATATGTCGCCAGAATGTCTATGAATCCGTAGAAACTGAAGCAGTATTTCAGCCTACCCTTGAATCCTTTGTATTCTGGCTTTATATCCCCAGCCAACCAGATTCGGAGAGTAACCTCTATGGTAAATACGATGGTTGTGAATATATCAATGAATTTAAGGATGCCTCCTATCCTTTCGTTTACTCCTGTGAATGTAGAAAGGAAGATTTCAATGGTGCTGATAACAATCAGTGAAATGATCAAAGCATCTACCGCCTTGTCTATTCTCGTTTTCTTATCGTCATCAAGCGCCTCTGCTATGACTTTTTTTAATTGCTGAAATCTGCTCATTATGTTATGTTTTAGTCTTGTTGTTTTACAGCACTCCCATCATCAGGAAAGGGACCGGTACCGGTCCGCCGTAAGTCATCACTATATCTGATGAATTTGTGTAGCGGCCTCTATACAGATGCTTTCCGTCATAAGTGAACAGAATGTCAGAAGAATTAGTGTATCTGCCCTTATAGATATGCTTTCCGTCCCATGTGTAGAGGATATCAGACGAGTTGGTGTATCTTCCGCGGTATACATGCTCACCGTCCCAAGTGTACAGGATGTCTGATGAGTTGGTATATCTGCCTCTATACAGATGTTTTCCGTCCCAAGTGTAGAGAATGTCGGAAGAGTTGGTATACCTTCCGCTGTAAAGGTGTCTTCCATCCCAAGTGTAGAGGATGTCCGAGGAGTTTGTATAGCGTCCTCTGTAGATGTGTGTATCTGCCATAGTTAAAATGGTTCCTGCAATAAGCAGACATAAAGTTAATGTAACTTTTTGTAATATCTTCATACTAGTTGATATAATCACCGAATCCAAAATCATGACCTTTTCACCTCAGGCTCGAATGCCTCGTTGAATACGTCTGCTATTGTCTTGGCAACATGGTATGCGAACCAGCCTGTAAGAGGTTCAGTATAGCCCGATGTGAAAACTATGGTGACCTATGAGCCTCTGTCGATGCATCCGATGATGGCATAATCAACGTAGTTATGCCACTGCTTTGTGTGCAGGTTGTCATCGAACACCCTGTTCAGTTCCTGACGGAACCTATCTATTTTGGATAGTTGTTGCTCTGACATAATAGGTTAGTTTTGGGTTTCAATTATTTCCAAGACAAAGTTAAGACAATTCTTTAACTGTGGGAATATAGTGTACTCACTGTTCTTATGTGCGTCATAATATCCGCAGCTGAGGTTGCATACCGGTATCTTAAGTCCGCGCATCTTAAGTTCCACCACATCGGTCTTGCCTCCTCTTACCATTTCATATCCGTATTTCTCTAGTAAGTCTCCTGGTATGAAATCAGGATCGCACAAGATAGTGTCCATCTTTCCGATTGATACGACATCGGAGCATCCCTTGCGGTCACATTGGAGAATGTATTTTACATCATTGAACCATCTCAGGTTGCACTGATGCGATCCGCGACAACCAGCAATGTCGCCATCACGCTCTTCCTGAACGAAAAGTGATGCCTTCATCACAGGGACAGAATGCAACAAGTTTATAATGATCCATAATCCGTTCTTGTCATCGGCTCCACATCCTACCCTGTTCCATAGTCTGTCCACAGTATAGACCTTGTCGCCTTCGGTAATGACCTGGCGTTCACAAGGACTGTGGATCTCGTCAAGATGTGCTGCTACGCAAGGATAGGTTTCCGCCTCTCCCTTTGTGATGAAAAGGTTTCCTATCTCGTCTGTTTCCACAGTTATGGATACGTCATTAAGACAATCAAGCACGAAGGACTTTATCATGTCCTCCATGCCTGACTTAGATATTATTCGATATAACCGACTTAATAGTTCCATATCTTGTTAGATTGTATATCCCTCATAAGCGATACCCTTGGTCTTGAGTTCCGGATCAAGTTCGTTGCAAGCCTCTGGCTCTACATGCTTCTTTATTATTTCTGCCATTGATTGTGCAATCTTGATTCTGCGAGAATCCCAGTATATGCAGCTCCACGCCAGTCTGATGATGAGACCATTGACAGACTCCGTATTAGATAGCTTACGCATATACAGATTTGGACTTGCGCTGTCGTGGTATTTCTGGCGGTCTGTCTTGATTCCATACTCGCTTTCCAAGGTATGCTCAATTTCACCGAACATTGCCTTGGCAGTCTCCTTGTCATGGATGAGCACTGTAGGAGCATCAAGGCTAGGATCTCCCTTTTTTCCTCCGAAAGTGAGGTGGATTTGCGAATCCATTTCGGGTTCGTTAGCGCCGCTTGCGGCCAGCAGTGTCACTACCCAGCTTCCTTCACGTGCTGACAGTTTTTCTATATCTTCCATGTATTCCTTGAGTCCAGGAACTTCGGAACTACAGACATAGTATGATTGATAAGGGCGCAACTCTCCAAGTTCCCTGCTGACAAAATTGAAACCTCCGAGTTTAGCGAAATAGTAAGAATACGCGCCTATTACTGGGTCAACAAGGCTGGAAGGTGATACAATCGTCACTTTTGAGCCTCTATCTATCATGTAGCCGTATGGACGGTTGATCATAAAATGTTCAATCGCAAGTTTATCCATCGGTCTTTCGTCCACAGGTACTGTTGCGGCGATATTGATGATTCTGAAGTCTTCGGAATTTTCTACAGCCTCGATAATATCGTTTTCCGTCAGCCTCATCCTTGCTATGATTTCCTGTATGCTGAGGTTTAAAGGAGCAATCTGCAGACGTGTGAAGCGACAGAGTTTGCGCTCAAATGCAAGGTGGAGCTTTTCCTTGTTCTCTTTGATTTCTTCTGCATGACTATCTGCGTCCATAACTTCTGTAAACGCAGATCCGATAAGTCCGGCAGGCACGGCGAAGATAGCGATTCCGAGGATACCGATAGCGCAGGCGATGAGTCTTCCGACCAATGAGATCGGCGGTGTGTCAGCGAATCCACCTGGGTCACCGATGTACTGAGCAAAAGCCCATACGACAGATCTCCATCCGTTGTTATAGATCTCTGGCTGCACCTCGTGCTCCACGAAGAACAGGATGAATGACAGAATCAGTGTTACAATACAGAGGAACTGCAGCGATACGATCATCTCCTGCTTCTTGGCCTTGATTGCACGCGAAAGGATGCTGAATGCCTTCATGTATCTGAAGATACGGAGCAGACGCGCGATTCGGAGTGCCTTGAGAGCCGTGTACGGAATCTTGACAAAGAAGTTCAGGTAGAACGGATATGTCGATAAGATGTCGATCAGTCCGTAGAACGAGAAGCAGTATCTTACTCGTCCCCAGAATCCTTTATACTTTTCGTCAAGAAGGTCTGCGCACCAGATTCGGAGCGATACTTCGATAGTAAAGAAGAATGTTGTGAAGTAGTCCACAAAGTGCAGCCACTTTCCGTACTTCTCCACGATGCCGTCGTAAGTCGAAAGGAACACCTCGACGGTTGATAGGACGATAAGTCCGATGATGGCATAATCAACGTAGTTATGCCACTGCTTTGTGTGCAGGTTGTCATCGAAGACTCTGTTCAGTTCGTGCCTGAACTGCTCTATTTTAGCTTTCATATGTTATTTGTTTATCTGCCATGCAACACCGCAGCTGATTGCCCAGCACTGTGCAGGATTTGTAAGGTCAATATTGGCGGCAACGTCAAGCTGTACCCTTCTGCTGACCTGCCAGTTGAGGCCGAAGTCCATGCAGTATGCGTTGCCGAGTTCATTGAAGTAATTGTAGCTCTCCACGAAGCATCCAAGGCTGTCAGTTGCACTGAAACCAAGGCAGAGAGCCGCAAATGTTGTGGCTCCTGGGAGTGTTCCGTCCCACTCTGCCCCCAGGTTGTATCCAATGCTCAGCCAATCACAGACTGGATTCTCAAAAAGGAGATAAAGTGATGGTGCAAGGTGATCTACGTTGAAGCCATCACTTGCTGTGCGTGGAATAGAGAAATCCGCGAGTACAGATACAGCCGGAATAGCTCCATGGCCATCGAAGCATTTTATCTTCGTTCCTACGCTGAGGCCTGAAAATGCCGGAATATATGAAGTTGATCTTCCATCAGAAGAATAAAGGAATCCATCTCCGCCCAATCGAAGCTCCATATGGGGGAAAAGTCCATAGCGAAGCAGGGTATTGCTGAATGTGAATGTACCAGCTCCTCCGTCTCCGTCATATTGGAGTCCCTGCTCAAGCTGAATCACTCCCTTACCCACAACGCTCGGACCAGTTGATGCACCAGGCCTATCTGCAGTAAATTCTACCTCGTTTTGTGCAAACGCCGTAAAACAACAGAGGCTAAATGCCAATAATCCAAATAGTTTTTTCATAATATTTCAGAAATAAAAATACTTAGTTATGCTAATTTAACAATATTTCTTGTTCTATAATAGTTTTTATTATCGTTCTCACTGCGTCCGCCAGAATGTCAACGGTAAAGACCTCGCTTATCTTCGGGAGGTGGACAAACACAGCCCTCATCGGAAGCGAATGCCTATATATCTCGTCAAGGGCGTTATAATATGTGGTGTTGCACACATATAATCCGGCACTGTTTGACACCCTTGCAGGTATGCCTTTCTGCAGTACGGCGTCCCTTAGCGCCTTTACAGGAAGGTTGCTGAAATATGCGGACTCGCCATCTTTCACGATGGGTATCTCCTGCGGACAATCTCCGTCATTGTCCGGCTTGGACGAATCCATAAGGTTTACGGCGATTCTTTCGACATCAATGCTCTGTCCTTTCCCAAGCTGCCCAAGCATTATCAGTACGTCAGGTCTGGACTCATTCAGAATTTCCCTGACAGTTTCTCCTGCCTTTCTGAAACTCACCGGCAATCGCCGAACCTTAATATTTACATCTTTGGGAGCCAACTGCCCCACTCGGGCCGCTGTCTCCCACGACGAATTGATATCCGAGCCCCCAAACGGCTCAAAACCAGTAATAAGAATTTGCATGGTGTCTGTTAAATCTCCGCGATACAATAATAAAATGCATGTTCTCCTAATCGGGTATCTGCCCAGTTGAGGTAGTAGTCTTTAGATAAGTCAAACCCCTTACGGGACTGTGTAATGCTTGTCTCTCTCTGCCAGTGCTTGGATCTTGAGTTCCATCCCTCGCACATGCAGAATTCTCTGTTGTTGGAAGTCTCGCGCGAAAGAGTCTTATAGGCCTTGTCGTTGGTCAGAAACACTGCAAGTCCCGACTTTACGTTCGAAAACCTCTCCATGACCATCTCGACCCTTTTAACATCCTTCCAGAAGTCATACATGCCGATATCCTGTGCCCCTTGGTTCTTTACAACGACCACATTGTCGACCTGCTCTCCGAATCGATTGAGTGAAGCCTCTATCTTTCTGGTCTTGTACTTCAGCTCGATAGGGCAGTACTCCGTACCCTTTCTCACCAAGATATCCAGTCTCAATTCTGTGTCCCAGATGTCTTTGTATCCATTCAAAAGGCTGTTCGGCACAAAATACTCCAAGTCAACATCATCGTAATGACCTGAGTCTTTGAGATGCGTAGCAAGATGCATCTGGAAATCTCTTTCATTGAAGAGAATTTCCAGATGCTTTTGATTCAGATATGAAACAATATCTGATTTTACTATGTCAATCAATCTTGCCATTGATTATCTTGCCACTCCCTTCTTGCAGCCGTCCTTTTCGCACTCTGCATTGAACGAAGCCAGAGTCTTCTCATCATCGCTGCCGGATGTGTAATATCTCTTGCCCTCTGCTGTTGTGTAGCAGATCTGAGCGTACAGACCGAATACTGTATCAAATTCCTTCTCAAGGCTCTTGATCTTCTTGTTTCCAGAGATAGAGATGTCTCCGCCTGAGTCTGCTCTACGAACAGAAGCCAAAGTCTTGTCCGCATCAATCTGAGTAATAGTCTCTCCCTTGGCTACCGCCTGTCTTGCATAGCTGTAATAGATTCCAAGACGGATATATGGGAACTTCTTGTTAAACTCCTTCTGAAGTGTTCCGATCTTCTTATTTCCGCTTACAGAAATCTCAGTGGTTTTCTTTACAACCGGTTTTGCAGCAGGCTTAGCTGCAGCCTTCGTAGTAGTCTTCTTGGTTGTTGTGGTTGCCTTCTTGACAGCTGTCTTAGCTGTAGTAGTCTTCTTGGCAGCTGGTTTAGCTGCAGTCTTTTTTACTGGTGGCATAGTTTAGTGTATTTAATGATTATTATTTCTTTAGTCTTGCCAGAGCCTCTTTGGCATCCTCAATCTGACGCTTGTAGTATTCGATGTCGCGATCGTGACTTGCAGCCTTGTCGATTTTTGATTTGCGATACGAAGCCTTTGAAGACGGACTTGATGCACTCTTGATCATGCGTGCATAATACTCATTATCTCTCTTCTTCTCCTCCTTCTCTCTTGCAATCTTTGCACGAAGATCGATGATCTTCTTCTTGTAATACTCTTTGCTCATGATTTTAGTGTTTTATGGTTAAATAGCTGTCAAGGCAGCGTTCAGGCTGCCTTGACAATGAAAACATGTTGGGGCAAATTACTTACCAGCCTGGCAAAGAGTGAGTGAGTTGTCAGCGAGAGCTGTGTCGTCAGCGTTAGCTACCTGAACGCCGATTCCGTAGAGCTCAGCAACCTTCTTCTCGAAGTTACCAACCTGCATGTTACCCTTAACTACGAGGTCGCCACCTTTGTGACCCTCTGCACGGATTGAAGCGAGAGTAGCCTCATCATCTGCGAAACCGCCTTTGCATGATGCGCTCTTGTAAACGCGAAGTGTCGAACCGAAGTTCTCCTTGAAGTTAGCCTTAAGGGTCTTTACCTTAGTACGGCCGTTGAGTGTAAATTCTGCCATGATTTTAGAATTTAAAATGTTAATAATTAACGTATTGAGTTGTTGTTATTCTACTACGATGAATTCTGTTCTTCGGTTTTCCGGTGCAGTCGGATTTTCCGGGTTCTTAGGCTCCGATGAGCCCTTGCCTATAGCCTCGAGACGAGATGCGTCAATTCCGCGTGAGATCATGAAGTCAACAGCTGCCTGTGCTCTCTGTTCTGAAAGCTTCTGGTTGAATGTGGCGTCGCCTTCTGCAGAAGTGTGGCCGACAAGCTGAAGCTTGATAGAAGGGTGCTTCTGCATCATCTTTGCGAGGTCGTGAAGAACGAACTTTGCGCTTTCGCTGAGGTCAGCCTTTCCGGCAACGAACTCTGCTGCGTTGAAGTTCTTTTCGATCTCCTCGATCTGCTGAACATATACAGTGTCAACTACAGTTACGACCTTCTCTACCTCTACGATCTGTGGCTCTGGCTTTCTGCCGAGGAGAGCAGCGAGAAGTGCAAGAAGTATTACGATAGCTGCGATTGCTATCCAAAGACCTGCCTTTGACTTCTTCTTCTCCTCCGGCACCGGTGGAACGTAGCCGTTGAGGTATTCCAGATAGAACTGACCTTTTTTCCCTCCGCCGGGAGCCTTCTCGAAGTCTGCTACAAGGATTCCGTACTGTTTAGCATGAGTAGCAAATGCTTCGAAGCAGTTCTTTGTCCACATTATGCGGAATGCTACCTTTGTTCCGTCGCCCATTGTGAGAAGTTCGTCTTCTTTGATGAAGTAGTCTAACCAGCCGTTTTCATGTGTGGCATTCTCCTCGATAGGGATAAATATTTCTTTGCCGTCCGCTGTTGGATTAAGCTGCTTAGGGAACGCTTTGCGAAGATCCTCAAGAGTTGCATGAGGATACATGATCATATAAGCATGCGCGATGCCGAGAGCAGTGCGGTTCTGGGCCTTGCCATATACCCTTACTTTTGCACTTGCAAGCTCTGCTGCTGTTGCCTGAACGTTTGGAGTAGCTTCAACTTCAGCTTTCTTTGCGAGAGACTCTGTGGTTACCTGTGCTTTTCCGCCGTCAGCTGAAGCTGTTCCGGCTGCGGTAGCGAGAGTGGCAGCATCATCAGCAAACTGAGTGTCGTCAGCGTTGGCTACCTGTACTCCGATACCATAAAGCTCTGCAACCTTCTTCTCAAAGGTTCCTACCTTTGTGTTGCCTTTTACTGTAAACTCGCCACCTGCGAAACCTTCTGCGCGGATAGATGCAAGTGTTGCCTCGTCATCTGCGAGCTCCTTGCAATCAACTGTAGTGTAAACGCGGAGTGTTGCCCCGAAATTTTCTTTAAAGCTGGCCTTCAAGTTTTTGACTTTGGTTCGGCCATCCAGTGTAAAATCTGCCATATGTTGAATAGCTTTATCGTCGGTTGCTTGGTCTTAGAATTCTGTGCGGGAAGCTTCGCCGATGGTCATGTCGTTCGGAACGAGTTTGCTGCCTTTCTTGATCTGTACGGTTACACCGAATTGTGTGTCGAAGAGTTTCTCAGCGTCACCTACCTTCATGCTGCCCTTGATCTTCATGCCGTCAGCCTTGGTGTCGACTGTCTTGCTGGTCTTGTCGTTGAGCTGCTTGAGTGTGAGGTCTCCGTCAGCGATCTGCTTTCCTTTATAGAATACGAGCTCTACGCCGAATGCTTTTTCGAATTCGGATGAAATTGTCTTCAGCTTTTTGTTAGGAGCTACTGTGAATTCAGCCTTAGTGAAATTGTCTTTGATTTTGTCAAAAAGTCCCATTGCGGTATCTGTTTTACTCTCCGTCCCTTGAGAATATAGGGTTATAAATACGGAAAGCGTGGGACGTTGGCATTATTTCAGCTGATAGGCCCTAGGAATTGCCTTGGTAATGAAATAAGCAACAGCCCACGCAGATATCGGGACCCCATGATGGGTGTAGATACCGGTGAGGAAGTCAGCTTATTCTCTTACCGTAATGAATTTCCTAGGTTCATCAGCGAGAATGAAGCTAAACACTTTCCGTGTTAGTCGTATGTGCTACAAATATAGCAAAACAAATTTTATAAAACAACGTAACGGCTCCTCAAATGCGGGCTGTCGCTTGTTGAAGTCTTCTATTTCGCAAAAGTATATATAAAGCAGTAATGCTTCAATTGTCTTTTTTAGTCTTTTATCGTGCTGTATGGTCGGTATGACTCATCATTGCCTATCAGGTTCACATAGAATATACGTTCATCTGGACTCATTTCATGGTTCATCATACTTTCCATCCGGCAGATATGATTGACGACTCTGTCGTAATGTTTGTTCACAAGGGTTTGGTAATGGAGGGTGAATCCGCTGACAAGAGCTTGATCGTCAGTTAGTTTCGGAAATGTCTTCCATATCTTTCCTAGTTCATTGTACGTTTTAGAGAGTTCTATGTAGCCGAATTCCTGGAACGGAATGTTTTCCAATTTGCTGTCCAATTCTGCGAAGGCTGCGTCAACCTTCTTCTTTGTGTCGTTATACACGGAGTCGCAGAACATTGCCTTGGCATTTTCGCGGTCCTTGAATTCCTTGAGATCCACGACTTTCTTGCCGAGAGATATTCCGACCGAGGCAAGCAGGGTCAAGATAATGGCAGCGGAGGCTGTGAGGAGAGGGTAGTGTCTGCGCTTTATTGCCTTCTGGAGTGATTCCACGTCAGCATATCGATCGGATGCATTCATGCGGGACGCCTTGGACGATATCCTTCCAAGTCTTTTACCGAAAATATCCTTCATTATCTTACCGAGAGAAAAGATGTCGCTGCGACTGTCGGTCTTTTCTTGTCTCAGCAGTTCAGGTGAGGCATACTCTGCTGTGCATCCTAATGTCTTTGTAAGGTAATGGGCATCGTCGTCCGAAAGTCCGAAATCAATGATCTTGACGGTGTTGTCGACTCGTGTTATGAGTATATTTCCCGGCTTGAGGTCGTTGTGTATAATACCTTTGCGGTGCATGTACGCAGAAGCTTCCAGAATCTGGGTGAATACCTTTTTTCTTGTCTCCATTGAGGGATTTTCAGCAATGAACTCACCAAGAGTCCTTCCGTCCACGTATTCCATTACTAAACCAGGCCCCACAGGAGAATCCTCCTCAAACGTGAATACGTTGATTATATGTGGATGAGACAGAGTGATTGATAGCTCATATTCTCGTCTTATAAGTGCTTCAAACCTGCTGTTTCCGTCTTTTGCGGTCTTTATGATGAAGTATTTTCCAGCTCTTGCGACACGATAAAGCGTGTTGATAGTTCCTTCCTTGATAAGGATGGGTCCGTAATATGTTTCACCGACTAACTTTTCAATAGGGAGAATCTCTGAATCGCTCTGCATTTCTTGTCTTTTTATGTCTTATCTCTTCGTTTAGGCTTGCTGCAGTTGTGCCCTCAAATATAATCATTATTTTTGTCGGCATATGAATGTAAAGTCCGATTTGCCACAGATAGCACAGCTTAAAAGACAGGTCGAGCAGTCTATTGATTTTCCTCTGTCTACTCATGGTGATTTCCTGCGATTATCAGCAGGAATAGAATTCACGTTGCGAGAACACATGTCAGAAAGTACC
>JAFYRK010000012.1 GCA_017559545.1 Bacteroidales bacterium
ACTTGACAATGAAGCACGTACTATTATTAATTACAACCGTAATCGCAATGGCTTTCTATGCCGTTGCTCCTGCCTATGCACAGCAGAGCAGGACTCTCAAGTCAGAGATGGAGGTCATCCACGAGTCTTTGGGTGTGAACTTCGTTTATGACTCAGCAATCGAGATCAATGTGCCGTATTCGGGCAAGCCGATGAAGGACATCATCAAGGGCAACAAGAAGGAGCATTCAGTTCTTCTTGAAGAGTGCCTGGTGACTCTCTTCGCCGGTACGAACATCGAATATGAAGTGATGAAGAAGTATGTGGTCCTTACACAGGCTGACAAAAGAAAGAAGCCCAAGGACTACACAATCTTCATAGAGGAGCAGAATGACAGCATTCCCGAGGCAATCATCACAGCATTGGTGAAGATTCCTGTAAACTCCACTCAGACAGGTATGGAACGTATTGACGGCTCAAAGCTCAATCGAGGATTCGCGTTCCTTAGTTCACCAGACGTGATCAAGACACTGCAGGCCCTTCCCGGAGTCTCTTCCGGTACCGAACTCCTTTCTGGCTTATATGTGCACGGAGGAACAGGCAGCGATAACCTGTATCTCATGGACGGAGTACCCTTGTACTCGGTCGGACATCTTGCAGGCGTGTTTTCCAGCTTCAATTCCGATGTAATCGACAACGTGGATTTCTACAAGAGCGGATTTCCGGCACGCTACGGCGGAAGAATGTCTTCTGTCGTTGATGTGACTACCCGTGACGGTGATTTCAATGACTACAGCGGCACATTTTCTATCGGTCTTATAGAAGGACGATTCCAGATGGAAGGTCCTATCGTCAAAGGAAAGACATCCTTCAATTTCGGCTTGAGGCGCAGCTGGCTGGATGTGTTGACGATTCCGGGATTCGCACTTTATAATGCGCTGCGTGATTCTGAGAATTCCGATCATACTGTAATGAGATATGCCATGACCGATCTGAACGGAAAGATAACTCATAAGTTCTCGGATGACAATACGTTGTCATTCAGCGTATTTGCGGGTCAGGACGCATTGAAGTCAAAATCTTTAAGTGATCCCACAGATTGGGATACAGCAGGTAATGAGAGTAACATGGAACTAGGACTCAGATGGGGTAACATTCTGGCATCGCTCAGATGGAAATACAATATATCAGATAACCTGCGTTCCGATGTGAACCTCTACCACGTCCAGTCAAGAGCCGGCGTCAGCCTGGTGGATTCCTGGAAAAGAACAGATGAATCGGTTTCATATGAAGAAACCGACAATGATGTCAACCGTTCTAATGTTTACGACTCAGGTATAAAGGCAGACTTTCTCTGGCATCCGACCGATAACCAGTATGTAAGATTCGGAGCGGAAGCCATATGGCACGTATTCTCTCCGCAAAGGATATCAGAAAGAATATATAGAAACTCCGATACAGCGCCTATTGATACCAAAAAGATCGAAGGCTTTACTTATCACGGTCTTGAGCCTTCGCTTTATATTGAAGATGAGATCAGTCTGACAGATTGGATTACTGCAAATGTCGGCCTGCGTTATGTGATGTTCCTGACAGATGGCAAGGCATATAACCGTCTTGAGCCAAGAGCTGCTCTTAGATTCCGTATCGGCGAGATAGCTTCCATCAAGATGTCATACAGCGATATGAACCAGTTCAGCCATAGAGTTAACGCTTCCTCTCCATTGGAGGTTCCGACCGGCTTCTGGATGCCGTCGACATCGACAGTCGCTCCGATGCATTCTCGTCAGTATTCATTAGGCTCCTACTTCAACCTACCGCATAATATCAAGCTGGATATTGAAGGCTACTACAAGACAATGGACAATATCCGTGAATATATGGGCATAAGTTCATTGTATCCACCCCTTGATAAATGGGAGGAGGATTACACAAACGGCCTAGGACGATCATACGGA
>JAFYRK010000038.1 GCA_017559545.1 Bacteroidales bacterium
ACCACGCAGGATACGTTGGGAGGGGCCGGAGTGAGCGAAGCGAACGGAGTCGTCCGCAATCACTGCTATCCTCCCGGTGTAATATAAAATGAAAAAAGAGTGACTAATCAGTCAATTAAGACTTTTTAGTCACCCTCTTTTATTAATTTTGCACTGACATAAACCAAGAATATGAAAAGAATATTATCCATATACCTGCTGCTGTGGTGCACAACTGCAATGGCGCAACTCAAGCCTGAAGCAGACCAGGCACAGACAGTCATCAAGTCCATAATCTCTGATCAGTCAGTGGAAAACGCCGTAATAGGAATCTATGCAATCAGCGGAGACGGGCGCACGCTTGCCGACATCAACTCCCGCACCATGATGGTACCGGCATCAAACATGAAACTCATCAGCACAGGGGCCGCTATCCACAAACTTGGGCCGGATTACAGATTCGAGACTGCCATAGGACACGATGGTACAGTTGAGGAGGGCGTACTGAAAGGCAACCTGTACATCATAGGAGGAGGCGACCCTACCCTCGGGTCAAAAGACTCCATTGCCGTCAACCTGGACAAAGTGTTCGCACAGTGGGAAAACATGGTACGCAAGGCTGGAATCAGGAAGATTGAGGGCAGGATCATTGGAGACGGACGCTGCTTCGAGGGAATGATGGAGGAACCGACATGGCTATGGAATGACATAGGAACATACTATGGTGCAGGTATATCAGGACTCATGTTCTACGAGAACATGCAGTCGTTTACCGTCGCGGCTGGAGACAGCATCGGAGCGCCGGTAAAGATTTCTCCTTCATATCCTGATACGCCTTGGATGGAATTCAGATATAACTGCACAACAGGCGAAAACGGCACAGGAGACCGACTTTTCATGTACACATGCGATCTCGCTCCCGTGGCAGAAATCAGAGGCACATTCGGCCTGGACCGTGGTAAGAAAAGACTGGACTGCAGCAATAAATTTCCGGAATACACATGCGCATACTATTTCACTGACTATCTGAAAAAGAAGGGAATAGCGTGCACAGAAGGGCCAGGAGACTACAAACTGGAAACTGATTGGAAGACCAATGGCGAAGTCAACATCCTGGGAAAGACATATTCACCCACCCTTGACAGAATCATCTTCGAGACAAACCACGCCAGCAACAACATCTACGCTGAGACACTCCTGAGAGGTCTTTCACGCGAGATGACCGGAAGCGCAAGCTACGACTCTGCATATGTAGCATTAGGAGATGTCTTCAAGGAGTTGGGAGTTTCAGCCAAAGGAGCGGACATCCAGGATGGAAGCGGACTGTCAAGACAGAACTATATATCAGCAGAGTTCTTCTGCAGATTCCTTGAAGGTATGATGTCGTCACCGAATTTCGAGGCATACGCATCCAGCCTGCCTTCCCCAGGAGGCAACGGCACGCTTAACTATAACATGAAAAGCTATCCGGTCAGCATTAAGGAACGCATACTTGTAAAGAGCGGTTCCATGAACGGAGTCAGGTGCTATAGCGGATACGTCATCCCTACAGAAGGCTGCAAGGATGACTGTATCATATTCTCTATTCTGGTTAATAACTGCACCTCACCAACATGGCAAGTGAGGCCGCTGCTGGATAAGATAATGGGATACCTGGCAGGGCTGAATTAGCGTCCGTGCTTTGAACCCAATGCCAGCGAAAGTCCGAAGTGGAAGTTAGTCCTGAGCGAAGCCGGAACAAGCGCATGCTCATAACCTTTATTCGCAAGGGACGAAGGCATCTGCATCATATTATCGAGTATAGGAGCCGGGATCCACTCTCCTGGAAGGTAATCGCATCCTACGCAGATATTGACTCCGGCCTTAGGAGTGAGTTCGAGAAGCCATCCGAATGTTCCCCTGGTATTATACATCGAATAATTAAGTCCCAAAGCAAGCCACTTGAGAGGCATCAGATTGCATGATGCCGTAACCTCCTGTCTGTAATAG
Organism: Bacteroidales bacterium; assembly: GCA_017559545.1. Taxonomy (GTDB): domain Bacteria; phylum Bacteroidota; class Bacteroidia; order Bacteroidales; family UBA932; genus Cryptobacteroides. Next base: position 1,969 of record JAFYRK010000038.1, read on the forward strand.
CTATGGCTGAATCTTCCTGAGTAAAGGAGACCGAAGCTGATTCTGTTCCAAAGAATCGGAACCTCAAGTCCGGCATATACAGACGGCATGGACGAACGAAGCATACCGCCCTGCATATCCTCCTGAGTCAGATTTATGAGTTGATCCTTGGCAGACTCGACGAAATCGTTGATAGCCGCCTCGATATCCATATTGTCCATCGACACATCCTGGAAACCTACCCAGTCAACCTTTCCTGCAGTAGAGAAGGCCGACAGAGCATCCTGCTTATAGCTGATCACTCCCAGGTCAGTCACTGCAGCCGAGAGAGAAAGGCCTTTGAAGAAACCCTTTCTTATAATCTGCCAATCAACACCAAGGTCAACGGAACCGCCATATCCGGCAAGCACCTTATTGGCAAGCATACGGTTCAGGTCAAAGCTCACTTCCGGCATCAGTTCCCCTTCCGGAAGATTGACATCAAGGCCTTGAAGGGCACCATATACATATCCTTCTGTCTCCACTGTCCACTTCTCGTGAGAAGTACTCAAACGGACATTCTCCAGGTTAAGAGCCGCATAAGCCAGCGGAGCGATGAAACGCGCCTTCACTCCGATACGCACTCCGTCAGACACATTGCGCGACCAGCCGAGTGCAGCCTGTACCGAAGCTGAAGCATACGCATTGAAATTGGCGATATTGAAGCTTTCGCCTGATGTGCCTGTACCCTTCTTCACAAACATGAAAAGGTCTCTTGGGACATCCACATCAAGTCCCGCACGCACTGAAAGGTCAAATGTCCAGAACGCCTTTTTCTTATTGTAGAATCCGAAGTTCAGGATGTTTGTCGCCATGTCCATATCAAAGTGAGGATACTGCGCCAAAGCCTTGTCAAACTCCGCCACGGACACATTCTTATGAAGGAATGTGAGGAGTTCACCTTCATACGGATACAGGAATGTAGGAACATCCAGGTTTGTCATAGCTCCCATGCCCAGGTTTCCGACCACAGGAATCTGAAGATAGTTTGCCCTTGGGGCAAAAGCCGGGTTCATCTTGTTTCTGTTCAGGGAATTATCCATGAAATATGAACCCTTGAGGGCTTGCGCTCCTGAAACAAGTGGGAGCAACATGACTGCTACTGCAATGATTATAGATCTTTTCATAACGTTACTCCTCCTTTCCATTCATAAGTTCCTTCGCATCCACTGTGATACCCTCTGGCACCAACGCCTGAAGAGAGGCTTGAATGAAACACTTGTCTGACAAAGGCACGCCTGCCACTGCTGCAAGATTGAACTCAAGTTCGATCGCGCTGACGCCCTCGACCTCTGTGCCTTCCTTTTTCTGAAGTCCAAGATAGAGGTTGGTTACCGCATGCTCGCCATCTGGAGAGCATCCTGAGATCTTCTGGACAGAAGCTGTCTCATCGAGAGGAATCACAGCTCCGTCATTATCCAGGAGGTTCACCTTCATAGATATCTCAAATGGGAGACTGCTGGTCACCTCACCGGTAAGCACGAGACCACCCATAGCAAGAAGCTGCTCAACCATCTCTGGAATCTCTGGGATTGTGTCTCTGTAAGTCACAGCGGCACCATCACCGAACTCGAATGGGATAGCCACTGAATAAGCCGCCTCGACAACATACTTCTGAGTAGGTTCAACCACACACGTCTTCGATGGGTCAGAACCTGCCTCGACAACGATATTGAGACTGTCAGGCATATCCTTGAGATATTCCCTGACAGGCAGATGTATATGAGTATATCCCTGAGGTCTGTCTTCTGACATAGACTCCTCATCCAAAGACAGCCAATATCTTGTGTATGTCGTATCTGCAGCAGACTCAGAGTGGTTAAGAGTTATGTCTGTTGACCAAGCCTCTGCCGCATTTCCACCTGAATATGGAGTAATGACGAGCTTCGCTCCAAGAGGAACACCCACATTCGTCTTGATTTCCGCTGCGATATTGAGCTTTGATATAAGGTTCTCTATTCCTGTGATTTCAACATTGTCACCCTTGAGGTATCCTTTATAAGGAGTCAGGTCAAGAGATGTCTCAACTGCAGGAATCTGCACATCCACCTTACCAAGAACCTTAGATATCACGATATCCTTGATGCCGGCATCAACCTTCACTTCGAGATTCTTGCCCAACCATTCATTGATATCAAGAGCGATATTGTCAAGGACAACCTTTCCGTTGATTGTAACTATATCCTTGAGGTTCTCAAGATCCTTAAGGTCTATCTCGGACAAGTCAAGAGCAGCAATCCTTACAGGTTCCACTACAATCATTCCTGACTTGTCAAGTTCTCCCCTGACAGAAAGAACATTTCCCTCTTTAATATTGTCGGAATCCAGGACAATCATCTCAGGAAGGTCAATTTCAAAATCAAGGCTGAGGGTTGTGGTTCCAAGATCCGGAAGCTTAGTTGCATCAAGATTCATTGTAAAATACACATCCTCGAACTCAACGCAATCAATGCTTACAAGCTGCTCTGGAAGATCATCGATTGACATCATTCCGATTTCAAAGTTCTTCTCGATAAGCTTCTCATAAGGCTTGTCCATGGCCAATGTGCCAAGTCTGATCTCCGGAATCACTGCCGACATACCCACTACGCATTCAGGAGCAGTAAGGGCAGTAATATCTTCCTTGGTGATGCTTCCGGCCGGAATAGTCACTCCTCCGGACACCGCGAAATTGCCTCCTGCCCAATACTTACCATCATCTCCCTTGACTGGAGCAATCTCAAGACAGTCTATAGGAAGCCTTATCTCAGAAGGAAGCTCCCCTATTATGGTTATAGTTCCCTTCGTTTCATCATAATTATATCCATTAAGCGCCTCTTTCCTGAACTTGAGCATCTGTGGGAAAGTTATGACAAGATTTTCCTCTGGATCGGCAACTATCTCCATTCCAGTGTTCGGCAGCATGATATTGACCACGATTTCCGGATCGCCATCAGGAATCACGTTAACGGTTCCGAACTCCTCCATACCTGTCACGTCAAACTTAAATTCCTGACCGAAATCTATTGGATATTCATATCCTGTAATCGACACTGAATAATCATCAATCACCAGGTCGACTGCCTCGACTTTAACTGTCACGCTCAAATCAGGCTCCCCTTCGTCAGGAAGGTCAGCACATCCGACTGTTCCACCAGCGTTCACTACGGCCTCGACAATAACATCCTCGTCCAAAGTAATTTTGCCTCCATCCGGTTCAGGAAGAGTGATGCGTTCAATCTTTATCTCACGGCTGTAACCATCTGACAAATCCACATCCACGATCTCAAGCACACGATTCTGCGCGCCCTCAACCTCTATTCCTTCCGGGAAAGTAAGTTTCAAAGAAGCCAACTTAAGCTCAAAACCATCAGGCATAGCGTTCGGAACAATTGACATAGTGATCTTGGAATCATCAGAAAGAGTCACATAGTCAATATCACTTATAGGAGAGTCAAGCGAAATAGTCTGCTTGAAAGGAACTTCCATCTGATCACAAGGAACTTCTATCTGATCCAGCGTCATCTTCACATCATCCACCTGAAAATTCACAAACTTCATCTCAATGAAGAAGCCCATCTTCTGATCAGATGTTGCGCATCCCTTGAGATGGTTGACAGTCGTCTTTATCTCATCAGCATCATAATCTATTTCTCCCTTGACATTGAGTTTAAGATTCTTACTTAATTTAAGAGATCCGTCAGCTGCCGTTGTCCAATCATCATCTGAAAGAACGAGATCCCCTATCTCAAACTCCATGACAGCTTCGTTACCGTTCACTGGAACCTTAAACACACCGCCTATCTTGTCATCAACGTCATTATCTCCAGACACTACATCAAAAATCTTGCTGACATCAATTTCATTGATCTTCAACTCTATCTTACCATCTGTAAAGAACGAGTTTGTAAATCCGACACTCATTACGAGCTTCGCTCCTTCCTGAAGGACAATATCTTCTACTGAAGTTATGCCGGCTGGAAGAGACATCTCGAAAGATACTTCCTTTTCAACTGGTCCGAACCCTGGAACTATAGGCATGTCCTCTTCAAGATTCCAGTCTGAAACGAACTGACCGATCGAACCGATACCGACCTGCGTATCCCAAAGCATAGGAAGGGCATTTATCTCTAGTATCTTATCCTTTTTCTTCAGTTCTGCAATATCATCACTATAAGTAACCTCCGGAAGATTCAACTTGAGAGTCTCCGCATCTGGCTTATAGCCATGAAGTCCCGCATAGATGGTAAAGCTGGTATCAAAGCCGTCGAATGATAGTTCAGGAACATCTATTTCATCTCCTAAATGAAATGTATTCTCATACTCAGCCTCCGGAATCTTGAGGCTGGACACATCAACCGAATTAAGGTTGAACGAGAACGCCTCAGATATAGCGACATCCGGAATCTCTATATTCGATAGAAGATTATTCAATGTATCAGAAAGGTCCATACGGTCCGACAGAGCCACACCGTATTCACCATTAGCTCCAACTGTAAAGTATTTCAGGAGAGACTCATCCTCCACATTAGCCAGGAGCGAATCCTTGATGTCTTTCAGCATGATTTTACTTGTGCTTCCCAAAGGCACAGAGAGACCGTCCTGAAACACAGTCATCTCCAGATTGACCCTATCTTCCGAAAGAGTGTATTCCTCATTCACGCACGAAGAAAATAACAGCAAAAGCGATAAAGCGACAACTACAGTCATCGCTTCGAGTAGTCCCGTTCTTTTCATTAGATTAAATTTTCGATTTTGTCTGCAAATTTATGTAAACGTTGATAATTATCAAATAATTATCCCTTAAACAAGCTCCTGCAAAGCGCAGGCACATCCGTAACCTTTATAATCTCTATGCCGTCAGCCTGACCTGCAAGAGCTTCCAGGCTGCTGAAACTTGATACATATATCTTCTTAAAGCCCAGACGGGCAGCCTCGATTACACGGCGCTCGGTCTGCGCCACAGGGCGCACCTCGCCGCTGAGTCCAATCTCTCCAGCAAAACATATATCAGCAGGAATAGCGAAATCAAAATTAGAAGAAAGCACTGCACAGATCACAGCCAGATCACATGCCGGGTCATTGACTTTCAGACCTCCTGCCATATTCAGGAACACATCCTTGACACTCAATTTGAAGCCGGCACGCTTCTCAAGCACTGCCAAAAGCATGTTCAGACGGCGCACATCAAAACCTGTAGCGCTACGTTGAGGTGTTCCATACGCAGCCGAACTTACCAGTGCCTGAACTTCAATGAGAAACGGTCTTGTACCGTCAAGCATAGCGCTCACTGCGACTCCGCTGAGGCCTTCCTCATGCATAGGAATCAGCATTTCCGATGGATTGCTGACTTCGCGCAACCCCTTTCCCGTCATCTCGAACACCGCCAGTTCCGAAGTGGAGCCGAAACGGTTCTTTATGCTTCTGAGCAGTCTGTATGTTCCCCTATTATCACCCTCAAACTGTAGGACGACATCCACGATGTGCTCCAATATCTTTGGACCTGCGATACTACCCTCTTTGGTAATATGACCTATCAGAATCACTGGCACACCGGTCTCTTTAGCAAACCTCAGAAGCATGGCAGCAGTTTCCTTGATTTGAGTAACCGAACCAGGAGACGACTCTACATTCTGCGAGAACATGGTCTGCACCGAGTCTACAATCATCAGGTCCGGCATCATTTCACGCGCCTCTCTGATAATATTTTCCATCAGTGTCTCGCTGTATATCATACAGTTCACATCATCACCACCGATACGTGCCGCCCTGAGCTTCACCTGACGTGCGCTTTCCTCGCCTGTTACATAAAGTGTCTTGAGGTTTTTGCAATATAGAGGTATCTGAAGCGACAGGGTTGACTTTCCTATGCCCGGTTCACCGCCTATGAGCACAAGCGAACCCTCGACAAGACCTCCTCCGAGAATCCTGTCCATCTCAGCATTATTCAACGATATACGGGTCTCGACTGATGAGTCAATATGCGACAACGGCACAGGCTTGTGACCTGCTCCAGGCACGGACATGACTGCCCCGGACTGCTTCTTTCCAGTTGCAACCGTCTCCTCCACCATAGTGTTCCACTCCCCGCAGGCAGGACATCTGCCCATCCACTTAGGACTCTCGTTTCCACATTCCTTGCAGAACCAAACTGTTTTTGTCTTTGCTGTCGGCATATCTGTTTCTTAGTTTTTGTAAATATGTTCCAAATTTACAAAATTATACAAAAAGACACCGTGCCGACATTCGTCACGGTGTCTTTTAAATTAAATTATCAATTACTTGCAGCAAACTGTATCGCAAGTAGCAGTGCTGTCGCAGCTAGCGCACTTTGTTGAATCGCAGCACTCGGTTGCCTCTTCGCAGCAAGTGTCAGCCTTCTTCTCATTGTTGCATGAGCAAGCAACAGCAGCAGCCATAGCAGCTACAATTGCCAATGACATAAATACCTTTTTCATAATCACTAATAAATTAATAGGGTTAAACATAACGCATTTGGGACAAAAGTATAGCATTTTATGTAAAATACAAAAAAAAATTAACGATCCAGCTCAAAAACTTCCATATCAGTGATTTTTCCTGCATCCAAACGGAAGCGCAGAGCTGTTCTGACCAGATGAAAACCCTGAATTCCAGCAGCTCCCGGATTAATGACCAACATATTGAACCTGGGATCCCTCACCACTTTCAGGATATGCGAATGGCCGCAGACGAAGATGTCAGGTTTCAGTTCATCGATCAGTTTTCGCGCTTTTACATCATATCTTCCGGGATACCCTCCTACATGAATCATCAACACCTTGAAACCTTCACATTCAAAGAACCGATGTACCGGATAAGTATAACGGAGATCATAGTTATCACAGTTTCCGGCAACACCGACAAGCGGCTTGAATGCCGCAATCTCCTCTGCGGTCTGAAAACCGCCGCCAAAATCACCTGCGTGCCACACCTCGTCCACCGGAGCGAAGAACTCCCTGAACTGCTCGCTGAATACCCCATGGGTATCGGAAATAAGACCTATATATTTCATTAGAGAACATGGTTTAGTATGCAAAATTAGCATTTTGATTATATTTGCACGCCCAAAAAGCTCAAAGAAGAATGGAACTTTTTTATTCACAAGACATAGAAAGCGGTACATGCCGTCTTGATCACGACGAATCAGGACATTGCATCAAAGTGCTAAGGCATCGTTGCGGAGATGAGATCTCGGTAATTGACGGAAGAGGCACACTTTACAGATGCCGCATCATCTCTGACAGCCATAAGGAAGTCGTGGCTCAGGTCATAGACAGCATCCAGGACTGGGGAGCACACCCGTACAGGCTGCACATGGCTGTGTGCCCGACCAAAAACAACGACAGGTTCGAGTGGTTTGCAGAAAAGGCATGCGAAATGGGATTCGACGAGCTGTCACCCGTCATAGGAGAGCACTCTGAGAGGCGCATACTCAAGACGGCCAGAGTTGAGAAGATTCTGATCAGTGCATCGAAACAGTCTCTCAAAGCTGCAGTGCCAGTGGTCAATGAGCCTATCTCCGTCAAGGAGTTCATTGCAGCAAACACTGACAAGGACGGACTGAAACTGATCGCATATTGCTTTGACGACGAAAAGGTTCCACGCAGAAGCATCAAAGAGGTGCTTAACGGATATGAGGGCACTGAAATCATTGTAATGATAGGCCCGGAAGGAGACTTCTCACACGAGGAAGCAGAACTTGCGCTGCAAGCCGGATTCATTCCGGTACACTTGGGAGCCTCCAGACTGCGCACAGAAACTGCTGCAGTCACTGCTGCAGCAGCTGCTTATTTTAAATATATGTAAAGATTCCCACGTCGCTAACGCTCCTCGGAATGACGTATAGGACACGTCATTGCGAGGTCCTCACTCGTCATTGCGAGGTCCTGCAAGGGGCTCACACGTCATTGCGAGGTCCTGCAAGGACCGTGGCAATCTTAACCACGGATAATTTCAATCGAATAATCAAGTCCGACCTTTATTATGGATGAAGACTGGCCCGTAGACCCTCTTTCCAACGCCGGGTCCACGATATGATCCACTGCTGACTTGATCTGCTCTGATATCTCAGCGAATTTCTTTGGAGTAGGCTCTCCGGAGATGTTGGCAGAAGTTGACACGAGAGGACGACCTAGCCTGGCAACAAGTTGCTGACAGAAGTCCATCATCGGAATGCGTATGCCTACTGTTCCGTCTTCAGCAACCGTATTGAATGCCAGACAACGGCGATCTGCCTTCGGAAGAGTCTTCTCTGTCGCGCCTGAGGTGACAGGTAAAGGGCCGACAACAGCGCCTGGATAGATGATGGTCATAGGCTTATCGTTTACCTCCACAAGCTGTACGGCCATCTCAGGAATCTCCTTCACATACCTGCATATCATATCCATGTCACTTGCAAGCAGCACAAGGGACTTGCTGTCCTCACGGTTCTTGATTGCATAAATCTTTGCAACAGCCGCTGGGTCGGTCGCATCACAACCTATCCCCCACACTGTATCTGTAGGATAGAGTATAACACCTCCATTACGAAGCACCTCCAGTGCCTTCTGTATCGCGTCGTTCATATTATAATGCTATTTCTGTTATTACCGGATAATGGTCCGAAAGTTTGACTTTAGGGGTTTCATGAGTCACTACCGTGCATGATTTCGGACATAGGACATAATCAATCCTGAGCATCGGCCAAAGCCTTGAATATGTTGCTCCGAAGCCGTCACCCGCTTCCACGAACGTGTCCTGCCTGTCACGCATCATGCGGCAGTATGTATATGACATCGGATTATCATTAAAGTCTCCGCATACAAAGCTCTCCACCGGACAACTCTCAATGTCATTGAATACCTTATCCACCTGTTTTGGTCTGCGAGATATCGAGCGTTTCATCTTGACTCCCGTCTCTGCAAACACATCCTTATCTTGCTTCATCATCGCTCTTGCGATACCTGAGAAGGATATATTATAGCTTTCAAAATGACAATTATACACGCGGAACACCTTGCCGGCGTATTCATAGTCACTGAAAATCGCCAGATTGGTTCCTCCCTCGAACTTGATAACACCTCTATTTCTGACAGGGAAACGGCTCAATGTCAGGTTGCCCGCCGATCCATTCTTACCTGTGAACACATAGTATTCGGAATGGTATCCCGGCATCTTCCTCTTAAGATACTGCTTTATCTTACGCGAATCCTTGATCTTGAATTCCTGCAGACATACTATGTCCGGCTTCTGCTCCAATATGTAGGCAAAAACAGAATCCGCACACTGATCAAAGCCACCGACACCGGAAGACGGGCGTGAGAGAGAGAATCTGCCCACGTTCCATGTAACCACCTTCAGAAGCTTATCCGGCAGCACTGCCGGCGGCTCCTCATCACCGCGGAAATGGGCATAACGACCCATGAAGAACAGCGCAGGAATTATTGCCAGAAGTGGAATCACGAAAGCCTTGGAACGGCGCATGAACGCCCATACCAGAAGGAAAAGGTTCAAAAGAAGGAAAGGGACGAACATAAGGCCAGCCAACGACATGAACCATAGTTTGGCCGGGTTTACTACCATTGACAGGTACGAAACTACAAGCAGGAATGCCGCTATCAGAAGCAGCACCCTGTTAGTAAGTCCGAAAAACCTATTCCTTGCCATAAGCTAATTTCTACCGTAAAGCCTGTGTTTTTTCTTCCAGAACATGATAATGATGAAGGCAAAGATCAGACCTCCAAGGTGCGCGAAATGCGCCACATTATCAGCAGGGTTATTGGAGATTCCCAACAGGAGTTCAATACCGGCAAATATGAGCACGAACCACTTTGCCTTCAATGACACAGGCGGGAATATGAGCGTAAGCATGGAATCCGGATAGAGCATGGCGTAGCCCATGAGAATTCCATAGATTGCTCCGGATGCTCCTACGGTCAAGGCAAACGAACCGGTCAGATACTGTACTCCAATATTTACCAACGCCGCACCTACTCCGGTCACGAAATAGAATGTAAGGAACTTCTTGGTTCCCCATACATTCTCCAGGACGCTTCCGAAGATGAACAGCGTGTACATGTTGAAGAAAAGATGGCCGATGCCACCATGCATGAACATGTATGTCACCAGCTGCCATGGTTTCCACAGGAATGTGATCGGATTCAACGCAAACCACTTGCTCATCAACGGATTGTTCAGGTAAGTAAGCACCAGCATCAACACATTGATGAGGATTATATGTTTTACAGCCTTCGGCACGTTGCTCATGAAGCCGCCGTGGCTACCATTTCCATAATAAAAGCTCATATCTAGAATTTCTTTTCAATTTCATCAATAGAAACTAACGCTATGACGCGTCGGCCCGAACTTGTGTATTCAGGATTCTCACATGCGAGGAGACTGTCAATCAATCTCTGTGCCTCCGCAGGGTTGGTTATCGGATCTGAAGAATGCGCACCCAACTTGGCCAATCTTGCAGCCATATTGGACACCATCATCTCCGGAAGGGCACTATGATCCTCAGCAAGAACCAACAGAAGGTCGCTGATCATGGCATACACCTTTCCAGACTCCGCACTATATCCCTCAGGAACTCCGTTCACCACGATCGTGTCCGGCCCGAATGGAGCGATATCAAATCCAAGCGAAGCGAGCATAGGAGCATGCTCCTCGAACAGGCACATATTCTCCACTCCCACCTGCACGGTCACAGGGAAAAGCGCCGTCTGGGTCAGATGGGCGTTCTTTGACAATGCCTCCGTGAATCTGTCATACAGGATACGCTCCATCGCACGAGAGGCGTTTATAATCATAAGGCCGCTGCGTGAAGTTGAGACTATGTATTTGCCCTGAACCATGAGCACTGCCTTACCTGGAGACACCTTGTCCTCGAAGAGCTTGCCATAGTCGTCACGCCTCTGGACGTATGTTTCTGCACCATACGCTCCATGCGACGGCTGACCATACGATGGCGTGCCACCACCAAATGTGCGTGCAACGGCAGCATGTGTTTCCTCTGCCTCCTTGTCCAGCCCTCCGATGGTATTGGCGAATGGCGAAGAAACTGAAGGGAATCCGTCATTGTCGAACGGATTGTATGTATCATCTATCTCCAGCTGCGGCTCTGTGATCGGTCTGAACTCGTCAAAGTTGCTTCCGAGAGCGGGAATTTCCGGCATGCCTTCACGATCGAAGTCTATGCTCTCACCGAACGAATTCCTTCCAAGCACCTCCCTGATGCATGCGAAGAGTGTCTGGAAGATAACGCTGTCATCCTCGAACTTGATCTCCGTCTTGGTCGGATGGATGTTCACGTCCACCGCCTGCGGATCTATGGTCATGTATATGAAGTATGAAGGCGTATAGCCGTCCGGGATCATGTTCTCGTAGGCCTTCATCACCGCCTTGTGCAGGTATGGACTCTTGAAGAAGCGACCATTCACGAAGAAATACTGGTTGCCGAGCAGCTTTCTCGCCGCGTCCGGGCGCCCTACAAAGCCGCTGATAAGAGCCACGGATGTGTCCGCTCCTATATCCACCAGATCATCAGCCACATTGGCACCGACGAGATCCCTGACCCTGTATTTCAGGGACATGGCAGGCTTGAGTACATATGAATCCTTGCCGTTATGAGTGAGGGTGAAACCTATGTCGGGACGCGTGAGCGCCACCCTTATGAATTCGGTAACTATGTGCTTATACTCGACGTTATCAGATTTAAGGAACTTTCTTCTTGCCGGCACATTATAGAAAAGGTTTCTGACACTGAAGTTTGAGCCTTTCGGTGTCGAGATTTCGGTTGTCGCAAGATGCCTTGAGTCCGCAAAATCGACCTGACATCCCAGTTCACTCTCCTCCTGACGGGTCTTGAGCGTCACTTCCGCCACAGCCGCTATCGAGGCAAGAGCCTCTCCGCGGAATCCGAACGTCAGGATGTTGTTAAGATCTTCTGCTGTCTTAAGCTTTGATGTAGCATGGCGCTCGAAGCAGAGCACTGCCTGGTCCGGAGTCATGCCACAGCCATTGTCAATAACCTGAATCAGGGTTCTTCCTGCATCCTGGATTACAACGGTCACCTGGTCCGCACCAGCATCCACGGCATTCTCCATAAGCTCCTTCACCACGGACGCAGGCCTCTGCACGACCTCTCCCGCAGCGATCATGTTCGCTATATTGCTTGGTAATATTCTGATATCCATATTGTTGGTATAACGACCCTTCTGCAGGAATCGTTTTATTTAGTCAGGGAATCGATCAGTATCGGGAAGTATTTGTATATCAGGAATATGACGGCAAACAAAAGAATAGTCGTAACGACTCCTATGATCTTTTGATTCTTACCGATCTCCTCTGTACGCGAGTAATTGCCGTCACGCAGACTTCCCTTTATGTATTTGCCTGGGGTATATGCCTCATCCTGGGCATCTTCCTGCTTTCCATATCGGGCATATCTCTTTCTGCGCTCCTCCTTTTCTGGATCATAGAAACGAGGCTTGTAGCTGAACTTGCGCACTTCTTGTGTGCCGAAAAATTTGAAACTGAATCCCATATTATGTTTTTCTTTTACGCTATGATGCGTGGTCCGGCATTGGGGCATGGGTTATTTGCACCAGCTGCCATACGCATTAACAAGCAAAATTAAGGATTTTTATTTATTTTTGTGGAAATAATTTCATGATTATGGATATAAGAATCGGTAACGGATATGATGTACACGCTCTGGCTGAGGGACTTCCGCTCTGGCTTGGAGGTATTCAGATCGAGAGCCCTATCGGCTGCATAGCACACTCTGACGGCGATGTCGCGATCCACGCTCTTTGTGATGCGCTTCTCGGTGCTCTGGCTTTGGGCGATATTGGCAAGCATTTCCCTGACACTTCAGACGAGTTTGCCGGAATCGACAGTAAGATTCTGCTGGCTCGCGTCATGGAACTTATCAACGCAGAGGGATGGCACGTCATCAACGCAGACATCACCATCGCCATGCAGCGTCCTAAACTTGCTCCTTATATCATTCCTATGAGGGAGTGTCTCTCCGAGATCATGGAGATATCTCCGGCTCGCGTGTCTGTCAAGGCTACTACAACAGAGAAGCTTGGCTTCGTGGGTCGTAGCGAGGGTTGCGAAGTTTACGCAGTCGTGCTGCTGGGACGTGAGGATGATCTGATTTTCGGATAAGACATACCGATCACCCAATCTACTGTCTATCAACAAGTTAAAACTATCAGGGTCGGAAGATTTACCGACCCTCACATCGTTAACAACATGAGTATCAAAACATTAAGTGCTCAGCTCATTTTGATGGCATCCATGGTCGTGGTTTCATGCAGCACGCGTGACATGCAGCCCAATGGGTTTACTGAGGCAGAATTGGCGCTGATTCAGGGAACTGACAGCATTATGAGGGTGCTGACTATAGATAGCCCTGAGGATCTGGCTGTTTTGAGAGCTGAATCGTGCGACCTTTCGGACTCTGCTCTAATATCTGACGACTATGAAAGGCTGGCAGAACTGATGGTTGCGACTGTGACGCATCCTTCCCAGGACGGAGTCGGCATAGCCGGTCCACAGGTGGGCCTCAACAGACGCGTTGTTGCAGTTCAGCGCTTCGACAAGGAAGGAGAACCATTTGAGGTATATCCGAATGTGCGCATTATATGGGCTTCAGACTCATTGGAGATCGGTCCAGAGGGATGTCTCTCGGTTCCAGACAGGCGCGGCGATGTGCTCCGTTCACAGGAGATCGTGATTGAATATACAGACTTGGCGACTAGTCCTCTTGAGAGTCGCTCCAAACTTCCGACAGCGCGCGACACTATCAGCGGCTTCACCGCCGTCATCTTCCAGCACGAGATCGACCACCTCGACGGTGTGCTCTATATTGACAGGCTTTAGCCCGCAGAGCCCCCTGGTGGTCCGAATAGCGTTTCACTCAACCTTCTGACCATCAGCAGTTTACGCAACCACACTAGAATCGATATCGAAGGGAAAGGCATGGGATGGAGCCTAAAATTGCCTCTGCTCCATATATATTAAAGGTGCCTCCTTCTATAGAAACCCCCACTGCTGGCCTGATATCCAAGGAGATCTGGAGTGGGGAATCAAAAGAATACTCAAAACCGACCTGTGCTCCGACTGCGAGATAACCGCCAACCCAGAGGTAGCCAATCTTGACTGCAGGTCCAGCATAGAAACCCCATTGCCCTTTCTGCGTCCACCCAGGCTGGGCTATCATGAAGTTGTATCCAGCTGCAGCATTTAACCCTACTGTATAGCCATAGAGGAACTCCACACCGAAATCCACTTCCAGGAAGTTCCCCGTAGGCATGCCTGCTGCCCCATGACTACTGCCATTGATGCAATGCTCATAGCTAAGCTGGCAGTCCATACCTGCCCTCAAGCCCAAGGCCTTAGGTTGGGCAGAGGAAATGAACACCGCAGCAGAAGTGACTATCAAAATCAAAAGGAATCGTCTCATAGGCAGTTTAATAGCGCTAATATATAAGTTTTCTGCATTTTTTTGAAAAAAGTTTTGCATTTTAGTAAAACATTCATACCTTTGCAGTCCCAATTCAAAAAAGGGGTATCAAATTGAGATATGGTGTAATGGTAGCACTACAGATTCTGGCTCTGTCAGTGAGGGTTCGAGTCCTTCTATCTCAACAAAGTTCTTAAACATAATGGCGGGATAGCTCAGCTGGTTAGAGCGCATGATTCATAATCATGAGGTCCGCAGTTCAATCCTGCGTCCCGCTACAAGCCTAAAAGGCTAATTTTCAAGCACTTACGAAGAAATTCGCAAGTGCTTTTTTCGTATCATTTTTGGCCTTGGGAACACTGAGGGAACACAAACTATTTTATTTTTCAGTTTTTGACGAAATCTTTAGGAAGTGTTCCAAATTGTTTTTGGAAGCATGTTGAGAAATACGAATGGCTGCTGAATCCAACAAGGTAGCAGACTTCGTTTATTCTATATTTACCTTCTTGAAGAAGTTCTGCTGCCACTTTCAGCCTGACGAGTCTGATATAGTCGTTAGGAGCCAATCCGGTAACACCAATAATTTTTCTTCTCAAGTTGCTTCTGCTGACCGCCATTTCTGCGGCCAATACATCGACTGTAAATTTCTCATTAGTGAGATTTTTCTTAATGATGTCGGTCAGCTGCTCAAGCCACTCCGCGTCACCAGCCTTGATGCCCCCTTTACCATAATTAAGGTTAGGCATAGAAGAAAATCTCTCAAACAGTAGTCGTCTGTTTTTCAAAAGACTATCGATTGTGGCCGCGACATGGTTTATAGAAAACGGCTTTTCAATGTAAGCATCAGCACCGTATTCCAATCCGGCAATCTTTGAGTTGACATTGCTTTGGGCAGATAAGAGGATTACCGGGATATGGCAAAGCATCTTGTCTGACCGGATATTGTAAAGAAGTTCAAATCCATCCATCTCCGGCATCGCTACATCGCTCAAAATAATATCTATAGAGGTGTCTTCAAGCACTGCCAAGGCTTCCTTGCCATTCGTTGCACCGAAAACCTTGAATTTCTGACCGAGATTCTTGAGAAGGAAATCAAGCATCTCTCTTGTATCTTCCACAATGAGCAAGCTTGCTTCCTGATTCCCTATGTTAATGAGTGACGGAGTTTCTTTTATGCCTTCCCCCATGGCGCTTTCTTCACTGGTAACATTCTTTATCTCTTCTCCTTCAGGAATGCTCACGGTTATGGCGAGTCCGCCAAGATCGTGGTCTCTGCCCACCAGAATAGATCCGTCCATCTTATCTACAAGCAGTTTGACAAGGCTCAGGCCTATTCCGAATCCGTTTTCGCTGCCAGAGTCTGCAGACCTATAGAAAGGTTCCAGAATCTTTTCAGCTTCGCTATCCGACACACCTGGACCGTCATCCGAAACATTTAGTATAAGAATGTTTCTACCATCTGTCTTGATGGCTTCCAATTTAACAACAATCCGTGTTCTGGCATATTTCAAACCGTTGGAAAGAAGATTACTGAGAATCTTTGTGATGGCTTCAGTATCAATCCAATAGCTCTTGGAAATTTCCGGCAATTCTATTCCTATAGAAATATCCCTGTCTGTACCATTGAATCGTTTTACGGTTGACTTCACAAGGTCGTTGATATCTGTCAGGATATAATTTACCCTATAACCCTCCTTATCTATTTTTCTGAAGTTCAACAGCTGTCTTATCAGCTCCAGAAGACGGTTGGTATTTTGTTGCATAACCTTGAGGCTCTCCTGTGTCTCAGGATCACACTTCCCATTCTCAATAATGACATCAAGCGGAGCCTTGATAAGCGTCAGCGGCGTTTTGATCTCATGAGCCACATGGGTAAAGAATTGGATCTTCGAGCGGTAATTCTCCTGTAACATGGACATCTCGATTTCTTTCTTCTCCCTTTCTCTTTTGTCACGATTTTCCTTACGCTGCCAGCGGATAAAAAGTATTACAATCAGAGTTGCTATCAAAAAATATAATAGTTTAGCACCTGCTGTCTTATAGAAAGGATTCTTTATGACTATCTCTACGCGGCTAGGTTGGCTGCTCCACACTCCATCGTTGTTTGCCGCTTTAAGATATAGGTTATAATGTCCGGCAGGAAGTTCTATGAATGAAACAGACGGTTTGTCTGTATATATCCAGTCTGCATGCAAAGGCTCAAGTTTATAGGCATACCTGTTCTTCGAAGGAGAAATATAACTCAAACATTCGAAGGAAATATCGAAGGAAGCTACATCTGGATCCACAAGCACCTTACCTTTCGGCTTGATCGTTTCTTCACCGCTTCCCTTCTTGTGTAGGACAATCTCGGATATAATGGCTCTTGGCTCAACCGTATTTGTCCTGAATTCCTCAGGGTAGAAACTGTTGAATCCATTGATGCCTCCAAAATAAAATTTTCCGTCAGAGGACTTCATTGACGATCGGTAGTTGAACTGATCGCTCTGCATTCCATCATCTGCCGTGTATGTGCGGGATTCAAAAGTAGTGGGATTATATTGAACTATACCTTTAGTTGTGGATAACCACAGGTTTCCATCATCGTCGTCAAGGATTCCGTACACTATGTGATGATACAGTTTCTTTGTGTGATTATAATTGATGAACGAATCAGAGTCATAGTCATACCGGCATATGCCACCGCCTTCAGTGGCGAACCATAGATTGCCGGAAGAGTCAATATAGGACCGTATGATGTGGTTACTACCTATGGATGTGGTGTCGTTTTCATCGTGTTTATAGGATTTGAACTTGCCGTAATTGATACACCAGACACCATCGTTCTTGGATGAAATCCATATCCATCCTCTCTCATCCTCGACAATGTCATATACAAAAGTATTCTTCAGCTCCTTATAACGGAAAAAACTATTGCTTTCCGGAATCCATCGGCAGAATCCCTTCATCGTTCCTACATAAATCTCTCCAGTCCTTGTCTTAAGGAAGCTGTATATGTGGTCATTTGGAATGGACTCAGGATTGTTTGGATCATGTCTGTAATTCCTGACGACCCTTCCTTTATTTGTGTCAAGAATGTCGATTCCCTTGGAAAAAGTGCCGATCCATAGATTGCTTCCGTTCAGCATCAAGGCGTGGATGTTGTTGTGACTTATCCTCTTGGGGGGGGCAGTATCTGCCTTATAGTGCGTGAATGTGCCGGTGCTGGTATTGAAATGATTGAGACCTTCGTCTTCAGTGGCTATCCATATATTCCCGTCGTTATCTTCGCAGAACTGACTGATAGCTTTACCTGAAAGTGAGTTCTTTTCTCCGGTCACTTCATGGAAACGGTTGATTTTCGTGTTTTGTGGAGGAATGTAATACATCCCGTCAAAATAGGTTCCCAGCCATATTCCACCCTCGTGGTCCTGCATGAATGCATAGATTACAGCACGACTGAAGTCCTTGACATGCTTTACCTTTCTTGTTCCGATATCAAAAGTAAACAGCCCATCTTCAGTGCCGATGAAAAGATTGTTGTCAGGTGTCCTATGTACAGCCCTTATCCATGTGTTGCCGTTCTTTCCAGCGCTGACACTGAATGATTGGAAACTGCCGGTAAGTCTGTCGAAACACAATAATCCGTCATAATGGGTTCCGATCCAGATTTCACCATTTACACCTTCTGTCATATGGTTAATCTCAAGAGGCTTACCATTGTTGTTGTTTCTGACCCATGCGTATGGTATGAACTTATTCAAACCCTTGTGAAATAACGCCAGTCCTGCACGGGTGCCGACCCATATATCGCCAGAGCTATCTTTCAGCAGAGATAACGCGACATTGCTCGGTAGAGCTCCTTTGTCTGGACTGTATTTATATACATTGACGGTGTCGCTTTTCTCGTCATACCGGAATAGACCGTTTCCTGAAGCAATCCAAAGATTTCCGATGTTATCGTAGCAAATATCGTTTACTGTAGAATTGACACCTATTTTTTCTGAAAGTGACATGAATGTCTCATCATGAGGATTAAAAAGATGTATCCCATCGACTGTTCCAATCCAGATTTTTTGACCGTCACTATGCGGACATAACTTTATCACATCCAGAAAAGCCGCGTCGTTTTTCTTTGGATAGCCTCCATAATTGCGGAATCCGTCACCGTTGTACCTGCATATCCCATCCTTGGTGCCCAGCCAGATGTAACCAATCTTATCTTGAACGATTGTCCTTACAGTATTCTCGGATATTCCATCTGAAATATCATATTTTCGTAGCGAAGAAAATGGTTGTGCTATGGCGAAGGCGGTCGATAATATACCACATGCCAAAGTGAAAATTATATGCTGCAACCTCATATGGATCAGTCTATTTTTTTGTAAAGTTATTCTCTTTTTTGATTTCTGAACAGTTTGTACTCAAGAAAAACAATTTGTGATAATTTATGAACAATAAGAGTTATTAGCCCTTTCCAGTATTCGTCGGTGGCAGTTTATTTCTAAAAAATGAACAATCCGGAATATTTTATCCATGTCAGTCTGGGTAACTTTGTCAATATTTAATATTGATTACATGAAAACAAGACTTCTAACCACTTTACTATTGTCGCTTCTAGCTGTTTGTGCCGTTGCACAAAATATTCCCGAACCGTTGAACTACCATCCGGAAGCATCTTCTGATGCGATCGTTCTTGCCGGCAAGGCGAGATTTACAGTATTGACTCCAAGACTGGTTCGAATGGAGTGGGTAGAAGACGCTTCGTTTGAAGACAGAGCGACTCTCGGAGTCGTCAATAGGGATCTTGATGTTCCTGAGTTTTCAGTAAAAAAGAGCAAATCAAAAGTTGTCATCAAGACATCTGGACTTACTCTGTCCTACACTGGTCAGGAAAAATTTTCAAGCGAAAACTTGAGCGTGTCTTTTATAATGGCGGATCCATCTGCAAAGAAAGGTATTAGAACTGTTACATGGACTCCTGGCATGGATGATTCTGCTAATCTTTTGGGAACAGTCCGTACGCTTGATAAATTTGACGGAACCCAGACAAGGGAGCCATATGACAAGGGTGTTCTTTCCCGTGATGGATGGGCTATCTTGGATGAAAGCGACAGACATGTCTTTACATCTGTAGATAGTGATTGGCAGTATTGGCCAGAGTGCAGAGACAAGAAGGAAAGGCAGGATATTTACTTCTTTGGTTATGGCCATGACTATACTCAAGCATTGGGTGATTATGTAAAAATTGCCGGAAGAATTCCTCTCCCTCCAAAGTACGCCTTAGGCTATTGGTGGAGCCGTTATTGGGAATATTCTGATACGGAACTTGTTGGCCTTGCCGATGATTTCAGATCATATGGTGTGCCTATTGATGTAATGATAATTGACATGGATTGGCATGAGACATGGAATGAGAAGTCAAGAAACTCCACCAGAAGACATTCAAGCAATCGTTACGGTCTTGATGAGTTCGGAGAACGTATCGGCTGGACCGGCTACACATGGAAAAAAGAACTTTTCCCTAATCCAGCTAACCTTATGGAGGCTCTGCACCGCAGAGATGTCAAGACATCCTTGAATCTCCACTTCATGAACGGTATTCAGCCTTTCGAAGAACCGTACGATAGATTTGTTAAGGATTACCTGTCCCGCACCGATAACTACGACGGCCCGAAGGACTATGTATATACCGACAAACCCTATGTGTTCCAATCGTATAAAGAATCATTCGCAGTAGAGG
The DNA here is from genome assembly GCA_017559545.1 of Bacteroidales bacterium. Taxonomy (GTDB): domain Bacteria; phylum Bacteroidota; class Bacteroidia; order Bacteroidales; family UBA932; genus Cryptobacteroides. The sequence goes on from JAFYRK010000038.1 coordinate 22,164, forward strand.
GCCAGCAGGCACCTGTTCCTTTCAGAATATGTCAAATGGAATGGGCGGATGCGTATTTCAATTCAATTATTCGCAAATTCGATGATTTGGGAGTTGACTTCTGGTGGCTGGACTGGCAGCAGTGGAGAAACAGCAAATATATACCAGGATTGAATAATACATTTTGGCTCAACCATACATTTTTCAATGATAAAGTTCGCCAAACAGCCTCACAAGGCATCCGCGCACCAAGACCATTGATATATCACAGATGGGGAGGCATTGGAAGCCATCGTTATCAAGTGGGCTTTTCAGGTGACACCTATGCCTCATGGCAGGTTCTCGGATATCTTCCATACTTCACGGCAACAGCCTCTAATGTCGGTTATGGCTACTGGGGTCATGACATTGGTGGTCACATGCAGCCGAAAGGCGTAAATAAAACTGATCCTGAACTTTATACAAGATGGATACAGTCCGGCGTGTTTAATCCTATTTTCAAGACACACTCGTCTAAGAATATGACCATGGAGAAGAGATTCTGGGTATTCCCTGATCACTTCAAGGCGATGAAGGATGCAATACGCCTCAGATATGATCTGTCACCTTATATCTATAATGCTGCAAGACAGGCATACGATACAGGAGTTTCGATATGCAGACCTCTTTACTACTATTGGCCAGAGGATGACAAGGCTTATCAATGGAAGGAAGAATTCATGTTCGGTGACGATATTCTGGCCACAGTAGTATGCAATCCTGTAGATAAGATTACAGCCCTTGCGGAGCGCACTATGTGGTTCCCGACAGGAACAGATTGGTATGATGTGTCAACAGGAGTGACATATAAGGGTGGCTCAGAGCATACTCTTCTATATACCGTAGAAGAAAACCCATACTATGTGAAAGCAGGCGCTGTAATTCCTATGGCATCACCGGAAATTATGCATCTGCAGAAGCAATATGAAGATATACGTCTTTTTGTAGCTCCAGGTGAGGGTGAAAGCAGGACTATTGTCTATGAGGACGATGGGAATTCGCAGGCTTATGAGTCAGAATATGCCCTAACAGAGGTCGTCAAGAAGACAGAGAATAATACTGTGACAATAAGTGTAGCTCCACGAAAAGGAACATTTGAAGGGATGAAGGACAATCGTAGAGTGAGTGTCGTGCTTGAATGCGTCTTACCTCCGACAAGTGTCAAGGTTAACGGACAGCTCGTTCCGTATTCTCGCTTTGCCTCATTTGACCAGAAGAATGGTGAACCGGTCTGGGGCTATGATGGAAGCAAACTGCAGACTCAGATATGGCTTGCAAGTACAGATGCCTCTCAAGCGCTTGAAATCGCATGCACATTTGACAGCCCTATGTCTGAACAGACAGCGATGCTCTCAGGCAAAAAGGGTCTCTTCACCCGAATGACTCTTATAACACCTGAGGCAAAGCTGAGATTCTCGCAGATGAGAATTGCGGACATTCAGTTGCCGGCAGAACTTATGGCTGTTGCACAAGGTGGTAGCTTCATTACTGAAGATCCTGAAAATGCTGTGAAATACATCAACGCATTAGATATAGATGCAATGAACCAGAATCTGGCAAGCTGGGAAAAACTCTCTCTTGACTTCAAGACAAGGGTTGCAGCACAGACTAAGTTTGAGAAATAATCAATACTACGACATGAAAGCACTGAGAAAGATTTTAGGGCTCTTAAGTATTTTGTCATTGACAATTTCCTGCTCTCCGGAGTTGACTGACAATACTACATTCTCGTTACATTATTATGACGCAGAGGTAATTATCGGTGGATCGAGCGTAATCTTATCTCCGTCTTATATAGGAGATAAGCCAACGGATTTCAGGATTGACAATATCACAAGGAATGGCATGATTGAATATGATCCCATACTCGATGGCCCTCTGACTGAAAAGGATGTATTTTATATATACCCGGATACTGGAGACCTGATAATTCAAAATACAGCCGGCAAGAAGACAGGAACCTATCATGTCAGTATTTCTTGTAGCTCAGCAGGAAAGTCATATAGTTTTCCAGAGTTGATAACTCTTAAAATGCTATCAGAATGAAGAAGATTATAATTTACCTTTCGGGCATTTTCTTCGGTATTCAGCTATATGCCCAGGATATTCAGTTATCTGGAACTGTTAGAGATAACCAGGGTGAGCCCCTAATCGGAGTTGCTGTTTTTATAGAGGGGTCTTCTAATGGAGCGATGACAGATATAGATGGCAAATATTCCATTTCTGTTCCTTCAAAGGCCGTGGTGACTTTTGACTATATGGGGTTCCGCCAAGTAAGGGAGTCTGTGTCCGGCAGAAAAATCATTGATGTTGTAATGGAAGAAGACAGGACTCTTATAGATGAGGCTGTTGTAGTAGGTTATGGAACAATGAAAAGGAGTGATCTTACGGGTTCGGTTTCTTCTGTGTCTGCCAAAAATCTTGAAAATTTCAAAACTGCGAATGTTCTGGAAGCCCTTGGTGGACAGGTGGCAGGAGTAAATATCACGACAACAGACGGTACTCCCGGATCAGGCCTCAATATTATAGTCAGAGGCGTGGGTACAGTTAATGGAGATTCCTCTCCTTTGTATATCGTAGATGGTTTTGAAGTTGATGGCATCGATCATATTGCAAATCAAGATATTGCGTCAATAGAAATACTGAAGGATGCTTCAGCGTCTGCTATTTATGGAGCTAGAGCCGCAAATGGAGTGGTCCTTTTGACAACAAAATCTGGACGCGAATCCAAGGCCGTGATATCATATAGCGGTTCTGCCAGCTTCAGAACATTGTCAAAGAGGCTTGAAGTTCTCAATCCTTATGACTATGTTTCACTGCAGTGTGATAGAAACTTTGATAATGCAGATATGTATTTCTCCTTGGGAACTGATGTCAATGGTGTACCTTATAAATATCAGACTGTAGAGGACTATAAAGGCTTGTCGGGAATCAATTGGCAAGACGAAGCTTTTCATAATACTTGGTCTCAGAGCCACGATATAAGTGTTTCCGGTGGTTCTAAGTCAACAAAGTATGTGGTTTCCTTCTCTCATTTTGATGAGGATGGCATCTTCCTAAATAGTGGATACGCCAAGAATTCGGCTCGCGTGAAACTTCGTCAGCAATTCCGCGAATGGCTTGATGCAGACTTGAATTTGAGTTATACACATCAGAATAAATATGGTCTAGGAACCGGAGGGTCAGTCTTGAGGAATATTCTTTGTTATAGACCGACAGGTGGCTTACGCTACACTGATGCTGAACTCATAAATTCAGCATCAGACCCTGGTATCGATAATAGTTATAACAGCCATTTCAATCCGCTGATAGCAACAACGACTGCAGATTTAGGGAAAGTAACCCATACCTGGGTAGCAAACGGCTCTCTGAATTTTACCTTATATAAAGGACTGACCTTCAAAACATCTGGAAGTTTCAATCAGTCGTTTATCAGAGATGATTATTTCTATTATGACGGTAGTGAATATGCGGCTCGATCAGGTGGCGCATATGGTCAGTCAACAACGTACTTGAACTACAGATGGGCAATTAGCAATGTTCTTACTTATGAGAAGACATTTGCTAAAAAGCACAAAATGACAATAATGGGTGGTCAGGAATATCAGGTTCAAGGTTCAGAGTACCTTCGAGGACAGGCTAAAGAATTGTCTTTAGATAAGTTAGGAATAGATAAGCTTGATGCAGGCGAACCATCCTTAGTGGAAACTACACGTTCCGACAAGAAACGTCTCTCCTTCTTTGCAAGAGGATTCTACAGTTACGATAACAGATATATGTTCACAGCAACAATAAGGGCTGACGGTTCTTCTGTGTTTGCACCGAAGAACCGATGGGGAGTGTTCCCTTCCTTTGCAGCAGCCTGGACCATCTCCAACGAGCCGTGGATGTCGTCAACAAAGAATTGGATCGATAATCTAAAACTTAGAGTGGGCTATGGCACCGTTGGTAATGACCGAATAACAAGTTATCAGACCGCTGATCTATATTCAATATCTAAATATGGTCATGGCTCTTCTTCCGTTGCTGCTCTGCTGACCAATTCTTGTTATAACCCTGATTTGCGATGGGAAGGTGCAACTACCATCAACGCGGGTGTTGACTTCTCTGTATTTAATAGTAGATTGTCTCTTTCTGTCGATGCGTTCCAAAAAGATACCAAGGACCTGCTTCTTCAGCAGAACCTTGCTTATGTCTCAGGTTGGGAATCGCAATGGCAGAATGTCGGAAAGATTCGCAACAGAGGATTGGAGTTAAGTTTGAAGACCATCAATATCAATAAGCGTAATTTTTCATGGTCAACAGAATTTAACATATCCTTCCTGTCCAACAAGCTTGTTTCACTTCAGGATGGTACGGAGTATATGCAGGTAAGGACTAACTTCGATTCGAACAATACCAACAACGACTATATCGCTATTGTAGGTCAACCTTTAGGTAATATGTATGGTTATGAGTTCGATGGAGTCTATCAATTCTCGGATTTTATAATGAAGGCAGACGGCACCCTAAAGCTTAAAGATGGTGTCGTGGATAATTCTGCGCACACAGGCTTGGATCCGGTTCCTGGCTTTGTAAAATACAAGGATCAGTTGACCATAGATACCGACGGAGATGGAATTCCGGACAAAGGCGATGGGAAAATCACCTCGGCCGACCGAACCGTCATCGGTAATGGATATGCGGACTGGTATGGCGGTATGACAAACACATTCCACATCTATGGCTTCGACCTTTCTGTAGTACTGCAGTATTCATACGGAAACGATGTTTATAATGTAACAAGATATCGTGCGACTCAGACTACTGAAAACGGTCTTAACATGCTCGCAGAAGTTCGTGACAGATGGACTCCATACCACGCATCTAACGCTGTACCATCCGTGAAAGGAATCAAGATGCATGACATTTATTCACGATACATCGAGGACGGATCATATTTACGCCTCAAAAATATCACATTGGGATATACATTTCCGGATAAATGGATAAACCGCATCAAAGTGAGCAAGCTCAGATTGTATGCTACTGCAAACAATCTTTATTGCTTCACCAGATACAGTGGTTATGATCCGGAGGTTAATGGAAAGAATAGTCCTCTAATGCCAGGACTTGACAATGGCTCTTATCCTAAAAACACAGCCTATACAATGGGCTTGGAAATCACTTTCTAAAACAATCTGGTAATGAGAAAGATAATATACATAATTTTAACGGTGTCGCTTATTGTGCAGTCATGCAGTCTTGACGAGAACTATTATGTGCATATCGAGAAAGATTCATATATAGAGGATGCTTCAACAGCTAGAGATGTTCTCTTTGGTCTATATCGCGATTTGGCCAGCCTGGATCTATATGGACATCGCCTATCTATATGTTATGACCTTCCCACTGATATATCCAAGGTTGATGGCAACTCATTAGCCAATAACAGGGACTTTTGCAATAACGCACACTCTTCAACAAATGCCTGGGTCCAAAATACCTGGAGAGCTGCTTATAAGACAATCTATGATGCCAATAGCTTTATTGAAAGCGTGGACAAATCTTGGCCAAGACTTTCAGAAAATGACAAAAAGATTGTTGAAGTCTATGTGGCTGAAGCTCGAGTGATCAGAGCTCTTATGTATTTCGAGCTTGTTCGCAACTGGAAAAATATCATTCTGATTACAAGTGTTGAAGAGTCGAGACAACACCCATCAACATTTGAACAGGATGATCCTGAAGATGTGTATGAGTTTATTGAAAAAGAGTTGAAGGAGTCTGCAGCTGTCCTACCATGGGCCACATCTGACAATATTAGAATGGACAATAGCTTTATGGTCTCGAAAGGTAGTGCCTATGCCCTCCTTGCTCGCGTCTGTGTTACATGGGCTGGATATCCTATGCATAATGAATTGAAATGGAAAGAAGCGAAGGATGCTTGTGACTCAATCATCACATCAGGTAAACATGGACTCTTGGCTGATTATGAGGATCTATGGAAGAACTCATGTAATTCAAAATGGGATCCAACCGAAAGTCTATTTGAAATAAGTTTCTATTCTCCGTCCATTTCAAGTGCTTCGTCAAATAACTGTAGTGGATATATTGGAAAATGGAATGGTGTTTATGTCGTGACTAACACAACCTCTTTAGTGCGTGTTGATGCAAGATATAGGGCCATTGCGACCTTTGCTGCAGGTTGGCCAGAGCCTCGTAGAGATAAGAGGTTTTCTCTAAGTATCGCAGATTATTATTATGAGGGAACCACGAAATTAGGAAAGCAAACTATTGACGACGCAGGTACCGTGAGGTGGTACGAGGAGTCCTCTAGAGACGGCATTCGAAAGGTTTATCGTGTAGATGGCAGTAATAAAATTGATTTTATGACAACTATTGATAATCCATATAATCTATCTGCCAAATTCCCATACAGGGAGGGACTATATGTTGCCAAGTGGGATCTTACCAAATATGTTGAGCCGGGGAAGCAGCTTGCTGACGGCAATCAATCAAACGCGAATTGGTATCTTTTGAGATACTCAGATGTACTTTTAATGTATGCTGAGGCTATAAATGAAATTTCTGGCCCCAATGCAGATGCTTATGCAGCTGTGAATATGGTCCGCCGTCGAGGATACGGATGCAAGTCTTTATTAGAAGACGCGCCGGACATTGACCTGCCGTCAGGTTTGAGTCAAGAGCAGTTCCGCGATGCTATAAGAAAAGAAAGGGCATATGAGTTGTGTTTTGAAGGGAACAGAAAGCAGGACTTAATCAGATGGGGAATATATGCCAAATCCGTTGTGGATGTCGCTCCTGCTATGAATGTCTGGTGTGATGGTGCAAGTTCATACATTCTCGCAGCTCAATATACTGACTATGTTGACGGAGAGGAAAGTAAGCACAATTTACAGCCGATACCTCAAAGAGAACTAGATCTTATGACCAAATTTGAACAAAACCCTAAATGGGGAAAATAAACTATAAATATAATTATATGAAACATTTAAAACTACTCGTATTTCTTGCTGCGGCATTGTCTGTAATGATGGTGTCTTCATGTAAGAAACAGTCCGAGCCAACAGTCTCGGCAGAATTGTCTGTTGAAATAACAGACATAAAGGCCGTCAGTGCCAGACTCTCAATTACTTGTGAAAAAGGCAACCCGACACTAGTTCGTTATCTGGCACCAACACTCAAGTCCGATGTAATCGCAGCTACAGGTAGCGTAGAGAACAAGACAGCAGTTGAAACATTTATCACAAGAAATGGTAATGCAATAGCACTGCCATATAATGTTCTATTGAAGGATCTTATGCCGGAAACAGAATATGTGGTAGGAGTTGCGGCATTTGACTCTTCTATGAAGGTTATTGCTAGCGAAGTGAAAGTGTTTACGACTCTTGATCTGAATTCCATGTTTGATGAATCTCTCGGTGACCCGAGCGGTGCTGGAGATTTGACTGAAAATATCATTAAATAAGTATGGTCATGAAAAAATATATATTCATTATGGCGCTTGCGTCACTGACTCTCTCTGCTTGCGTCAACGAGACTTTAGAGCCGACTCCTTCTCAAAAGAAAGGTAAGGAGATTTTCTTTGAGGGCTCATTTTCAAAATCTTCTACAGCAACGAAGGTCGAGTTCCAAGACGCTGTAGATGGAATCCATGCATTGACATGGTCAGAGGGTGATCAGATCGGTATTTTTACGTACAACGGTTCTACGACCAATAATAACATGAAGGCCACTCTTCATAAAGAAACGGCAGGAAATGCTACTGGTGTGTTTGTGCCAGAAGATAGAGTCGTTATCATCCCGCCAGAAGAGGAAGGTGGTGAACCGACAGAAGATATCATAGAAATTGAATATCCTGCCGAAGGCGCTGATGAGGAAGATTTCCTTATTTATTATCCTTATCGTGATGGTATGGAGATCAATGCAGATGATTTCTCTCTTCATGCTTCAGTTGCCCATGATCAAGTACAGGACAAGATTGGCGACAGAAAGGTTATATCTAATGGTCTTGCTACTGCGATAGCAAAAGTTCTCCCTGGATCAAATAAAGCAACATTCGCCTTGACTCATAAGTTGGCCTATGTTTGCGTAAAGGCTTATTCATCGGAATTTGTGGGATATCAGCTTCATGCTGTCCATATGTTTGATATGGATGGACAGGCCGCTCTCTCAGGAGATTTTATAATTGATCCGGAAACAGGAACATTTACCGTAGATAGCCAATCAACAAAGCCATCAGTAAGGGTAGATGTGGCTAATCATGATTTCTCTTCCAATCCAGAAAAGAATGAACTCTATCTGGCTGTTCTACCTGGAGACTACTCTACTGCTGATATCTATTTTGAGGTCACATTCATCAATGCATATGGTGCCACCAAGAATATTCCCCTCAAGTTTGATAAGACATGTAAGTTCCCGGCAGGTTCCTTGTCAACCATTGATTTGGGAGAAATCACATCATCAATGGTCAATCTCCCTTGGTATAGCATAGACGAAGAAAGAGATCTTGTAAAGAGATGTGCTTACGGCTCACAGAATACTTATTTTGCACAAAGACCTGCGTCAGGTTCAAGTACAGCTGTTACAATCGACGTAAAGGCTCGTGGTGATTTCAGTAGAGTCAGAGAACCGAAGTATTATGCTTTGTTGTCACCATCAGAATATGGATGCGTAACTGCAGGTTCGGGAAGAAAGTTCCTCAGTCTCGACGGTACTACTGAAAACGCTTCTATGTCATCTAACTACGGAACTGGCAAGTACGAGACAATCGGTTCGGACTATGAGTTTACTGTCTATGTGGTAAGTCCGACGACCGAAAGACAGGGAATGTGGGGTACTGTTGCAATATATGATGAAAACAAGAATATATTGTGGTCATATATGATTCAGGGTTACCTTGAAGATGATGTGCCTCAGGATATGGATTATGGTGATTTCAAACTTCTTGACAGATTTTTGGGACAGGGCATAGGTAGCAAGAAGGCTGTTGAATATAAGGATCTGGCAACAGATTCTCCTGCATATTTCCAGTGGGGCAGAAAGGATCCGTTTGTGTGGTCAAATTCAAAAGCACCGATGTATACTGCTAAAGCGGAGAAGTTCAAGGATGTGGCAGATGCGGCATCTGAACCATGTGCAAGGGTGATGCTCAACTCTGAAAAATGGTATGAGGGCGAAACCCGCTTTGACCTTTGGGGAGGTTCAAATAATACAGAGAAGGGCTGGTATGATCCGCAGGCTAAAGGCCATAAGACAGTCTATGACCCATGTCCTGCGGGATATAGGGTACCTGATGCCAAGGTATTCAATACAATCAAGCAGACTGCACAGCCTTGGGAAGTATCTAATGGCCTGGCACACCAGATTGCAGAAAACATCAAGACAGATACTCCGTTTACAGGAGGTACTACGCACGGATACAAAAAAGCGCATAGTGCATTGGCAGTACAACTGTCTGGGGATACATATGATTATTTCCCGTATTGCGGTTTTCTATGGAGCAAAACAGATAAGGCATATAATGAGCGTTCAACTAATAACGTGGACCGTATTATGTTGACTTGGTCAAATTCTGCTACTGCTTCTGAAATGCAGAAAAAAGGACCTTTTGCTGTTATGTTGGAATACGGCTATTGGTCAAGCAGTGCTCAGATGGGAACAGATAATGACCAATCAATGAATATGGCATTCCCAATCCGTTGCCAGAAAATAGACTAACACATTAAAATAACACGTATGAAAAGAACAGAATTTTATCTTGCTCCTGCAGTTCAGGAGCTTGATATTAACACAGAAGGTATTCTGTGTGGAAGTTCGCCTGATATTACCTCGGCAGGAGAACTCGATGATAATGTATGGGGTGGTTTAACATTTGGAGAAAATTAATAGTGACGGTTATGAAGAAGATTTTTTATTTAATGAGCGTTTGTGCTCTGGCCTTCATTTCTTGTCAGAAGGAAGAGATGGCTGACAATGCACAGTCAGGAAAGTTTAATTACACTTTCACAGCAAATCATGTCTTGGATACAAAGGCTACTGTAAGTGATAAAACTGACAATAAGTGGCCGGTTCTTTGGGAAAAGGGTGACCAGTTGGGCGTTTACCTTGCTGACGGAACATTTGTTGGTATTGCAAATCTGACAGATGAATCTGCTGGAAAGAACAGCGGAACATTCACACTCTCTACCGAAACAGAAATTGCAGACGGAACAGCCCTTAAATTCTCTTACCCTTATGTGGAGAATGCTGTTTCCGGAACAGGTGTTGTGGCTGCAGAGCAGACTCTTGCTTCAGCGGCATCTGCGGGTGTCGGAGCAAATGCTGTCGCTTTTGCGGAGGCAGTATATGTCCAGGGCCAGACCAATGTAGTCCTTAATCATGTTAATGCATATTTGAAATTCAATATCGCATCAGCGGAAGACGCCTTCGCAGGATATAATCTTGATGGAATTACTCTATGGGCGGACGATGCTGCTGTTTCCGGAAACATTGATGGCAACGCCTACAGCAACACGGGCGATTATGTAAAGGTTTCTTTGACTTCGCCAGTAACAGTGGGAACACAGGCTCAGCCTCTTTGGCTCACATCCCTTCCTGCTGATCTGTCAGAGTGCAAGAAAGTATATGCGATTGTTCACATGAGTAAAGGAACTGAAACGGTCACACTTCCAGTAAGATTGAATGGTGCAGGAAACCTTCCTGCCGGTTCTGTGACAGAAATTACACTTCCATCTCTTACAAAATCCCTCGCACCTGCATGGTATGAGCCGGTAGAAACTCGTTATATTGCAGCTTATGGAGAAGGCTGGTGCTATGGTCCTGAGAACACTGTGCTGTTTACAGCAAAAAATGTTGCCAAGACAGTTGAACTGAAAGCGAGAGGAAACTTCATGAATGTAGTAGAACCAGTATATGTTCAGGTATTGTATGCGTCTAACCAGTCACAGGATAAAACAACGGGATTCGTTAAATTTGATGGTACGGATTCCTACAGTGGAGGATTCATTGACCATGAGATAGGTGATGATTATTCTGTGTCTGTTTCAATAGGAAATGTCAACAATTCTTCTGCCAATGGCCAGATTTCAGCTGTGCTTGTCAAGGATAGCAACAAAAATACTATTTGGGGAATCAATCTATGGGCTTGCTTTAATGCTTTGAAAACGGTGACATACGACAATGGTACTATTCTGACATATGATCTAGGTGCTGGCAACACGATTGATGCCTATAACGATTGGAAGAGTCAAGGATGTTATTTCCAATGGGGACGACCTTGGGCTTTTCCATACTCTGATAAAGACGAATTTGGCTGGACTAGAGTTCCTACATCAAATGCTGTAACGCTTGCTAAGTCTGCATCAACACCGTGGGCGATGTATAACTATAATGGCGAACCATATGATTGGTATTGGGGTGATGGAAATAAAACAGACCGCTCTGGTGATCTTGATGACTTGTGGGGTAATCCGACTTCTTCTGGAGTAGGTGTGAAGTCTATTTATGACCCATGTCCTAAAGGTTACAGGGTAGCGGACCCCGCAATATTGAACGAAATTGAGAGTGGAATCAACGCCTCGATTGATGAGACAACTGGCGCTATTACATCGGCTGAAGGGGCTGCTACTGAAATTGTTACTTCTACTTCTCTATATTACTTGAAGCATAAAGGAGTTGCATGGAGTTTTGCTGGAGCACATCAGAATGCTTCCGGTAGCAATAGCAGAATCGAGAATAAGGTAGATGCAGCTGTTTATTGGTCAAATGCTATCTCGGGAAACCAGGCAAGAGCGATGTGGGTTAGAAAGAAGAAAGCCAATAATAAGTATTCTATTGAGCGATTGACAGGCCGTTCTCGAGCTTTGGCGGCACAAGTACGTTGTATGGTAGATACAGAAGATCGTTAATTTTGTACATGGAGAGGGTGTGTTCTCGGGAAGACTCTTGGAACATACCCTCTTTTTAAAAATATTATTTTCAATGAAGAGATTGATGTTTCTTATATTTTTACTTTCGTGTCTGTCATTTCTGAACATAGGGTGTTCGGAACCAGATCCTATTGTACCGGATGATACAGAAATTAATGGCGGAAATAATGATGACGGAGGTTCTGAGGATAATGGAAATGTCAATCCAACCCCTCCGGACGAATTTATTGAGGAACCGAATGATCCTTCTGCCGACCCTCAAAGTGCCTATGGCTTGGATTACTCTAAGCTTGCATCAGCAGGACATCCGCGATTGTTGATTGATGATGAGGGATTCAAGAGTCTTAAAAAGAAGGTAACAACCGATAAGCGGTTAAATAAGACTCTTTATAAACTTCATACACAAATTTTGAAAAGGGCGGAGAAGATTGTGACCGAGAACAGGCAGTTTGCCGTTCCAAATGACCATTACTTAATTGTTGACAATCTTGTCTATTGCTCTTATGCCTATAAGATGACCGGTCAATCAGGATACCTTACAAAGGCAAAAGCAGATCTTTTAAAGACCTGTCGTTTCGGTGCTTGGAATCCTTCCGGTCTTTCTATCGGCGAAATCTCTCTTGCTGTTGCGCTTGCGTATGATTGGCTGTATTACGACCTTTCGCTTGATGAAAGAAAATTAGTACATAAAGCCATGGTTGATAAAGGTATCCGACCTATGTATAATAGAAGCTATGCTGCAACAATTGGAAACTGGAACTCTATCTGTCTTGGTGGTGTTGCATGTGCTTCACTAGCTGTTTATGAGAAGGATAAAGACATTGCAGTTAAGCAGATAGAGAAGGCAATCAAAGAAAATCTTGTGGGAGTTAAGGGCATCTATAGTCCCGATGGAAACTATGCAGAAGGCTGCGGATATTGGGAATATGGCACTGCATGGGAGGTCTGCTTCCTATCATGTCTTGAAGATATATTCGGACAGACGGCAGGGATTAAGGAGACACCTGGTTTTATGCAGTCAGGTAAATATGCCATATATTCCCACGGAACCATGAATTCTCAATTCTCATATAACGATGGAGGCGGATCTGCGGATTCTCCATTCATTACATCATGGTGGTTTGCTGCAAAGAATGATGATCCTTCTCTTATATATGCAGAAAAAAGGATGCTGGACAATGGCGTATATTCGGATGTTCCTTTGGAAAAGGAGGGATTTCGTCTGTTACCTGCCATGCTTTGCATGATTGAGGATTATGACTTTGAATCAAAGACAATAGCTCCTCCAACTGACGATATCTGGCAGGGAGATGGTGAGATGCCGATAGTGATAGTCAGAAAAGGTTGGAACTTTGACGAGTCAGATGTATACCTTGGCATCAAGGCCGGTCATTGCAATACATGGAAGACATCAGCGACAGCTCATTCTCATATGGATATTGGTTCGTTTGTTTTTGAGGCTGAAGGCGTAAGGTGGTCAGACGACATCCAACGTCCGGGCTACACGGCATGGTTCGATGCATTGAGCAAGGCAGGAAGCCGTTCAGGAGACACTTCTCAATCAGGTCTCCGTTGGGATACTTTCCGAGTAAGTAATCTATGCCACAGCACAATAGTATCTTCTACAAATGATGGGTCCGTAGCCGGCAAATTGCACTCTACAGATTATTATGTCGATGGTAACGCCTTAATTGATAAGGTAATTGACTCTGATGGAAGGCAGGGTGCTCTTGTCAACATGACAGAGCCGATGAAAGGTCAAGTGGCAAGGGCTTATCGTACTGTAGAACTTGTAAATGGAAACGAATTGGTGGTTACGGATGAAATAACAGCACTTTCATCCATGGATTGTAAGTTAGAGTGGCGAATCTTTTCAGTTTCTTCATCATCCGTTACAGACTCAGAAGTTGTCCTTACAAAGAATGGAAAGAAACGAACATTGACAGTGAGTTCATCCAATCCATCTGTTACAACACAGTACACGACCTGGCCAGCGAATAAGCCTACTGGAGATGGCTGGGGTGTGCTGAATTTTGCACAAGGTATATCCGACAGAACAATAGCAGGCTGGACAGCAACCATACCAGCAGGTATGACTGTGAAATTTGTTACAATCCTGAAGAAATGAGAAAGATGACGAATAGAGTTTTGGTGTTTTTAGTGGCAGTCACATTATCTCTGAATCTATCTGCTTCTCCCCTTGATGACCTCCGCAGATCCTTTGTGGAGGCTTCCGCTGTTTCATATGCTCCAAACGACGAGGTGACAGAGAGATTTGTAAAATATTCAGATAATGGTAGGGCAAATGATGTTCTGCTATTGCAGCTCTATATGTCTGTCCACCTACCCGATGCAGAGGTGGAAAACCTCCTTGCAGAGTTTGATTGGGAGAAGAAATGCTGGAAGGATATAGATTATGCAGATATGAACAGAGGCCGATGGCCATCGACTCTCCATATAACTCGTATGTATTCTTTGGCTAAAATATACAAAGCCGGCAATGCTAGGTGGAAGGATTCTGAGCAGATAAGTAGACTTCTCCATCTTGCAATGTCCTGGTGGTATGAGAATATGCCTAAATGTCCCAACTGGTGGCATAATGATATCGGAGTACCGAAGAAACTTACAGCGGTGCTTCTGATGATTCGGGACGAACTCTCGCAGGAAGAGATTTCCGGTGGTCTTAAGGTCTTGGAAAGGTCGAAGTTCGGTAGGACCGGACAGAACAAGGTGTGGCTTGCCGGAAACAATCTGATGAAAGGCCTTCTTATAGATGATGAGGCTCTTGTAATCAAGGCTCGTGACTTGATTGCTGAGGAAATGTGTCTGACTGATGAGGAGGGAATACAAGAGGATTGGTCCTTTCATCAGCACGGGCCACAGATCCAGTTCGGAAACTATGGACTTACCTATGTTGAGACTATATCCTTCTGGCTTCGAGCTCTTAAAGGAACGAAATATGATTTCACCCCTGAGCAGAAGCAGATTGTATGTAATCTGATGAAGGAGGGTATCTGTTGGTCTGTATATAAGGGTGTAATGGATCCGAGTTATTGCGGAAGGCAGAATTTTATTGACGGAGGAACTGGAAAGGCATATTCATTGGCTGTCGCTGCCCAGAATATGGCTGCCGCAATAGATGCAGAAAGAGATTTCTTTACCAATGTATCAAACGAGTGCCTTCTTCCCGAATTGTATGAAAATTCTCTGACCGGAGCCAGATATTATTGGCGTTCTGATTGTGGCATTTATCGAACACCTTCATGGTATGCTTCTGTGAGAATGCATTCTGAAAGGACAGTCGGCTTTGAGTTTACCAACAAGGAGAACACGCTTGCCAATTTCTCTGCCGATGGCGCAGTGATACTTATGCAGGATGCCAAGGAGTTTGAAAATATATTTGCATATTGGGATTGGCGCAAGGTCCCAGGTGTAACCTCATATGACGATGGCAAACCTATTAAATGTGACGATTCAATTGAGGGTAAGAAAAACAACTCGTCTCATGTAGGCGGTATTGTGGCTGAAGGAGTGATGGCAGCGACAATGGAGTTAAACAGGGATGGACTATATGCTTTGAAGAGTTCTTTCTTCTTTGATGATTGCGTGGTTTGTCTCGGTACAGATATCCGAGGGTCAAATCTTGAATTCAAGTCCATTATCACAACTATAGATCAGATTCATCTTCAGGGTAAGGTCAAGACTGGCGACAATTGGGTGCACCATGCCGGACGAGGCTATGTCAGTTTGGATGGAGCTAAGATTAATGTTACTACTGATCTGCAGAAGGGCAAATGGGATCTGATAGATCCTGCATTTAAGGAGAAATGGGACGAAGGAAAAGTGTTTAAATGTTGGTTTGAACATCCTGTGAACGGTACTGCCGGTTCATACGCATACGCTATTTTACCTTGTATTAAAAAAGGCCAGGTTGCCGCTATGGCTAAGAAGATCAGCGACACAAAAAAATCTCCAATAAAAGTTCTTCGCAATGATTCCTTGTGTCAGGCAGTGAAACATGATGATGTACTTGTGGCAGTGTTTCATAGTGAAGGCCAATACGAACTTGATGGACAAATCTTTGTTGCAGAATCTCCGAAGATTGTCGTTAAAGGTATAGAGAAGGCAGAGTGTAAATTAGTTAATCTAGAATAAGATGAAAAGAATATTTTGGGCATTGAGCATGGTTATTATGGTAGCTTCGTGCACTAAGGAGGAAACGATGGAAGAACTCACTGAGCGTGTTTTCAAGCGTGCTGCAGTTCAAATGGAATATCTAGATACCGTCCTGGACAGTGTTGCAGTTTCTAAACCAGGAAATGCAGTATATCCTCGATCTATAAGACCGGACGGAACTTTTTGGGAGAGCAACTACAAATGGTGGTGCTCTGGCTTCTATCCCGGAACTCTCTGGTATGTATATGAATATACCGGCAACGAGACGTTTAAGGAGCTCGCTCTTAAGTATCAATCAGGTCTGGAGCCTCTCAGGTATCGTACAGACGACCATGATGTAGGATTTCAGCTGATGTGCAGTTATGGTAATTGCCTTCGCTTGACTGGAGATCAGGAGTGTGTGCCTGTGCTTATCGACGGCGCAAATTCCCTTTCCACTCGTTTCAATCAAGAGGTAGGATGTACCCGTTCGTGGAGTTTCGGTAAATGGTCGTTCCCTGTCATCATTGACAATATGATGAATATGGAACTCCTGCTTAAGGCGACGGAGTTGGGTGGAGATGATTCGTTGAAGAATATAGCAATTGCTCATGCACATACAACAATGAAGAACCACTTCAGGGACGATAACAGTTGCTTCCATCTTGTGGACTATGACCCTGAAACAGGAGCGGTGGTAGGTAAGCAGACGGTTCAGGGATATGCTGATAATTCTGCGTGGGCACGTGGACAGGCGTGGGCCATATATGCATATCCAATGATTTATCGCTTTACTAAAGATCAGGAAATGCTGGATCACGCAGTTGCTATTGCAGAATATCTTCTTCCAAGAGTACCGGATGACGGTATTCCATATTGGGATTATGATGCACCGGATATTCCTGACGATGTTCGTGATGCATCGTCGGCAGCAATTATGGCTTGCGGACTTATCGAACTGAGTACATATGTAGATGCTGAGAAGTCAGCCCGCTATCTTGCAATGGCAGAAAAGTCACTCCGTACATTGGCCAGTGATGAGTACTTGGCCGCAGAAGGTGAAAATTATGGTTTTCTGTTGAAGCATAGTACAGGTAACAAGAACAGAGACCAGGAGGTTGATGTTCCATTGACTTATGCTGATTATTACTTCCTCGAAGCTCTTATGCGCTGGCAGAAACTTGTAAAATAATTATGCTCATGAAAAGGTTGTTATCTTTCTTGTGTATGGTGATGGTTTTCACTGGAGCATATGCTCAGCACTATTATCAGGATGCAAAAAATCCACAAATGCTACGACATGCCACTCGCCACGAGCCGGTAAGAGTTGATATAGTACTACCTCTGGTAAACGGATATAATATCTATACAGCAGATCTCCACACACATACAGTGTACTCTGATGGTCGTGTGACTCCATCTCATCGCGTTCAGGAAGCATGGCTTGATGGTATCGATATTATAGCCTTGACAGATCATATTGAGTATCGCCCTGTAGAAAAGGCTTTCTATAATTATTTGAAAGAATATACAGACGAAGATTATCCTAAAAAGAGGGAAGATGCCTTGGCTAAGGTAGATTTGAACGTTTCGGTTAAAGAAGCTATAAGCGAGGGAGAAAAATACGGTATGGTCGTGATACCCGGTATTGAAATAACAAGAGATGGAACAAAGGTAGGGCATTTCAACGCTCTGTTCACTGTTGACAATAATCGTATCTATGACGAGGATCCACTCAAGGCAATCCGAAATGCAAAGTTACAAGGTGCTCTTGTTATGCACAACCATCCAGGGTGGAGAAAGACAAGCATTGACTTCACTGAGACAGAAAAGCAGGCCTACCAAGAAGGTTTGATAGACGGAGTAGAGGTTATGAATGGTTCAGAGTTCTATCCGGGAATCATAGACAGAAGCCAAGAATGGAGATTGTTCATCGCTGCAAATACGGATATTCATGGATCAACAAGCGATTATAGACTTCATGGACATTGGAGACCGATGACTTTGGTCTTCTCAAAAGACAAGACACTGGAATCAGTTCGGGAAGCTCTGGATTCATGCCGGACTATTGCCCTAGGATTCGATACTTTGTGCGGCGACTCAGACCTGTTGAAAGACTTCTTTGCAGCATCTGTTGAAGTCGATCAAGTTGAAGTAGGTGACAATAGGTTTGTAATATTAAAGAATAAGACATCAATTCCTTTCTATGTGCAGAATGGAAATAGCAATCCTTACTATCTGGAACCGCTTTCATCTATACGTAAAACCGTTAGTAAAACTGCAAAAAAAATTAAACTGACAGTTCTCAATATGTGGGATGGCGCTGACACCCACCCTGTCGTGGAAATCAAGTTGTAGATACAAAGAGAAATCAAAACTACTTGCCTTTGTGATCGGATTGAATCTATCTCACCTTCTTCCATTTGAGTTTAAGGTTTCTGGCATCTTCAAGAGAAAGCATCCTTTGGTCTTCCGTGATTCGGACGGAGCCGTCTTTTCGAAAATGTGCAGACTTGATGACATCTGTGCGGTCAGTGTAGTCAACGAGCCTTTCGTATTCTCCATACCGAATGCCGTTAATGTAGATTGTGCTGTCTTTTAAGATACGGCGAAGGGTATCGGCGTACAACTGAAAGTCGGCTTCTTGTGATCTGCTGAGCTTTATTCTAGCTTTAACATCTTCCCTTCTACCAGCTTTTGCCTCCTGATATGCCAGATGATATCCGGATGCGGGGTAAGGATGATGGCGTTCGATATAGGATTTGTAAAGCGTGTGCCCTAAGTACATCGGCGTATTTACGAACCAGAAGTATCCTGCAACACCTGCTCCGAGCAGAATCGTTATAATGATGACTAGAATCTTTGCAGAAATGTTCATGTTGACCTTCATCAGAGGCGGACGCTTCAATGAGGCATCCATCTTCTCAATTCTCTGATCGATCCTCTCGTAGCAGGAGTCTGCAATGCTGGCCTTCATGCTGAATCCTTTTAAGGCAGCCTTCATTGAGGAACTCACTTCTTCTTTGACCAGTTTGCGCACGTCTTCCTTGGTGCAGACTTCAATCGTGTCGCCTTCTGCTTTCTGTTGCTTCATCTCCTCAAATGCTTCCTTTAGGGAATCGTTATGTGTGATGATGGTGCTGAGGCAGGTCTTCTGGTCCAGCTTGGTCTGATTGATATCTTGCTGTATGGTGTCAATCTTCGGTTCGATGACTTCAACAACGTATGCCTCTGCTGTCGTTTCTGTCTTGACTATTTTCTTTTCCTTTGCCATTATAAACTTAATTTTGGTCCAAGCTTTTGACTTGGTCGGTTATCTTCATATCTTTCCTGTTGTGGCCTGAATGTCTGCTTGATGCTCTTGATATCTTTGGCGATATCTGCCCGTTGGCTTTGAATCCTTGAGAGTCTGTTATCCTGATATGCAACTACGAGTGATGCGGTGAGTGCTGTAACCAGGGCTGTAAGCGGGGTGCTGAACGCAATCGCCATCATGACTGCCAAAGCGCCCTTAGCGATGTTCAGTGGTAGACTCTTCTGCAGTCTTCTTTCCTCGCGGCTCAATCTGTGCATCTGTTGTCTCAGTTGCTCGCACTGTCGTCTTACATTTGTCGGGATTTCGTGCGTGTTCCTGATTTGGGAATGAAGGTCAAGAATCTTCTGTGCCTCTTGGCGCAGTCGTGGGAAGTCGTGCCAGATGTTGATGATGTTCTCCAGGTTTTTGCAGCTGTACTGTCTGTCGATCTTGCTTCCGCTGAATCTGCATGTTACTGTATTGCCGTTCTCATCCTTCACCTGTTTGGAAAAGGATATGCCGCATGGTCTGCCGTTGCTGTCCAGCTTGAGGTCTGTAGTAACTCTGTATTTGATCATAAGTATAGCAGGGAGGTCCTTGATGCTCTTTGCTTCTGGAATTGCACAGGCTACGTCCCTGGCTATCTCATAGCGTGCGGCTTCGTAGGTGCGTTGTCGGCAGTCAGTCGGAATCTCGCTTTGCTTTGCAGATTTATGGCTTCCCCAAGTGAATCCCATATCGTTGGTGATTTTCTTGCAGATATCAGCACTTCGCTTGCGCTCCATGTAGTCGTTGATCTTCTTGCCGTCGTTGTCAACAGCATTGACTACTACATGGCAATGCGGGTTGTCAGTCCCAAGGTGACGGGTAATCAGATACTGCGTGTTGTCGTATCCCATCTCTTTGAGATATTGTCGTACGGCTTCCGTCATTACCTTATTGGTAAGAATGGCTGCATCGTCGGGATGCCAGCTGATTGCAAAGTGTTTGACTGGTTGTGAAACATTTGGGTTTAACGCCGCCTGCATCTCAAAGCTGTCAGTTATATCCTGCACGTTTGGTGCGAATCGCCCCATGCTGTCGCAATCCATATCGATTCCTTCAAAGCCGATAGTTTCATATACCTGTTCCTTGCCGAGTAAACCCTCGTCATACTTTATTGCTCCACCGAAACTGGATCCGGTTGTAATCTTTACCATCATTGCTTTAGCTTGTTTTGAAAAGTTTTTACCAAATCTCTGATATGCTCCAGTTCTCTTTCCATTATCGCTACGTAGTCAGTATAGTCAGTGTTGTCATCGGATTGCATGGTAGCCTTTATTGCTATCGGCCTGATGTTGACTCCGTAATTTCTAACTTGCATGCTCAAGTCCTTGTATGTTTTGATCTCTTCTACAGTCACTCGCGGATATACGACAGATTGAATGACGCATAGCCTCATCACGTGTGAGATGGAAAATTCATCTACGACCTTTAGGAATGTCTTGTAGTCTTTCTCGCTGATCTTGCATTCGTTCAGAGCTCTTCGGAGATACTCATACAGACTCATCTTGTACTCTTGTATCTTGGCTTCCAGAATCTGAAGCTCTATGTCGTTCAGCTTTGTTCCGACGCAGTGCTTGCGTTTTTCTTTTTCAGGAAGCGGTGTTCTGCCTCCTTTGTTTTTCTTATGTTCTTCCATAATTTATCTCCTTTGCGAACTTGAGAGCTGCGCTGCCCGGGAGGGCAGGTTTTGGTTAGCCCAAAACACAAACTCGCTTTATCTCACTACGTTCGATTTTTTGATGTTAAACAGTACTCTTTTTGATAGTTTCGGTTAGCTAATAACCATAACGAATTCTCTTTGACCATATCTATACTATTAGCAACATGGCAAAATTGGCAAAATAGAGATATGGATGGCCTTTGAGATGCGTGAGAGGCTGAAAACTCTTGAAATACTTTGCCAAATTGAGTGGCAAAACAATGGCAAAAGCCTCAAGTGTCAGGTGATTGGCAATTTGCCACATTCTTGCCAATTGAAATGGCAAGAATCAGTGGCTAAAATCGCGGTCAGACATGCTTCGGTTGGTATTTTTCTCCGGAAATTGCCATTTTGCCACTATTAGATAGTCTGTATCTTCCGTGTTGGCTTTCCAAGTATGAGCCTTTCAACTGTCCTAAATATCGGTCAATTGTTCTTGGCCTCATTCCGTGATTAATACAGATGCTTAGAATTTCACTTCTTGCAATGAACCTATCAGCTGGAAGTAGTCTAAGGAATACCTTCTGATCCGCTAGCAAAGGCTTAGGGAACATCTTTGACATCATATCTAAAGTCTGCAGAGCTCCATCTAGATAATAGTTCATAATGTGGGTTGCCGCCATGGCGATCTGCATACCGATGAAATCTTCGTTGCCTGTTGGGTCTTCGTCTGTAGGCAAGTCCCCCTTGTCGCCATCTCCAATCTCTAAAACATCTTCGTTGCATGCCCTCCATAGCACCTTGAGGATGAGAGCAATCTTGTGGACGTTGACCTGTACTTTTCTCCAGACTGATAATTCTTTTTGTGGACGAGAAGAAGTGAATTCCCATTCTCTCTCATTTTGCCAATTCCTGACTGTTGCCCAACCGTTTTCTGTGTACCGGATCTGTTTCGGATGTTCGTAATCTACGCCCAATGACTGATCGAAAATCGATAATATGATTTTCGACCAATCTTTGCATAAATTCTCGTCCGGCTGTTCGTCATTCCAGAGGAGTGGGCACGCCGGATGCTCGGAGTGTGTCATGAGTATTCTCCAAAGCAAACCGTCTTCGGTGCCGGCACCTTTGAATGCATCACATAAGATGTAAGGCTGGATCGATCCTATCAAGGATACAAACGGACGCTTGATGTGGAGTACTTTTGAATTTCCTTTTCTGTTGACGATAAGGTCATCCCCATCATAGATTACAATCCATTCGCCCTGTTCGGATACGTGTCCTTTCGTGTATCTTGAGAAGGATTTGATCCACAACGCTAACTCGTCAAAGACGTCCATTATACCACGTGGATTTTCATGAAGAATTTCTTTGATGGCTTCTATTGTGGCGTCTTGAATGATATACTGGGTCTTGCGCGGTCTCTCAACATCAAGATTGCCTTTTGCTGTCTCCTTCTGATAGTGTTCGAGATCTTTGTTGTATTCGTCAAGGATTTCCCCTGCCCGCTTCCATAGTGGCTCCATGAACCATTTTATCGGCTGGCTCTTGTTCTCTCCACTCTCTCCGATGATAGCCATGAATATATTTGCATATACGGTATATCCATTGTTGGCGCATAGTACCTTTGAGTTTGCTATTGAACCGGAAACTGCGGTGAGGATGGTGGAGAAACAGTATGGTATTGGGAACTTCATGGAGTTGTGGAGTTCCCAGATAATGTTCTGCACCTTGTGTGGCAGATACTTCAGCAGCATCTGTTCGTTCTCTGTCAGCGAAGTGTCTTTCTTGAATTTCTCGATAAGAGAGAACGTCGTGTGGATCGTAATCTTCGCTGCCATATTACTTTCCTCCCTCACCGTCTGAGTCCTTCCTTGACCTATTATAGACACATCTTCTTGAGTACTTGTTTGCAAGTTCCCAAGCGACGTCCGCATCCACCAGCACATGACGACCATGTTGTACCAGTGCCGGTCTGAACCAGTCTGCGTTCTTGATCCGCCAAGCTGTTGATGTTGAACACATAAAGAAATCCTGAAGACCCTTAAGACCTTTAATAAGATTTCTCTTCTTCACCTGATGCTCCTTCTGGCCAAGATATTCCTGCTCAATCTGAAGGAGTCTTTCGTAATCCTCATATGCCAACTGGACACTTTGAGGCTTGATTTCTTTCCTTTGCATATTCATTTTCTTTTAAAAGTTCTGTTGGCAAAGGTAGAAGGGTTAGAAAGGGGAAGACAGGTGAGGAAAGGGTATTTTCTCAATGAAATAAGAGTCGATAACATGCTAAAAGTCAGCACATTAACAACTCTACATCAAAGGGGGATCAAAGGGGGATTATGCCTCCTTTCGGAATTTTAGCCAATCTTTGACAATTGGATACAACTTATATGCTCCTGATTTTTCTTTTTCAGAGTCTGTGAAGACATCATTACTATGAGCCTCAAATGTTTTATAATTCTTACCAAAAGATTCCAGTACACCATTGATCCAATCTTGAGTTTGCCCCTTATCTATAAGAAAATCCTTGAGTATGCGGAGAACGTAATACAAACCGTCAGCATATATAAGTTTTATTCCTGTTTCCGGGTCAGGAAGGTTCAGATTCATCAACTGATAGAAATTCTCCTCACTACAATTTGCAAGAAATAAATCAACGGCACCTGAGCGATAGAAACTTTGGCAGGTATCACCGTTCAGATATACTTTTGCTGCACTTGGACGCTCTTCAATAATGAGGGTCTGTTCTGACTTGGACTCATCCTCTGCATTATTACATGAGGACACGACATTGCTACAAACTTCGATTTCTTTGCAGAGAACATTATGTATCCTTTCGGCTGTCATAAATGCACATTCTGCATAATTTGATGAAACAGAAGTCATGCAGCGACCTTTATAGTTCAAAAACTCATTATACTTCTTGTCGTGTTCCCGATACATATCTTCAGACTGTGAGAACCAGAACTGAGGATTGTCTGGATTTATTGTTACAGTATATTTCGTTTCCAGTTCATCAAGTGCTTTGTAATACATCTTTGTATCGCGACGATACATACAAAGCAATCTTTCCAATTCATAGTCAACCTTTCTTCTCTTCGCAAGTATCTCCATTGTCGGATCGAACTTCTTATCCAACTCATTAACATGATCCCACATCATGTCACGCAATGTTTCGCGATTCTGATATAATGATGAAAAGAACTCGGTGTTAGAGCGATATATGGACATTATCGATACGATATCGTTAAGTAGCATCCTGGCGCATGACTCAAAGCCAGGTATGGTAACCCGAAGTTTTGCCAATGTAACCTCAAGGTGCTCTCCCTTATTCGGATTCGAAAGGTTGTCATACATTGCTTCATTAATATGAAACCAAGAAATCCAATGAATAAAGATGTCGTGATAATCAGAAATACTGGCACTTTTTTTGGCGACAATATTTTCCATTAGGGTCACAATCGCCCTTGTATGTATCTTTGACTGTATGAGATAATTATCTTCCATAAAAAAGCCACCCATCTTTAATGATGAGTGACCTCTAATATACAAACTTTTCCTGAATTGTCATCAGTTGAAAATCAGGATAAGCATTTCACACATATAAGTTATCAGAAGATCAAATCCTCCGGATTTTGTTCTTTAGATGATAAAAACATTACATTGTATATAGGGGCATAAGTGACATTATTTACTACTCTTATCTCCCTATCGTCATTAAGAACCAATGCTGATGATATATGATAGTCCGGCACTTTCATGAAATTATCCAAGGCACTATGCTTCGTATAATCTTTACCCGACTTCACTTCTACAGGAAGGATG